>NZ_CP053845.1:0-339699 GCF_013201975.1 Campylobacter sp. CCUG 57310
TTGCTTGCAAACGAGGTTTTAGAGCTACTTGGACACGAAATTTTAAAATCCGAATACGAGTGTTATATAAAGCAGCTTAAATTTAACGAAAAAGCTTCAAACTCCGAAGTTATGGTATTTAACGCTCCAAATGAACTAATAGCTAAATTTATCCAGACAAAATACTCAGACAAAATAGCTCATCTTTTTGAAGTAAAAACAGGTGCAAAACCGCATATAAACATCACTTCTCAAAAGAGTAAAACCCAAAGCAGAGTTGCTAAAGTAGATGTAAATCAGATAAAAGCTCAAAGCAGTCTGTTAAATCCAAGCTATACATTTGAAAATTTCGTCGTGGGCGACTCAAATCAATACGCCTACATCACGTCAAAAACCGCAGCCGAGCAACTTGGAAAAGCTTATAATCCGCTATTTATCTACGGTCCGACAGGTCTTGGTAAAACACACCTGCTTCAATCTGTAGGAAATTTTTGTTTAAATAACGGAAAAGTGGTGATTTGTATCACAAGTGAGCAGTTTATCACGGATTTTACATACCATATCAACAACCACTCAATGCAAAGATTTCGTGAAAAATACCGAAACTGCGATGTTTTACTTATCGATGATGTGCAGTTTTTAGGTAAAACGGATAAAATTCAAGAAGAGTTTTTTCACACTTTTAACGAACTTCACTCAAAAAACGGTCAGATCGTCATGACTTCAGACCGCCAGCCAAAACACCTAAAAGGCTTTGAAGATAGACTTAGAACCCGCTTTGAATGGGGAATAATAGCCGATATCACTCCGCCTGAACTTGATACTAAGATAGCCATTATTAAGAAAAAATGCGAATTTGATAAAATTTATCTGACTAAAGACGTGATCGAATATATCGCAACAAATATGGGCGATAATATTCGTGAAATCGAAAGTGCAATCATAAATTTAAACGCTTATGCCACACTTATGAGACAGGAAATAAGCCTTGAATTTGCTAAAAATATCTTAAGAGATCAGATAAAAGAGAAGCGTGAAAATATAAATTTAGAAAGCATAATCGAAATAGTAAGCAAAGAGCTAAATATAAAACCAAGCGAGATAAAGAGTAAATCACGAGTTAAAAACATCGTTGAAGCAAGGCGAATCGTAATATATCTAGCTAAAAATTTAACTCCAAATTCGATGCCTCAAATAGCAAGTTATTTTAACATGAAAGATCACTCGGCAGTTAGTCACAATATCAAAAAGATAAATGAAATGATAAATGAAGATGAGTATTTTAAGATAAAAGTTGAAGAGATTAAAAACAAAATTTTGACAAAGGGATAAAAATTTAAGATGAATTATGTGAATAAATGTGAAAAATCAAATTTAGTTTTTAACTATCTAAAAGCTGAAATTTCAAGATTTAAAAACGTTTTTCACATATTCATGATACCTACTACTGATACTAAAAGAAATTTAAAAAATAAAGGAAGAAAACTATGAAGGCGATAATTAACAAAAATGCTCTTGAAAGCATAGTTACAAACACAAATCCTTACTTGGAAAAAAAGGATTTAAGTGCTATAACATCTCACATATATATCTGCGCTAAAGATGGTATTTTAAACATCAAAGCAACAGATCACGAGATAGGACTTGCATACAAACTTACAAATGTTAAAATTTTAGATGAAGGAAATGCTACCGCAAACGGAAAAAAACTGCTTGACATAATAAGAAGCCTAAAAGACGAAGAAGTAACTCTTGAAACGGTAAATAACTACCTTTATATAAAACAAAAAAACTCAAAATACAAACTTCCTATGTATAAATTTGAAGATTTTCCTAAATTCCCAACTATAGATGGTAAAAATAGATTTGATATAGACGCTATAATGCTTGGAAGAAGCCTTAAAAAGATATTTCCTAGTATAGATACGAATAATCCGAAATTCGAGCTAAACGGAGCTCTTATAGACATTAAGCAAAACTACATAAATATCGTAGGAACAGATACTAAAAGACTAAGTGTATTTAAATTTGAAACTCCGACTCAAAGTGAATTTTCGCTTATAATTCCAAAAAAAGCAATAAGCGAAATTCAAAAACTTTTTTACGATAAGATAGAGATTTATTACGATGAAAACATTTTGATAGCTCAAAGTGCAAATTTTGAGTTTTTCACAAAACTTATAAACGGAAAATTCCCTGATTACGATAGGGTAATTCCAAAAGAAATTAAAAAAAGACTAAAACTAAGCAGAGATAAGATGATAGAGGGGATTAAAACTATATCAATTTTATCAGATAGTATGAAGATAATTTTCGCTCCTCAAACTATAACTTTTGAAAGTATTATCGAAGATAATTCAGAGGCTAGAACTGTGATTGATTTTCAAACAGGACTTGACGAGGAATTTTTCGTAGGCGTTAGAAATAGATACCTGATAGACTTTTTAACAAATATCGAAGAAGATAGCTTTGAGCTTGGTTTTAACGACTCAAATTTGGCATTTACTGTTAGTTCAAATGAGCTAAAAACGATAATAATGCCAATAAATTTATAATTAAGGTTATTTTATGGAAAAAAATTACGGCGCAGAAAATATTAAAGTTTTAAAGGGTTTAGAAGCCGTTAGAAAACGCCCGGGAATGTATATCGGAGATACTCATATAAACGGACTTCATCATATGATTTATGAAGTTGTGGATAACTCTATCGATGAGGCGATGGCAGGGTATTGTGATACGATAAATATTGAAATTACAAACGAAGGCTCGGCTATAATTAGCGATAACGGTCGTGGAATTCCTGTAGATATGCACCCTACCGAGAAAATTTCGGCTGCGACTGTTGTACTAACCGTGCTTCACGCAGGTGGTAAATTTGATAAAGACACTTATAAAGTTTCAGGCGGTCTTCACGGTGTCGGTGTATCTGTAGTAAATGCGCTTTCAAAAAAATTGGTTGTAAATATTAAGCGTGACGGAAATCTTCATAGACAAGAATTTGCAAAAGGAATTCCAACAAGCGAAATGGAGATCATAAAAACTACAAATAGAACCGGAACTATGGTTGAATTTTGGCCTGATGACAGTATATTTGAAGTAACGGAATTTGACGATGAAATTTTGACTAAGAGATTTCGCGAACTTGCATACTTAAATCCAAAAATAACTATAAATTTTAAAGATCAACGAACCGGAAGAAGCGAAAGCTATCACTTTGAAGGCGGACTTGAAAGCTTCGTAACCGATATGAACAGATCAAATCCGGTTAGCAAAGCCGTATCATTTAGCGGTGGTGAAGAGGATGTGATAGTTGATTTTGCTTTGATGTATAACGAAACATATAGCGAAAATTTACTAAGTTTCGTAAATAATATCAAAACTCCTGACGGCGGAACTCACGAAGCCGGTTTTCGTGCGGGTCTAACTAGAGCGATAACAAACTACATCGCAGCAAACGCTTCCGTGCGTGAAAAAGATACAAAAATAACGGGCGATGACATCAGAGAAGGACTTATCGCAGTTGTAAGCGTTAAAGTTCCTGAGCCGCAATTTGAGGGTCAAACTAAGGGAAAACTTGGTTCAAACTATGTAAAACCTATCGTTCAAAAGATGACTTTTGAAGTTTTGGTTAAGTATTTTGAAGAAAATCCTATCGAAGCAAAAGCCATAATGAATAAGGCTTTAATGGCGGCTCGAGGAAGAGAGGCCGCAAAAAAAGCAAGAGATTTAACTCGTAAAAAAGAAGGACTTAGCGTAGGAACTTTGCCGGGAAAATTGTCTGACTGTCAAAGTAAGGATGCAAGTATAAGTGAGCTTTACTTAGTTGAGGGCGACTCTGCGGGAGGCTCTGCAAAACAGGGTCGCGATAGAGTTTTTCAGGCGATTTTACCTCTTAAAGGTAAAATTTTAAACGTTGAAAAATCAAGACTTGATAAAATTTTAAAATCAGACGAAATTAAAAATATGATAACGGCTTTGGGATGCGGTATCGGAGATGAATTTGATGCCGAAAAACTTCGCTATCATAAGATAATCATAATGACTGATGCCGATGTTGACGGAAGCCATATCCAAACTCTACTTTTAACATTTTTCTTTAGATTTTTAAATCCTGTAGTTGAAAACGGCTACATCTATTTGGCTCAACCACCACTTTACCGATATAAAAAAGGTAAAAAGGAAATTTATCTTAAAGATGAAAAGGCTTTGAATGAATTTTTGATCGAAACGGGAATTGAAGGGGTGGAATTTGAAGGAATCGGAAATAAGGATTTGATTGATTTTCTTAAAATAGTAGCCGCTTATAGAAGCGTGTTAAAAGAGCTTGAGAAGCGATTTAACGTGTTAAGTGCGATTAGATATATGATAGAAAATCCTGATATAGTTTCTAAAAATTACAATGAAATTTTTGAAATTTTAAAAATATACCTTGAAAATGAAGGATACAATATCCTAAATTCATACATAAATGAAGATGAAATTCGCATCTATGTCCAGACTGAAAGCGGTCTTGAAGAGCTTGTCGTAAATGAAAATTTATTTACAAATCCACTTTACGAAGAGGCACTTTATATAAATCAAAAGATAAAAGATCGCGAATTCAGCTTTAGTAAAGATGTGATTGAAATTCTTGATGAAGTCGAGAAAAACGCTAAAAAAGGTGCTTATATACAGCGTTATAAAGGTCTTGGTGAGATGAATCCCGATCAGCTTTGGGAGACTACGATGAATCCTGAAAATCGCCGCTTGTTACAAATAAACATAAATGATGCGATGAGTGCCAGCGATACATTTAATCTCTTTATGGGCGATGAGGTAGAGCCAAGAAGAAATTATATACAAGAGCACGCAAAAGACGTTAAACACCTGGATGTGTGATGTTAAGATCTGAACTTAGTGAGAGATCAAGGCGGTTTTCATTAGCTCTTGAGATCTCATTTCCTTTTATTATTACTACCGGTGTTTTTTTATTTATTTTTATAAGAAATGACAATATTAAATTAGACAATGATGAGATAATTCTGCTTGCAATTTTAAGCTTGTGTTTGGTTTATTATACGGTTTATATGATATATAAAAGCTTTAAAGTAAGCGTGCTTGATAGCGTTACGGGCTCTTTTAACAGGGCTGAAATTTTAAATTTGCTTTCAAAAAAAATGAGTAAATTTAAACACAGACAAGACGGTAATATCGTAATGCTTAAAATTAGGAATTTAGATGATCTAAATGAAAGATATAGTTTTGAAAGTAGTGATTTGTTGCTTAAAAAACTGATTAAAAAGCTTGAAATTTTTTTAGAAAAAAACATATCCAAAGAGATTTTAATAGGTAGATACTCAAATGATAGCTTTTTGATATTTTGCATCGCTAGAAGCTCGCAATTGCTTCATTTTTTAAACGTTTTTGAAAAGAGCATCTTAGCTGACGGAATCGATGATATAGAGTTAAAAATCAAATTTGAGCTTGTTAATATAAATTATTCTAAAAGTTTAGATAAGTCAATTTCGGTTTTAACCGAAAAATTAAGCTCCGAAGAAAATGCTAAATTTGCCATAACAGATGAATTTGAAAGCTCGGTTTGTAAATCTATATTAGATAGGAATTTTACCTTTCAAACTCAGCTTGTAAAAGATTTAAAAGATAGTAAAAATTTAAAGAGTCTTTTGGTTAAAATTTATACCGAGGAATTTGCCCTTATATCAAAGCAAAAAGCCCAAAATATAGCAAATAAAAACGGTTATGAAGTTTTATTTGATATAAATTCTATTAAGAAATTTAGCGAGATAAAAGTAACGGATGAAGATGCCTGTATCATCGAAGTTTCGGTAGTTTCGCTTAGAAATTTACAATTTAATAAATTTATAAAAGATTTTATAGATCAAGGAAAGATAGATCCTAAAAATATCATATTTGAATTTAGCGAAAAGCTTGTTTATGATGAGATAAACAGATTTAAAGAGATCATAAACGAGTATAAAAACCTCGGCTTTAGATTTGCTTTAAATAAATTTGGCGGTAACAACGCAGGTTTTGAATACCTAAAATATCTTCCGATTGATTTTATAATCTATGACATCGAATTTAATAAAAATTTAGATGATGATAAATTTAAAAATATCTTTAGAAATTTAAACGCTACGGTGGAGGATTTAGGTATCAAATCAATTATTAGATTTGTGGATAAGGCTGAATTTTTAGACATTGTTAAGCTTTATGATACAGATTATGCGCAGGGTTTTTATATAGAAAAACCGAAAGAAATTTAAAGGAAAAGTATGCAAGAAGTTAATGAAGTTAATTTGCAAGAGCAGATGAAATACGGTGAGAAAATTTTAAAGGAATTTGATGTCGAGCGTGATCTTGAAATTTGGGAAAATAAACAAAACAGAGATTATAAGATTAAGATTACTTTACCTGAGTTTTGTTGTCTTTGCCCAAGGAGCGGTTATCCTGATTTTGCGACGATTTATCTTGAGTATATTCCGGGAAAATTTGTTGTCGAATTAAAGGCGATCAAGCTTTATATAAATAGCTTTATGAACAGAAATATAAGCCACGAAGACAGCATAAATGAAATTTATTCCGTTCTTGAAAGAAAGCTTGAGCCAAAATGGATGAAGATTATAGGCGACTTTAACCCTCGCGGCAACGTTCATACCGTTATTGAAATTTGCTCCGAAAGTGTTTTAAAAGAGGCTATACCTGAGCCTGTAAAGACTGCCGAAGTTGCTTTTGAAAGAGAAAAAAGATCTGATTTTAAGGATTTTTCTAAACGAGATAGCAAAAGAGACGGTAGTCGCGATAGAAACAAAGATGATAAAAGCTCAAGAGCTAAAAGCGCTTCAAGAAGTAGCGATAAGCGAGGAGCTAAAAAAGAAGGTTTTAAAAAGCCTGAATTTCTAGGCGAAAAACGTGCAAGAGTGGTTAAAAAAGATAAATGATGATAAATGCAAATTTGATCGAGCATATCTTTAAAGCCGCCTCCATATCGCGCTGGAACGACTATCCGAAGATGACGAATTTAGTTGAGCTTGATAAGCAGGCTCATAAATTCATAATCGCTTATTTCATAGCAAAACTAGAACGTGACGTCGATATGAACTATACCATTGAAGCGGGAATTTTCGAGTTTTTTGCGCGAGTAGTGGTTACCGATATCCGCCCTGACGTATTTCATCAGATACAAAAGCAAAAGAGCGAACAGATAAACGGCTGGGTTCTAAATATACTTGAAAATTTGGTTCGCGACATCGACGGAGGCAAATTTTTAGAACGCCTTAGAAATTATCTGCTTAAAAAAGATAAAAAGCATGCCAAAGAGCGCCTTATCTTAAAGGCGGCAAGCTATCTTGCAACTCGCTGGGAATTTTCTATCGTATATCAAACAAGTCAGTTTTTAAGCGATATAGAAGAGCTAAAAAGCAAGGTCGAAGAGGAGCTTGAGGACTATTACGAGCTAATCGGAGTGCGAAAAATAGTGATGAATCAAAAGCTAGCCAAGCTTGTGGATCTAAGCGGAAGGCTTCGCTTTCAAAAGCGCTGGGCTCAAACTCCGCGAATTCCCGAAACCGCCGTACTTGGGCATATGCTTGTGGTTGCGATTTTGAGTTATTTTTATTCTCTTGAAGTTAAAGCTTGTGCAAAAAGGCTTGAAAATAACTTCTTTTGCGCTCTTTTTCACGACCTTCCCGAAAGCCTTACAAGGGACATCATAAGCCCCGTGAAATACGGAGTTGAAGGACTAAATGAGATTATAACGGAGTATGAGATGAGGCTCATTGACGAGCGAATTTTGCCTTTCGTGCCTGATAGCTTTAGAGATGAGTTTAGCTACATTTTAGGTATTAGAGAGCAAAACGGAAAATTCGTAAAAAACGAGTTTGAGAATAGAATTTGCGAGAAAAAGCCAGCCTATCACGAAGGTACGATGGACAATGTAAATGAGGATAAATTTAACGCAATCGACGGTAAGGCGCTTAAGCACTGCGATAAGCTTGCGGCATTTATCGAGGCGGGGATTTCTATAAGCTACGGCGTGAAGTCAAAAGAGCTGATTGACGGCTTTAACAATATGGATAGTTTTTTTAAGAATAAGCCAAGCGTGGATGGTGTGAATTTCGCTAAAATTTGCGAGGAATTTAAAGAGCATTTTTCTCTTTTGCAAGTAAAAATTTAAAAATTTGTGCGATAATCTGAGGAGTGGAATTTTAAAACCCCTTCTCAGATGACTGCGGCACACACCAAATTCAAGTGCTCTGCTGTGTTCCCACCCTGAAGCGGTGCTCAAAAGAGGCATTGCACAGGTCTAAGAAGAGGCGAGTGCAATTTTACTAAAGTATAACTTAAAACTAATTGAGGCATTTTATGGGAGTTGGGATAAAATCTAAATTTTTGTCGTTTTTTAGAGAATTTTTTGTATATCATCATAGATCTTTAGAATTTCGTGCGAAAATTTTTGCCGCTATTATAGGTGCTAGACTTGATCCTGATGAAGACGATTTTGCGATTTTATATGAAATTTCAGGTGAAATTTACTGCGATGACGAAAATCGCCGAGCAGTTTTAATCCAAACTACCAAAGAGTACGTAGCCAAGGTCAAACGCAAAGATCATATGACGCTTGATGCGCTGCTTTTAAGCATAGATCAAGCCATTAAAACGCATAAAAGGTATGCTTCAAAGATAGATTTTGAGCACTTAAGACGGCTTATGACGGGAAATGAGGAAGAGACTTTGATACAGCAAAGAGTTTATGATTTCTTGCTTTACGAGGTTAAAAACTACTCGGTGAGTAAATAATAAAGAGGACATATGAAAAATTTAATTTTATCTTTTATGATCGCGGTATCTGTTTTGGCAAATGAAGTTGATGTTAAAGACCCAAAAAACGGCATTTATGAAGTAGTTGATATGTCGATGATAGGAAATTTTTTTGAAACTAAATTAACCGTAAGCGAGGAGAAATTTTATAGATTTGGCTTTGTGTATGCCCAAGACCGCGATATACAGGCAAAAGAGCATAAAGACGGCGAAGCTAATTTCCCCGGATATACAAGCGATAAATTTGATCAGTGGCTTTGCACAAAATACTCTATAGACAAGCTTGCGGGCATGTACGCAAGAAATATTGACGATAACTCTTATGTAGCAACCGGAAAAACAGATGAAGACAAAAAAGTTTGCACCGGCGCTAAAATAATGCTAAAGCTAGTTATAACGCCTATTAAAAAGCCTGCTAAAAATAGCGATACCGAGTGGGAGTATGCAAGAGGAGATGATGTGAATTTTGCAAATTATATCATCCAAAAAGCAAGCGATATAAATGAGGATTTTGATCTTTCTACTTATGGTAACGACTCGACTTTTCAGGCTCCAAACGGAAGTATGGCAAGAAGCAAAAGACTTATAACGATAAAACTTGCAAAAGGCGAATACAACGTCAAAATAGAAGCTTTGAACGACACACCCGAGCTTAAGGATATCATAACTTATCTTGAGATAAGAGAGCATATCGGCGGCAAATAAATCTTTTGGCGGAAATTTGCATATTTATCCATAGAGTTTATTTTATCAAGCGAAATTTCTAAGCTCTATCTTTATGTCTGAATCTATTTTTTTGATATCAAAATCATTTTTTGAAGCGGTTAAATTTCCGAAATTTTCACCTGTATTTAGAAATTTTTGCAGATAATAAACTCCATTGTATCCGTGATTATGCAGTGTTTTGCTCATATTTGTAATGTCATCTTCACAAAGCAAATCCGCATGCACGGTCGTGCGAACTTCGAATTTAAAATTTATCAGAATTAAAAAATCAAGCGTTTGGATGAAATTCTCATATAAATTTGACTTTGTAACCTCTTGAAATTTATCTCTAGGAGCTTTAAAATCAAGTGCGATATAATCGATCAAATTTTCGCTTAAAGCCACTTTTAAAGCTTTTAAATTCGAGCCGTTAGTATCAACTTTAAGTAAAAACCCGCGCTTTTTAACTTCTCTTGCAAGAGGCAAAAAGCTACCGTTTATAGTGCATTCTCCGCCGCTAAACACAACTCCGCTTAGTTTGCCGATGCGTTTATCTAAGAAATGCAAAAATTCATCTTCTCCGACAAACCCTTCGCCAAGCACTACGGTTGTATTGTAGCAGTAAGCACAGCGCATATTGCATCCTGTAAACCACGCTATGCAAGCGGTTTTGTCGGGAAAGTCAAGAGTAGTAAATGGGGTAATGGAGTGAAGCGGCTTACTCTGCACGCTCACAAAATTTCACTCGCTCTTTGTGTTCGCCTTTTTTGCCAAGATTAAAGCTCTCAACCGGTCTGTGATATCCCATAACGCGAGTATAAACCACGCATTTAGTGCGCTTTTCTTGCAGTTTTTCTAAGATCTCTTTTTCGCTCATATTTACTCCTTGTTTATTTATAATTGTAGCCGTTTGGGGTTAATTGTTTGTAAAAATATAGTAATATTTGCGTTATATTTCAGTTCAAAAGGATAAAAATGGCAAAAGTAAATTTCAAAGGTTCGCCTGTAAATTTAAGAGGTGATGAGGTATTTGTAGGACAAAGCGCTCCTGAAGTTACGCTTACGGGAAATGATTTAAGCGAGTTTAAAGTGGGAGGCAATAGCGGTAAAATCGAAATTTTAGTTACCGTTCCTTCGCTTGATACGGGAGTTTGCGCAACCGAAACTCGCAAATTTAACGAAAAAATGGCAGGCAAAAACGCTATAAAACTAAGCGTTATCTCACTTGACCTTCCGTTTGCTATGGGTAGATTTTGCTCTACTGAGGGCATAGAGAATTTACGCGTGGGAAGCGACTTTAGAGCTAAGGAATTTGGCGAAAAATACGGTGTTTTGATAGATGAAGGAGCGCTTAAAGGCTTGCTTGCTCGCGCGGTTTTTGTCGTGAAAGACGGAGTTATCATTCACAAGCAAATCGTACCTGAAATAGCAGATGAACCAAACTATGACGCTGTTTTTGAAGCTATCAAATCAAGCGGCGGTTGTGGCTGCGGTTGTGGACATTAATCCCGCTTAGGCTAAACAAATTTTGGCTTTGGGATAAAATTTCAAAGCCAAAATTCCCCTCTTTTAAATTTTAAGAAATTTTAGCTACACTTCTTAAAATTTCAAAAGGCAAAATTTGCAAATTATCGATTTAAGTCCTATTTTAAGCTCCAAAACTCAAATTTATCCGGGCGACGCTGCGTTTTTGGTAGAGCAAATTTTAGACAGCGGATTTTGCACAGGAAATTTGTCTATGTCTCTTCATACAGGCTCGCATACCGATTTTGCCATGCATTGCGGTATCAAAGGAGTAAAGAGCGAGCAAGCTTCTCTTGAGTGTTTTGTCGGCGAAGCCGTTTGCGTTGGAGTAAGGGCAAATTTAAACGAAGCTATCAAATTTAAAATACCGCCAAATCCGCATAACGCTAAAATTTTACTTTTAAACGTGCATTGTGAGTTTAAAAATGAGCAAGATTTTTTCATAAATTCGCCGTTTTTGGACGATGATTTTTTAAATTTAGCTCAACAAAACGGCTTTAAAACCGTTGCTACAAATTTATCCACAATCGATGCTCATGGAGCAAATTTAAGGCACAAAGAGGCTTTTGAAAGAGAAATTCAGATCATCGAATGCCTAATAAATTTACAAATTTTAGAAAACAAGAGTTTCTTCTTCTCTGCCGCTCCTTTAAAGATAGCAAATGCCGATGCGGCTCCTCTTAGAGCCTACGCGATTTTAAAAAGATAAATTCTGTTTTTTAATAAAATTTCATTGATTAAATTTTAAAAGCCGCAGGTAAATTCTCTTTAGCCGTTTTATAATCATTCATTAAAATCAGCTTTTTGGTTATAATCTCGCCATGGATAAAAATAGTCAAAATTTCGGCATAGCTTTAACTCTTCTTGGCGGGATTTTCTGGGGATTTTCAGGGGCTTGCGGACAGTATCTTTTCGAGCGAAAAGGCATAAGCGCAGAGTATCTTACATCACTTCGTTTGCTGCTTTCAGGCGTGATAATGCTTGTGATTTTATATGCAAAAAGCGGTAAATTTGTATTTAGTATTTTTAAGCAAAGGCGAAATATAACCGATCTGCTGTTTTACGCTCTATTTGGCATTATGGCGTGTCAATACACATATTTTGTTACTATCGAACTTTCAAATGCTGCAATTGCTACTATTTTGCAGTATCTTGCGCCTGTTTTGGTGTTATTTGTACTTTGTATGGAAGAAAAGAGATTTCCTTATAAAAAGGAAAGTATAAGCGTATTGTGTGCGATTTTCGGAGTGTTTTTGCTTGCCACTCATGGAAATTTTACAAGCCTCGTTATCCCGGTAAAGACACTTATCATAGGGATAATATCAGCTTGCACTATCGTCATCTACACTCTCTCGTCTCGGCGACTGATGAGAAGCTATCCTGTTACGCTTATACTCGCGTGGGCGATGGTTATAGGCGGCATTGTTTTAAGCTTATACGCTAAACCTTGGCAGCTTAAGGGCATAAACGACTTTAGCGGATTTTTGGCTCTTTGCGGTGTCGTGGTTTTTGGCACTATCTTTGCCTTTAGTCTTTATATGCAAGGGGTTAAAATTTTAGGCGGCGGCAAGGCTAGCGTGATATCTGCTATCGAGCCGGTTTCGGCAGCTTTGTTTGCGGCTTTTTGGCTTGGAAGCGAGTTTGTATTTATTGATATAGTCGGATTTGCGTTGATAATTGCAGCTATCATACTCTTACGGAAAGGCTAAATTTAGAGTCTTGCAAGCCAAAATGACAATAGTCAACTAGTAAATTTAAGCTTCGTTTTTACTCTTTGAGCTCCAAATTCCTGCCAAAATAGATCCCGATAAGTTATGCCATACGCTAAATAATGCGCCAGGAAGTGCGGCAAGAGAGCCAAAATACTTAACTGCAAGCGCGACGCTTAAGCCTGAATTTTGCATACCGACTTCGATAGCGACGGTTCTTGCCGTCTTTTCATCAAAGCCAAAGAGTTTCGATAAAAAGTATCCGCAAAATAGCCCCGAGCCGTTATGAAGGACTACGCCAAGCGCTACTAGTGCGCCTACGGTTTGGATATTTTTCACGTTTAGCGCCACTACGATTGCTATGATTGTGATGATGGCCGCCATGGATATGATAGGAAGCGCAGGAAGGATCTTTTTAACGAATTTATGGAAAAACGTATTTAAAAGCACGCCTACAACTATCGGCACAAGCATAATTTTAACCAAATTTAAAAGCATGCTCATAGCAGGCACCGGGACTTCTTGTCCGATGTAAAGCCACGTTAAAAACGGCATTAGTA
The DNA here is from genome assembly GCF_013201975.1 of Campylobacter sp. CCUG 57310. Classification (NCBI taxonomy): domain Bacteria; kingdom Pseudomonadati; phylum Campylobacterota; class Epsilonproteobacteria; order Campylobacterales; family Campylobacteraceae; genus Campylobacter; species Campylobacter sp. CCUG 57310. The sequence continues at coordinate 13,298 of NZ_CP053845.1, forward strand.
CTATTGAAAGCAGAGTCGAAAATAGCGTCATACTCACACTTAGTGCCACATCGCCCTTGGCTAAGTAGGTCATGACGTTTGACGCTGTTCCTCCTGCACTCGTGCCTACTAGCATCATTCCTGCAGTGATTTCGTTGCTAAATCCAAACGCTTTTGAGATCAAAAAAGCAGCAAGCGGCATGATGAGAAATTGGATAAAAATTCCAAGTCCCAGAGCTTTTTTCTTGTGCAAAATTTGTTTAAAATCATCAATGCTAAGCGTGATGCCCATGCCAAGCATGATAACAACAAGAAGCGGAACGATGTAGCCTTTGATAGCTACAAAACCGGCCGGAAAAGTATAAGCGATAAATGATAAAACTATCGCGGCTATAGGAAAAAGTAGTGCTTTCATGAGTTGATTGTATCTAAAAATTATGGTTTTTTATCAAAATCAAGTATCTTTGAACAAAATTTTATGAAAACTGTTAAATTTCTACAAGGTTATTATTAAAATGCTGAAAATTTATAGTATTTTTCAAAGTTTGGTCTTAAAAAAGTGTGGGCTGAAACGCCTTAATTATAAAGCTTTTTCGAGTTAGCTCACATTCGCCCAAATTTTTAATCGCCTCAAGGTGCGCCTTTGTGCCGTAACCCTTGTGAGAGGCATATCCGTAATCAGGATAAATTTTGCTCCATGCGCCCATTAGCTCATCTCTGCTTACTTTGGCTAAGATACTTGCCGCGCTTACTTCGGCGATTTTGCCATCAGCCTTTATCATAGTTTTAATGCCGGTGCCGTAGTTTGCGTTGCCGTCGTAAAGTAGCTCGTAGTTTGCAAAATGACTTTTAAAAAGATTTAAAGCCCGCCTTAAGCACTCGCTAAGCCCAAATTCATCTATTTGGCGATTTGAAAAATATGCGATTAAAAATTGCGAATTTAAGGCTATCTCATGAAAAAGCTCTTTGCGTCTTTTTGCGCTTAGTTTTTTAGAGTCGTTAAGCCCTGAAATTTCGCTATTTAGCACGCAAGCAGCTACGACTAAAGGACCCGCAAGCGCTCCTCTGCCGGCTTCATCAATACCGCAAATTTTATTCATCTTACTGATTAAAAAGCCCGAAACTATCCTTCATAAAAGGCTTTATCTCCTCAATTGAGATGATTTTATTTGAGCTTTCAAAAGTAATTCCGACAGGAGAAAGCATAAAATTTTCATCCATTTTTATCTCTTTACTTTCAAAAATAGCTTTTAAATTTTCATCATTTAAATTTATAAAAACATCTTGAGCTGAGATATTTTTGCCTGTTTTTAAAAATTTTGAGTTGCAAATTTTGCCTTCTTTACCAAGATTTCTGCAAGTGGTTTTAAAAATTTCGTTGATAAACTCGAGCGTTAAAATGTCGTTTTTAAATAAATTTTGCTCGCTGTCTTTAAATTCCTGTTTAAAATTTTCCAGTTTTTCTTTTAGATTGTTTTTGTTTTTTGTAACAAAATCGGCTGAAAAAAAATCACTAACTATCCCTTCAAGCCTTGTGTTTTGGTTATTTGTTATCTGTAAGCCGAGAGTTAAAATTTCATAGCTTAACTCCTTAGTTATATTGGCTTTGTGAGCTTTGCCTTTTATGGCTAACTTGCCGCTTAATTTACCATCTTCATCAAGTTTTACATCTAAATTTAGCCAGTCGGAGAGCGCGTTTAAAGCGGTTATATTATCATCCGTTTTTTCTATCTTGCCTTTTGAAAACTCAAATTTTTCTCCTTTAAAAAAGAGATGTCCGTAAATTTTAGTAGGGAGTTCAAAGCCTTTTTCGCCTTTAAAATTTTCAAATTCGCTATCAAACGAGTTTAGATAAAGCTCAAATTTTTCCTCATCCGCCATCCCTGTAAATTTATAAAATTTACCCCAATTTTCATGATTTATCTCATATCCAAAGCTAAGCAAACCGGCAACAAAAAACGTCAAAATTACTCTCATATACTCTCCTAAATTTTAGTTAAAAACTAAGCGCCCAACGCGAAAAAGGCAAAATTTCACATTTGATGCCTTCTATACTAAGATCTGCTTGATTTGCCACGCTGATAACTTGAAGTTTATTTACTCCAAGAGCTTTCAAACTTGCATGAAGTTTTTTGAATTTCAGAAATATCAGGTCACTATCGCTAAACGGTATGCAAAGTATGGCGAGTTTCCTTTTAGAAAGGAAAAAATCAAAATCTTTAGTATAAAAAATTTCCTCTTTAAATTTAAAAAGTTCGCAAAAGACCATATTTGAAAAAAGTTTTGCAAAATCTTTTTTCAAACTCAGCGCATTTCTCATTGCAAAATCACTAAAGTAAAGTTTTTTTGCCGCAGTCGGTTGGTCAAATTTGGCTATGAGGTTTATAAAACCCCTGTTTTCCAGATCTACAAGTCCTGCATAAACGCGATCTTTTGATATTTTAGAGCGTGTTTTTAGATTTTTATATAGCTCATAAGCGCTTAAATTCACTCCTTGAAAAGCAGCGCACTCTTTTAGTAAATTTATCTCTACTTCGCTCAGCTTGCTTTTAAGCCTACTTTGGAGATTTTCTACAACTTCACTTTGATCAAGAAAGACTGAATTTAGGTTATTGCCATGGGTTACGAAATGACTAAACAGCTGATCTTGATCTAAATTTTTAGGAAAAAATGCGATAAATTCTTCATAATCCAAAAGATTCAAATTTAGCGTCGTGAAATTCGGCAAATTTATATCTCTTTTTTGCGTAGCGAGAGTTATATTTTCTAAATTTTCTCTTAAAATTTCTGCCAATTTTCGAGCTTGTTCGTCTGAGCTTATATTGTCTATCGCTAAAGCTTTTATCTGCTTGTTCGCCGTCAAAAAATTCGGTAAATTCTCTAAAATTTCCGACGAATTTACTCTAATGTCGTATAAATTTATATACAGCCTCTCTTCGTTTTTAAAGCTTTTTAAGTAGTCGATCAAAAGCGAGGTTTTACCGCTTCCGCTAGCGCCGATGATTAGAGTTTTAGGCGAAGAGATGCTAAATTTTCTATCTATAAACTTAACGGACTTTATAGGCGCTTGATAGATGTTTTCTAGCATTTTATTCCTTTTGAAAAGGAAATTATAGCAAAATTTAAGCTCCTTTTACTATCTTTATCTCACTGCTATCAAGTCCGTAAAGTTTATCTATATTGCTTTGGGTGGTAAAAAATTTATGATATTTGGTATTGTGTTCAATAATAAATTTTTGATCTTTTAATACTTGGTTAATAATTTATTGAAAATTAAGTGTGAGGGGGGTAGAATAAAATCTACTTTATGAAAGGAGGATATGGTATGAAAGAGAAAAAAATAGTTGTAAAACTGCATGCAAAAGCTGATACAAAACCAACAGAAACTATCAAGCAAAGATCACAATGTAGAACAACACATAAGAGACAAGACTGCTAATATACAGCCCTCCTTCTTGGAGGGTTTAATAAAATTCAAGGCTTTTTATGGTTTTTACAGATGATAATGTCTCTCTTTTGGAGAGTGAAAAAATAGAATTTCCTAGTAAATATACTACTTATAAAATCTCATCAAAACACCTACTAATAGCTCCTGAATATCCAACTTGGATAGTACTAGATGATGATGAATACAATATGTTTTTGTGCTTAGAAAAAGTAGGCCTGGGCGATGCCTTAACTATATACAATGAGCGCTTTGATAAGGATGGTGCTTTTATAAGAGAAAGGTTACTTGAAAAAATTTTTAATCATAATTTTTACAAAGATGGGTATGAAAATAGTGAAAATGAAGAGGCGATAGAGACTATACAGAAAAATATACATATCAATTTAACAAATGATTGCAATATGCGGTGTAGGCACTGTTTTGTCAATGCCGGTAGAGTGGATAAAAAATATATAGACATAGATAAAATCATCCAAAAAATCGATGAAATAACAAAGATAAATGGTTATACATCTGTTGTGATTTCAGGTGGTGAGCCACTTTTGCACAAAGATATATTTGTGCTACTTAATGCTTTAAAAGGGCACAAAATAACACTTTTTACAAATGGGGTATTGATAAATGAAAATAATATAGATGAAATTTCTAGTTTAATTAATGAAATACAAATAAGCATGGAAGGAATTTCAAAAGAAGCTTACGAGAAAAATAGAGGCAGGGGTAATTACAAAAGACTTCTAAATACATTAAATTTAATAAAATCAAAAAATATTAGATTAATACTTGCTATTACGGTACTGCCAGATACTTTAATGGACATAAAGAGTAATTTGGTTGAGTTTATAAAAGCAGTGGATTATAAAAATTTGGAAATTCGTATCAATAATGAGATAGAAATGGCGGGTGCTGCACCAAAAGAGCTAAATTTTAAACATCACGATATGAAATTTTCAAACAAAATAGTTTTTGAGCTAATTAAAAAAATTCAAGAACTAGAAATTCCAAGCAAGACAACTAAACAACAAAATATAAAATTTAAAAATTGCGGCATAGGAACAAGTATTGTTATTGATGTTAGCGGTAAAATTTATCCTTGCTCTAAATTTGGTTCGTATAGCTTAGATATATCTCAAAGTGCTAGTGAAATATTTGTTGAGTTTGATAAAATAAATCGTGAAACTTCGATAGACGCTATCAAAAAATGTAAAGAGTGCGATTTAAAATACATCTGTTCTGGCGGCTGTAGGATTGATAATTTAAATTTAAAAAATAGTATGTTAAGTGTAATTTGCGATAAAGAATACAAAGAAAACTTGCTACAAAGATTAATGGATGAGTGGGAATTATGAAAAAGATAATATACAAGGGTATCAGGACTAATAATTTAAAGAATTTAGATATTAGTATTACTCCAAATTCTTTGGTTTGTATTTGTGGATGTAGCGGTTCAGGGAAATCAAGCCTAGCATTTGACACTATGTATGCCGTGAGCAAAAATGAGATAAATTCCTTAATGAATGATGATTATGAGGCTGGCGATTGTATTATTGATTTTTACGACAACATCCTGTTTTCCGTTGCCTTAAAGCAACTAAATTTTAATATCAATCCAAGATCAAGCATATTAAGTTATTTTCATTTGTCAAATGAATTAAATTTAATTTTGTCTAAATTATCAACAAAATATATAAAAAATGCAACGTTATTAAGTCCTAAAAATGTATGTTCTGAGTGCTATGGACTTGGTTTCAAAAAAGAGATCGATTTAGATAAAGTGATTGATAGAAATAGTAATCTTAAAGATAATCCGTTTTTGCCTTGGTTAAATTCATACAAGGATTTTTATACACAAATTCTGAATTTGTATATTCAAGATATAGGTTTAGATTGGAGTTTAAAATTTTATGAGCTAAGCAAGGAGTCACAACATGAGCTTTTATATAAAACATCTTCTAAAAAATACAAAATAAACTATAAAATAAGTGGAAAAACAAGAGTAAAAACAGCTTCTTATAGAGGTATAATGCTAGATGATCCAGTAGATATATCAGAACAATATACAAAAAATGCTTTGTGCCAAAAATGCGGTGGAGCAAGGCTAAATAGTGAGATTAATAGTATTGAAATTTTAGGCTATTCATTGCAAGATATTTTGCTGTGTAAATTTTGTGATTTGCCAGATATTTTTAAAATTTTTAAATCCAAAGACATCGGTATTGATTTAGCATTTGAGAAGTTGGATAACTTTGTGCAAAAATGTATAAACTTGGGACTAGGGCATTTAAATTTCAGCAGGTCAATACCGTCATTATCTGGCGGTGAGCTTCAAAGACTTAGAATAGCCAAAATTTTGCTTGGAAAGATAAATAATATAATGATTGTCTTGGATGAGCCGACTAGCTCATTGCATCCCAGTGAAGTGACAGGCCTAGTAAATGAGATAGAAAAATTAAAACGTAATAATACTGTTATCGTAATAGAGCATAACAAAGAGCTAATAAATAGAGCCGATAATGTTTTTTATATTGGACCAAAAAGTGGAAAACAAGGTGGAGAGTTTATAACTAAGCAAGAGTATGATGAGAGTCAAAAGTTTAAACTTAAAAAGATTGATTTTAAAAGTAGTGTCTGTCAAAAAATAAAACTACAAAATTTAGATTTTCTAAAATTTCAAGGAGAAATTACTATTGACTACAACAGGTTAATAGGCATTAGTTCTAAATCTGGCGTTGGAAAAACATCTTTGCTTAAACACATACTGCCACAATACATAGATTTGTATCAGTATATATCTCAAAAACCTATCAAGGCTAATATAAATTCAAATATCGCCACTTACACTGGCATTTTTGATGACATAAAACAGCTGTTTTCTGCTAATTTTTTAAATGACAATAGTTATTTTTCTAAAAATTCAAACACAATGTGTAAAAAATGTGGTGGTAGCGGTAGAATTTTAGTTTTAGAAAAATATAAGAGCAAATTTTATAATGAGTGTTGTAATTGTAATGGTAGTGGCTATAACAAAAACGCATTAAAATTTAAGGTTTTCGATATGAATATATGGGAGATTTTAAGTTGCAACATTGATGATTTGTGCAAGATAGAATTTCCCAAAAAAACTAGAGAAAAATTGCAATTATTAGATGAGCTAGGACTATCTCATCTGTCTTTAAACAGATTGACTTTAAATATGTCTGGCGGAGAACAACAAAGACTAAAACTATTTAAAGCATTCTTTGATAAAAAGAACAAAATTTTTGGGTTAGACGAGCCTACAAAAGGTTTGAGCGGCAAGGATACTTCAAAAATCATCTCGTTGCTTTATAAGTACATACAAGACAAAGATAAAACATTTATAGTGGCTGAGCATAATCCTTTGTTTTTAAGCCATTGTAATGATATTATAGAGTTGAAGCGAGATGGCGATGTTGTTAAGGTTGTCTTTAATTCTAGAATGGAAGAGATAAAAAATTGTAAAGAAAGTGAAATTTCTAATTTCCTTATTATTTAATATTTCCTTTTTAAAAGGAAATAAATTCATTAAATTTTACTGAATTTAGCTAAAAATATTGACTTTGGAAGGCTATTTTTATACAATCTCAATCTTTTATGTAAGTCATAAAAGGTCGTATGTTTGCGACAAGTTCTATTTTAAAGGAAATCAAATGGAAAGAATCAGGCTTAAGCTCAAAGCTTATGACCATAGAGTTCTAGACCGCACAGTTGCAGCAATCGTAGAAGCTGTCAAAAGAACTGGTGCTGACGTAAGAGGTCCAGTGCCAATGCCTACTAAAATCAAACGCTACACGGTCTTAAAATCACCACACGTCAACAAAGACTCACGCGAGCAGTTTGAGATGAGAATTCATGCACGTATGCTTGACATCGTAGCAGCTACACCTGACACAGTCGATTCGCTTACAAAACTTGACTTGGCTCCTGAAGTTAATGTCGAAGTTCGTGCGATGGGCAAGTAATCAGGCGAAAGGTTAGATAATGGAATATATCGTAGAAAAAATAGGCATGAGTAGGACGATTTCGGTTCCTAGTACGCCGGTTACACTTCTAAAACTTGTAGAAACTAAAGTTTGCGAAGTGGGTGAAAATAACCGCGCAATCGTTGCTTATGCAAAAGGCAAAGCGAAGAATAAAGCTATAGCAGGCCAACAAAAGAAATATAATCTTTCGGCTGAATATAATAAATTTGCTACTTTAACAGTTGCAAATAGCGAAGCAGGCGATCTTGACGTAAGTCCGTTAAGTTCAGCGGCAATCATAAAAGTTAGCTTTGATTCAAAGGGTAGAGGTTATCAAGGCGTTGTTAAAAGACACGGATTTGGTGGCGGACCTAAAAGTCACGGTTCACGTTTCCACAGACGCCACGGATCAATCGGTAACTGCGAATGGCCGGGACGTGTTCAGCCTGGTATGAAAATGGCAGGACATATGGGCGATGTGAAAGTAACTGTTAAAAACGAAGTTGTAAGTTTTGACAGCGAAAACGGAATTTTAGTTTTAAAAGGCTCAGTTCCTGGACACAACGGTGCAATGGGTAGAGTAAGGATAGTAAAATGAGTAAAGTTTGCGTATTAAACGAGAAATTTGAAAAGGCTGGAGATTTGGATCTTCCTGCAAACTATGCAGAGGTAAATCCACACAACCTTTATCTATATGTTAAATCTTACCTTGCAGGTATCCGCGCAAATACGGCTCACACTAAGACTCGTGCTTTTGTAAGCGGTGGAGGTAAGAAGCCTTGGAGACAAAAAGGTCGTGGCGGCGCTCGTGCAGGTTCAACCAGAACTAACGTATGGGTTGGCGGTGCAGTATCTTTTGGTCCATTAAACAATAGAAATTATTTCCAAAAAGTTAATAAAAAACAAAAGAGATTAGCTCTTGAGTGCGCATTGGCACAAAAGGCTAACGAGGGCAAAATTTTCGCAGTTGATAGCATCAGCATTGACAGCGGAAAGACAAAAGATGCGGCAAAAATTATCAATAGCCTAAATTTAAGAGATGCGTTGATAGTTAAAGATTTGCTTGATGATAACACGCTTTTGGCATTTAGAAATTTATCAAACTGCTATCTGGTAGATGCAAGCGAGATAAATGCGTATCTAGTATCGGTATTTAGTGCGGTTATCATTGAAAAAGCGGCACTTGAATCTATAACAAAAGAGGGCTAAAATGGCAGATATAACTGATATCAAAACAATTTTATATACAGAAAAAACTCTTGGCCTTCAAGAAGATGGTGTAGTAGTTATCCAAACTTCACCAAAAATGACTAAAAATAGGCTAAAAGAAATTTTAAAAGAGTATTTCGGAGTGATGCCGCTTCGCGTAAATTCACTTAGAATGGAAGGCAAAGTTAAGCGTTTTAAAGGACAAGCAGGACAACGCAGTGAAGTTAAAAAATTCTACGTTAAGTTGCCTGAAGGTTCAACTCTAGAAAGCATGGAGGCGTAAGATGGCGATTAAAACATATAAACCATATACACCGAGCCGTAGATTTATGACAGGTCTTAGCAGTGAAGATATCACAGCTAAACCAAGCGTTAGAAGCCTACTTGTAAAACTACCTGCAACAGGCGGTAGAAACAATAATGGTCGTATCACATCAAGACATAAACAAGCCGGCGCTAAAAAACTATATAGAATCATAGACTTTAAAAGACGCAAATTTGGCATCGAAGGCAAAGTTGAAGCGATCGAATACGATCCAAACAGAAACTGCCGCATAGCGCTTATCGCTTATAAAGACGGTGAGAAACGCTATATCATCAGACCAAACGGTCTAAATGTGGGTGACGTAGTTGCAGCTGCCGAGAGCGGTCTTGATATAAAACCTGGCAACGCTATGAAACTAAGAAATATCCCTGTGGGAACGATCGTTCATAATATCGAGCTTAAGCCTGGTAAAGGCGGACAGATAGCAAGATCTGCCGGCGGATATGCTCAGCTAATGGGTAAAGAGGAAAAATATGTCATCTTAAGACTTCCAAGTGGTGAGATGAGACAAATTTTAGCAGAGTGTATGGCAAGCGTTGGCGTTATCGGTAATGAGGACTGGGCTAACGTAACTATCGGTAAAGCAGGTAGAAATCGCCATAGAGGAATTCGCCCTCAAACTCGTGGTTCTGCGATGAACCCTGTTGATCACCCGCACGGTGGTGGTGAAGGCAAGAAAAATTCAGGCCGTCATCCGGTAACTCCATGGGGTAAACCGACAAAAGGTGCTAAGACTCGCCGCAAAAAAGCTAGCGACAAGCTAATTATCTCAAGAAGGAAAGGAAAATAGAGATGGCTAGATCACTCAAAAAAGGTCCTTTCGTAGACGGACATGTAATGAAAAAAGTTGTTGCTGCTAAAAAAGCAAACGACAACAAGCCGATCAAAACATGGTCAAGACGCAGTACGATTGTACCTGAAATGATTGGACTTACATTTAATGTCCATAACGGTAAAAGCTTTATCCCTGTGTATGTAACTGAAAACCACATCGGATATAAACTTGGCGAATTTGCTCCAACTAGAACGTTTAAGGGTCATAAAGGCTCTGTTCAGAAAAAAATCGGCAAATAAGGGGAGATAAATGAGTAAAGCTATTATTAAATTTATTAGACTATCTCCTACTAAAGCAAGACTTATAGCAAGAGAAGTTCAAGGCATGAATGCCGAACTAGCGCTTGCAAGCCTAAGCTTTATGCCAAACAAGGGAGCTAAATTTATAGCAAACGCGATCAGTTCTGCCGTTGCAAACGGTGGTTTTGAACCTGAGGAAGTTATCGTTAGCTCTTGTAGAGTTGACGCAGGTCCCGTACTTAAGAGATTTAGACCAAGAGCAAGAGGAAGTGCAAGCAGAATTCGCAAGCCAACTGCCCACATTTTGGTAGAAGTATCTAAACCTGAAAAGAAGGAAGCGTAATATGGGACAAAAAGTAAATCCGATCGGTTTAAGACTAGGAATTAACCGTAACTGGGAGTCAAGATGGTTTCCTGCTAAAGGAAATTTGGTAGAAAATATCGGCGAAGACTATAAAATTCGTGCGTTTTTAAAGAAAAAACTATATTATGCTGGGGTTTCTCAAATTCTTATCGAAAGAACGGCTAAGAAGATCAGAGTAACCGTTGTAGCTGCTCGCCCGGGCATAATAATAGGCAAAAAAGGCTCTGATGTAGAAAAGCTTAAAGAAGATATCCAAAAGCTAATCAACAAAGAGGTTAACGTAAATATTAAAGAAGAGAGAAAAGCTCAAGCTTCTGCTCAACTTGCCGCCGAAAACGTTGCAATGCAGCTTGAAAAACGTGTCGCATTTAGACGCGCTATGAAAAAGGTAATCCAAGGCGCTCAAAAATCAGGCGCTAAGGGTATTAAAATTTCAGTTGCAGGTCGTTTGGGTGGTGCCGAGATGGCAAGAACCGAATGGTATCTAGAGGGTCGCGTGCCGCTTCATACGCTAAGAGCAAAGATTGATTACGGTTTTGCAGAGGCGCATACAACTTATGGAAACATAGGTATAAAAGTGTGGATATTTAAAGGCGAAGTTCTTCAAAAAGGTGTTCAAGCTGAAAAAACCGAAGAGAACGAAGCTCCAAAAAAACCACGCAGAGCAAGAAGAGGTAAATAATCATGTTGATGCCAAAAAGAACGAAATTTCGTAAACAGATGAAAGGTCGTAACCGCGGTAAAGCTACTCGTGGAACAGATCTTGCAATGGGAGAATTCGGCATAAAGGCTATTGAGGCCGGAAGAATAAATTCTCGCCAAATCGAAGCGGCTCGTGTTGCTTTGACTCGTCATGTTAAAAGACAAGCGAAAACTTGGATTAGGGTTTTCCCTGATAAGCCACTAACTAAAAAGCCTCTACAAACTCGTATGGGTAAAGGTAAAGCAGGTGTTGAAGAGTGGGTTATGAACATTAAACCTGGCAGAATCATTTATGAGATGGCTGGAGTTAATGAAGAGTTAGCACGTGAGGCACTTACGCTTGCTATGCATAAGTTGCCGTTTAAAACTAAAATTGTAACGCGAGAGAGTGAAAATGAAATATACTGAGTTAAAAGAAAAAAGCGTTGCAGAATTAAACGCGTTATTGAAAGAGAAAAAGGTGCTTTTGTTTACATTAAGACGAAAGCTAAAAATTATGCAGCTAAGCAACCCTAACGAGATTCGTGCAGTTAAAAAAGAGATTGCACAAATCAATACTGCAATTAGCGCTTCAAAGTAAGGGGGTGAGAAATGGCATTTAAAAGAGAAATTCAAGGTGTAGTTTTGCAAAAAGCTGGAGATAAAACAGCCACAATCTTGGTTGAAAGACGTGTTATGCACCCAAGATATCATAAATTTGTAAAACGTTTTAAGAAATATATGATTCATGATGAAAAAAATGAGACAAAAGCCGGAGATACTGTTATAGCAGTTGAGTGCAGACCACTTTCTGCACGCAAAAGCTTTCGCTTAAAAGCTGTATTGGCAAAGGGAGTTGAGTAATGATACAATCTTTTACAAGACTTGCAGTGGCTGATAATAGCGGTGCAAAAGAGTTAATGTGTATAAAAGTATTAGGCGGTAGCAAAAGAAGATATGCAACGCTTGGCGATGTTATCGTGTGCTCTGTTAAAAAGGCGCTTCCAAACGGCAAAATTAAAAAAGGTCAAGTCGTAAAAGCAGTAGTCGTAAGAACTAAAAAAGAGGTTCAAAGAGAAAACGGCTCGCTTATTAGATTTGACGAAAATGCAGCCGTAATACTTGATAACAAAAGAGAGCCTATCGGAACTCGTATCTTCGGACCGGTCGGTCGTGAAGTTAGATATGCAAACTTCATGAAAATTGTTTCGCTTGCTCCGGAGGTTTTATAATGGCTAATATTAAATTTAAGATTAAAAAAGGCGATACCGTAAAGATTATTGCCGGTGATGATAAAGGCAAAACAGGAAAAGTTTTATCTGTATTAGCAAAAAAAGGACAAGTTATCGTTGAGGGTTGCAAAGTAGCTAAAAAGGCTATCAAGCCAAGTGAAAAGACTCCAAACGGTGGCTTTATAAATAAAGAGATGCCAATTGATATTTCAAATGTGGCGAAGGTTGAGGCTTAATTATGAGTAGATTGAAAGTTAAATATAATGAAGTTGTTAAACCGGCTTTAGCAAAAGAATTTGACATCAAAAACCCTATGCTTATACCTACAATTGAAAAAATTGTAATTAGCGTAGGTGCCGGCGAAGGTGCAAAAGATCAAAAGCTTCTTCAAAATATGGCAGATACTATCTCGCTTATAGCAGGACAAAAAGCTGTTGTAACCGATGCTAAAAAATCAGTTGCGGGCTTTAAGGTTCGCGAAGGCTTTCCTGTGGGCATCAAAGTAACTCTTAGAAAAGAGCAGATGTATGCGTTTTTAGACAAATTAATAAGCGTTGCTCTTCCGAGAGTTAAAGACTTCAGAGGCTTACCGAGAGATGGTTTTGACGGAAGAGGAAATTTTAACTTTGGTCTTGATGAGCAGCTAATGTTTCCTGAGGTTGAGTATGATAAGATTATGCGCACTCACGGTATGAATATCGTAATTGTTACGACAACAGATAGCGACAAAGAGGCATTCAAATTGCTTGAGCTTTTTGGTTTGCCGTTTGCAAAAGGAAAGTAATATGGCAAAAAAATCAATGATAGCAAAGGCAGCTCGCACTCCTAAATTTAAGGTTCGCGGCTATACAAGATGCCAAATTTGCGGACGCCCGCACTCTGTTTATAAAGATTTTGGAATTTGCCGAGTATGCCTAAGAAAAATGGCTAACGAAGGACTAATCCCTGGTCTTAAAAAAGCAAGCTGGTAAGGAAGAAAAATGTTGAATGATTTAATATCGGATGGACTAACACGCATCAGAAACGCCTCTATGAGAAAGCTTGAGACTACAAAGCTACTTCACTCAAACGTTGTTGAAGCTACTTTGGCGATCTTGGCCGCAAAAGGCTACATAGAAAGCTACAATGTAGTTGAAGAGGATAAGAAGAAATTTATAAACGTTGTTTTAAAGTATAATGAGCGTGGAAATAGCGTTATAAACGAACTTAAAAGAGTTTCAAAGCCTGGTCGCCGTGTCTATAAAGGCAAAGACGAGATCAAAAGATTTAAAAACGGTTACGGAACAATTATCGTTAGCACCAGCAAAGGCGTTTTAAGCAACGAAGACGCTCATAAAGCGGGTGTTGGCGGCGAAATTCTTTGTACCGTGTGGTAATGAATATAAACGATGTTAAAACATCGTTTATAACACTTTGTAATGGAGTTTATATAATAGGCTAAGTTTATTGCCTGCTTTGAAAAACTCCAAAATTTAGCTTTAAATTTGCTAAATTTACAATACAAATCTCAAATTTGAGATGGCAAAGAATTTAAAAAGGTTTAAAAGAGTTTCGACTCTTTTAATAGTCCAAATTTGAAATTTGGACGAGGTGGAATTTAGTTTCTGCTTTTTATGGTATTGTGGTATCCATTCGTATAAAGTAGACATACCCTAGACAAGTAAAAAGGAAAAAAATGTCACGTATAGGTAAGCAGCCGATAGCTATTCCAAGCGGATTAGATGTCAGCATAGAAGGAAATTTGCTTAAATTTAAAAAAGGCAATAATACAAAAGAACTTGACACAAAAGGTCATGTTGATGTTAAGGTAGAAAACGGCTCAATCGTATTTTCTCCTAAAGGCGAAGATAGACAAAGTAGAGCATACTGGGGCACATACAGGGCGCTAGCTAACAATATCGTTACAGGTCTTACGGACGGATTTATTCGTAAGCTTGAGATAAACGGTGTTGGATATAAGGCAGCGGCAAAAGGCAACGTGCTTGAGCTAAGTTTAGGATTTTCTCACCCGATAAATCATGAAGTACCAAAAGGTGTCGAGATAAGCGTAGAGAAAAACGTCATCACTATAAAAGGCGATGATAAGCAAGTTGTAGGACAAATAGCAGCTCAAGTTAGAGGATATCGCCCGCCTGAGCCATACAAAGGCAAGGGTATAAAATATGCTGAAGAGCGCATTATCCGCAAAGCCGGTAAAACATCTAAGAAGTAAGGGATAGGTAATGACAGCAAATGTATTAAAAAGAAAACTCGCTCTTAGAATAAAGAGAAAGAGAAGAATCAGAGCTAAAATTTCCGGCACTGCATCAAAACCTAGAGTTTCTATTTTTAAATCAAATAGAACGCTTTATGTTCAGGCTATCGAAGATGTTACGGCAACTACTATTGCAGCGGCTGACGGAAGAAAGCTAGGCATTAAAGCTAACAAAGATGGTGCTGTAGTTTTGGCAAAAGAATTTGCAAAAGCTCTTAAAGCAAAAGGCGTAGAAGAGGCTTTATTTGATAGAAACGGCTATTTGTATCACGGCGTTGTAGCGGCTTTTGCGGACGCTTTAAGAGAAAATGGCATTAAGCTATAACCCAAAGGAAAATCGATGGAAAAATATAATAGAGAAGAATTTGAAGAAGTAATCGTCGATATCGGTCGGGTTACAAAGGTTGTTAAAGGCGGTCGTAGATTTAGATTTACGGCTCTTATAGTAGTCGGAAATAGAAACGGACTAGTCGGTTTTGGCTTCGGTAAAGCTAAAGAGGTTCCTGATGCGATCAGAAAAGCCGTTGATGATGCTTTCAAAAACATTATCAATGTTAAGCTTAAAGGCTCGACAATTCCTCACGATATAGAGGTAAAATATAACGCAAGTAGAATTTTACTTCGTCCGGCAAGCGAAGGTACGGGTGTTATCGCAGGCGGTTCAACTCGCCCTATTCTAGAGCTTGCAGGTATCAAGGATATCTTGACAAAATCACTTGGCTCAAACAACTCTGCAAACGTTGTTCGCGCTACAATCAAAGCATTAAGTATGCTTAAAAGCTAAGGAGAGGGAATATGGGACTTGAAAAATTAACTCCGGCTGCCGGTTCAACTCGCGAAACTAAGAGATTGGGACGCGGTCAAGGTAGCGGTCAAGGTAAAACCGCAGGCAAAGGACATAAAGGTCAAAGAGCTAGAAAAGGCTATAACGAAAAAAGAGGTTTTGAGGGTGGACAACAACCGCTTCAAAGACGTCTTCCAAAAGTTGGATTTACATCTAGAGTAGTAAAGCCTTATGTAATCAACGTAGATAAGATAACAGCCGTAAAAGAGCTAAGCGAGATCACTGTCGCTAGCATAGCAACCGTTCATAAAATTTCAAGCAGCGTTTTGAAAATTAAATTGATCGGAACAGGAGCTAAAGGGCTTGTTGCAAAAATCAAAGACGAGAACGTAACCGTTAGCGGACGTGCATAATGAATAAGACATTGACCAACAAGATACTCATCACGTTGGCATTTTTATTTGCTTACAGGATACTGGCATACGTGCCGGTTCCTGGTGTTAATGTCGACGTCATTAAAGAATTTTTTGATTCAAACAGTTCTAATGCACTAGGATTATTTAATATGTTCAGCGGTAATGCCGCAGAAAGATTAAGTATCATCTCGCTTGGAATTATGCCTTACATTACATCTTCTATTATTATGGAGCTACTCGCAGCCACATTCCCGACACTTGGAAAAATGAAAAAAGATCGCGACGGTATGCAAAAATATATGCAGATTATCCGTTATGCAACTATCGTCATTACTATCGTTCAGGCAATCGGTGTTAGTATAGGCTTGCAAGGTCTGAGCGGAAGAGGCGGTGAGCAAGCTATCATGATAGATATGAGTCTGTTTATAGCTATTTCGGCAGCTTCAATGCTGGCTGGAACGATGCTTCTTATGTGGATAGGCGAGCAAATAACTCAAAGAGGTATAGGTAACGGAATCAGTCTTATTATCTTTGCGGGTATCGTTAGCGGAATCCCTGCAGCGATCGGTGGAACTATAAATTTAGTAAATACTGGCGAAATGAATTTCTTGGTAGTTATCGGAATTTTGCTTGTTATACTCATAACCGTAGGCGTTGTTATATTTGTCGAAATGGGCGAGAGAAGAATCCCTGTCTCTTACTCAAGAAAAGTAGTTATGGAAAATCAAAATAAGCGCATAATGAACTATATACCTATTAAAGTAAATTTAAGCGGTGTTATCCCGCCTATCTTTGCTAGCGCTATATTGATGTTTCCAAGCACCATCTTTCAAGCAAGTACAAATAAATATATCCAAGCGATTAACGACTTTTTAAACCCGAACAGCTATATGTTTAACTTCTTAACTTTCTTGCTTGTCGTGTTTTTTGCATATTTTTACGCGTCAATCGTATTTAACGCAAAAGATATTAGCGAGAATTTAAAAAGACAAGGCGGATTTATACCTGGAATTAGACCGGGCGAAGGCACTGCGGGATATCTAAACGAGATCGCTTCAAGACTAACTTTTAGCGGTTCTATATATCTTGGTCTTATCTCAACCCTGCCTTGGGTTTTGGTTAAATTTATGGGCGTGCCGTTTTATTTTGGCGGAACATCTGTTTTGATCGTTGTTTCGGTTGCTCTTGATACTATGAGAAGGATCGAGGCTCAAATTTATATGAACAAATACCAAACTTTAAGTGCGGTAGGTTTATAAAATGGCGATTTCGCTTAAAAAACCGGCTGAAATTGAAAAACTTAGAGCGGCAAATCAAATTGTCGCTCGCACTCTTGATTATGTTGAAAGTATTATAAAGCCTGGAATTTCACTTCTTGAGATTGATAAGATTTGTGAGGATATGATAATAAAAGCCGGTGCAAAGCCTGCTTTCAAAGGACTTTACGGCTTTCCTAATGCAGCTTGTATAAGTCTAAATGAAGTTGTAATCCACGGAATTCCTGATAAAACAATCCTGCAAGAGGGCGATATAGTCGGGGTTGATATAGGCACGAATTTAAACGGTTTTTTCGGTGATTCTGCTCGTACATTCGGAGTGGGTCAAATTTCAAAAGAGGATGAAGCTTTAATAGCTTGCTCTAAAGATGCGCTTTATTTTGCCATTGATATCATAAGAGAGGGAATGCATTTTAAAGAGCTTAGTTATGAGCTTGAGAAATTTATCCTTGCAAGAGGGTTTGTACCGCTAAGAGGATTTTGCGGACACGGCATAGGCAAGCGCCCACACGAAGAGCCTGAAGTGCCAAACTACTTAGAGGGAAACAACCCAAAAGCCGGTCCAAAGATCAAAAACGGAATGGTTTTTTGCATAGAGCCAATGATTTGTCAAAAAGAAGGCATTCCTATAGTCGGCGATGATAAGTGGAAAGTAACCAGCAAGGACGGTTTAAGAACTAGCCATTATGAACACTGTGTTGCCATTATAAACGGAAGAGCTGAAATTTTAAGCAAAGTGTAAAATTTATATCAAATTTATCGCCTAAGTTTTTGCAGTTTACAAATTTGATTTGTGAATTGTAAAATTTTAATTTGTGGTGAGTTAAAATTTAAAATTAAATTTATGAAAGGGGGAAAATAGTGGCAAAAGACGACGTCATAGAGATTGACGGTAACGTTATAGAGGCTCTACCTAATGCAACTTTTAAAGTTGAACTTGATAATAAGCATGTCATTTTGTGCCATATCGCAGGCAAGATGAGAATGCATTATATCAAGATAATGCCAGGAGACAGGGTAAAGGTAGAACTCACGCCGTATAGTCTTGACAAGGGCAGGATAATTTATCGTCATAAGTAAAATAAAAGCTAAATTTGGCTAAAATCAGCCCTTTGCAACAAATGCTGTATGAAGAATTGTTTTCAAAGCCTACCACTTGTTTTGAAAATAGTTGGTTTAACAATTTCTTTAAACCTGATGCAGCCCTAAAAAAGTGGAATAAATTTTTAGGAGACTAAGATGAAAGTTCGTCCTTCTGTAAAGAAGATGTGTGACAAATGTAAAGTTGTCAAACGTAAAGGCATAGTTCACGTAATTTGTGAAAATCCAAAACATAAACAAAGACAAGGATAAAAGAATGGCTCGTATTGCAGGTGTAGATTTACCGAAAAAAAAGAGAATTGAGTATGGTCTAACTTACATTTATGGTATCGGCCTTCATAAATCAAGAGAGATTCTTACGGCTACCGGAATTTCTTATGATAAGAGAGTTCATGAGCTAACTGAAGATGAGGCTGCTGCTATTCGTAAAGAGATCCAAGAGAAACATGTGGTTGAAGGTGATCTTAGAAAGAGCGTTGCTATGGATATAAAAGCGCTTATGGATCTTGGAAGCTATAGAGGTCTTCGCCATAGAAAGGGTCTTCCGGTGCGCGGTCAAAAGACTAAAACAAACGCTAGAACCAGAAAAGGTAAGCGAAAAACTGTTGGCTCTGCAACAAAATAAGGATAGATGATGGCAAAAAGAAAGATAACTAAAAAGAAAGTAGTAAGAAAAAGTATTGCCAAAGGTGTTGTTTATATAAGTGCGACTTTTAACAACACTATGGTTACGGTTACCGATGAGATGGGCAATGCCATAGCCTGGAGCAGTGCAGGCGCACTTGGCTTTAAAGGTAGTAAAAAATCAACTCCATATGCAGCTCAGCAAGCGGTAGAAGATGCTATGAGTAAAGCTAAAGAGCATGGAATTAAAGAGGTGGGCATAAAAGTTCAAGGTCCCGGAAGCGGTAGAGAAACAGCCGTGAAAAGCGTAGGTACAATTGAAGGTATTAAAGTTGTATTCCTTAAAGATATAACTCCGCTTGCTCACAATGGTTGCAGACCACCAAAACGCCGCCGCGTGTAATTAGAAATTTAGGAGAATTATTATGGCAAGATATAGAGGACCTGTTGAAAAATTAGAAAGACGTTTGGGTGTAAGTTTGGCTCTTAAGGGCGAGAGAAGATTGGCGGGTAAATCAGCGCTTGATAAACGCCCTTATGCACCGGGACAGCACGGACAAAGAAGAGCTAAGATCAGCGAATACGGATTACAGCTTCGCGAAAAACAAAAAGCTAAATTTATGTATGGAATTTCTGAAAAGCAGTTTAGAAGATTGTTTCAAGAAGCGGCTAGAAGAGAGGGCAATACGGGTGCACTTTTGGTTCAACTTTTAGAGCAAAGACTTGATAACGTAGTTTATAGAATGGGCTTTGCGACAACTAGAAGATTTGCTCGCCAACTTGTTACTCACGGACATATATTGGTAAATGGTAAAAAAGTAGATATTCCGTCATATAGAGTTGATGCTGGATCCAAGATAGAAATAGTAGAGAAGTCAAAAAACAATCCTCAAATCGTTCGAGCGATTGATCTTACTGCTCAAACTGGAATTGTTTCTTGGGTTGATGTTGAAAAAGATAAAAAATTTGGAATTTTTACAAGAACACCGGAAAGAGAAGAGGTTGTCATTCCTGTAGAGGAAAGATTTATAGTAGAGCTTTATTCTAAATAATAAGAGGTGTAATAATGAGAAAGATTACTACATCAGCTTATATGCCTACAGAGATTGAGGTTCAAAGTATAAGCGAGAATGTTGCTAAAATAACGACCTATCCTTTTGAAGCAGGATATGCCGTAACATTAGCTCATCCGTTGCGCCGTCTGCTTTATAGCAGCACCGTTGGATTTGCTCCTACGGGCGTTAAGATCGAAGGTGTTTCTCATGAGTTTGACTCTATGAGAGGCATGCTTGAAGATGTCGCGCAGTTTATTATAAATTTGAAAAATTTAAGATTTAAGCTTAAAACCGATTCTGAGCGCGAAGTTATAGAGTATTCCTTTAAAGGACCAAGAGAGATAAGGGGAAAAGATTTAGCCAATGATATGGTTGAGATAGTAAATCCTGAAGATTATCTTTCTACTATTAATGAAGATGCCGACTTAAAGTTTTCTGTTATTATCCAAAAAGGCATAGGATATGTGCCAAGCGAAGAAATTCGTGATGCAATGGAAGAGGATTATATAGCTCTTGATGCTTTCTTTACTCCTGTGAAAAAAGCAGTATATGATATTGAAAATGTTTTGGTTGAAGATAATCCTGACTATGAAAAGATAGTCTTTACTGTCACAACTGACGGTCAAGTGGGTGCGATTGAGGCATTTAAGAATGCTGTTGATGCCATGTATCAGCAGATGTCTGTATTTAAAAGTATTTTAGAGATTGATATAACTTCTCAAGTAGGTAGCAATTCATCCTTAGGAAGTGACCATGCAAAACTACTTCAAAGCGTTGAAGAACTAAATTTAAGCGCTAGAAGCTTTAATTGTCTTGATAGAGCTGAAGTTAGATTTATCGGTGAGCTTGCTTTAATGGATGAGAATGAGTTAAAAGAGCTTAAAAATTTAGGTAAAAAATCTCTTGAAGAGATAAAAGCCGTCATGCAAGAGATCGGTTATCCTGTAGGTAGCGACGTTCTAAAAGATGGCAAAGACCAGCTCAAAAAGAAGATTGCTGAGCTGAAATCACAAATGAGTGCAAACGAGTAAAGGAAAATAAATGAGACATAGACATGGTTATAGAAAATTAGGCAGAACATCATCTCATCGCTCGGCATTGCTTAAAAATTTAGCAATCGCGATTATAAAAAGCGAAAAAATTGAGACTACTCTGCCAAAAGCAAAAGAGCTTAGAAGCTATATAGAAAAGCTTATAACAAGAGCTAGAAAAGGCGATAGTAACGCTCATAGAGCCGTTTTTGCAAGTCTTCAAGATAAAGAGACTACAAATAAGCTAGTTACCGAGATTGCTCCTAAATTCGTAGGACGCAACGGTGGTTATACAAGAATAATCAAAACTTGCTTAAGACGCGGCGATGCTGCGGAAATGGCTTATATAGAGCTAGTAAGCGAATAATTTTAGAGAGCTTCTGCTCTCTAAAATTTTAATCCACACAATCTGTATAAAATATATTTTCAAATCCGATTTTTACTTCATTTTAAATTTTCAAAAGATACAATTTTAAGTTTAATTATCAAGTTTATTCATAAATTTAACGAAAGAGCTTATGAAAAAATTAGTTTGGCTAAATCCCGTCGTAAAAAGTATGTATCAAGTAAAAAATTTGCAAAAGCTACTTGCGGACAAAGGATTTGAGATTGTAGAGTGCAAGGTAAATCATATCTTAAATGTTAAAAATTCATATAAAGCGGAATTAAAATCCAAACAGTTCATATTAGACTCCAGATGTCCAAGAGCCGTAAATTTTATAAGTTCGAATTTTAAAGATAAAACAGCTGAATTTTCAACCTCAAATCCTATTTTGATAGAGAGCGCACTTGAGCTTAGTGCAAATTTAAAAGATGACGAACACCTTTTTATAACTACTCCTTGCGAGGATCTAGCCGAGCTTGGCAGAGGGTTAAATTTGGCTCGAATCACATTTTTGACATGGAAAGAATTTAGAGAGCTAAATGAGATAAATTTGCCTGCCACAAAGATAAATTCAAGTCCTATTCCGGTTGGATTTTTTGAAAATTTAGGCGTTAAAGCCATAAGCTTAAAAAGCAAAGACGAGATAGAAAATGCTTTTGCTTATAGATTTCACGAGCTTAAGAGCTATCAGATCGTAGAGCTTTTACACTGCGAAAACGGCTGTCACAACGGAGACGGTCTATGAGGCAAATTTTTAAAAAGAGCATCTTGATTTTTATTATATTTGCAGCTTGGCATATAGTTTGCGAGCTTGAAATTTTTACCGCCTATATCCTGCCAAGTCCTGCTACAACTTTTAAAACAATGTTTAACATGATTTTAAGCGGCGAGCTTGCGACTCACACTCTCATTAGCTTTAAGCGCATTTTTATAGGTTATGCTTTTGCTTTCGCGCTTGCTTTACTTCTTGGCGGACTTGCGTCGCTCAAGCCTAAAATCACCTCTTATTACGAGTGGATTTTGGAGTTTTTTAGAAATATCCCGCCTCTTAGCCTGATTGCGATTTTGGTGCTTTGGTTTGGCATAAACGAGACTCCAAAAGTTATCATCATCGTTCTTGCTTCGTTTTTTCCGATGTTTTTAAGTATCTCCAAGGGGCTAACGAGTTGCGATATTAAGCTTATTGAAGTAGGTAAAATTTTCGGTTTTAGCAAATTTGAAATTTTTTACAAAATCATCTTAAAAAGCGCGCTTAAAGATATCTTTGTCGGTATGCGTATCGGCTTTGGATATGCGATGAGGGCTATCATAGGAGCTGAGATGATCGCGGCGTCAAGCGGACTTGGCTATCTTATCCTTGATGCAGAGGAACTTTCGCGCGCGGATAGGATATTTGTGGGTATCTTTACGATCGGAGTTTGCGGGGTGCTGATTGATCGTATATTTTTAAAGCTCATATCCAAATTTGAGCCTTTAAAGGCGGGCAGATGATACAAATATCAAATTTATCCAAGAGCTTTGTTATCCAAGATAAGAGCTTTGAAATTTTAAAAAATTTAAATTTGGCTATAAAAAAAGACAAAATTACCGTGGTTCTTGGTAGAAGCGGATGCGGTAAAACCACTCTTTTGCGTCTTATCTCGGGGCTTGAAAATCCAACCGCAGGCGAGATTGATATCAAGCAAGGCGCTAAAATCGGATTTGTTTTTCAAGAGGCTAGGCTCATGCCTTTTTTAAACGTATATGAAAATATCGTTTTTTCGCTTAAAAAGCATGAGATAAACGAGGTCAAAATCGATAAACTGATCGACACGATAGGGCTTAGCGAGTTTAAATTCGCTGCGCCTTCTCAGCTTTCAGGCGGCATGGCTTCTCGCGTGGCGCTTGCAAGAGTGCTTGCGTATGAGGCGAATTTGATCCTCATGGATGAGCCTTTTGCGGCGCTTGACGCCTTTACGAGAGCTAATATGCAGGCTGAAATTTTAAAGATTCAAACGGATAAAACCATCCTTTTTGTAACGCACAACATCGATGAAGCGCTGTTTTTAGCCGATGAGATAATCCTGCTTGAAAACGGCGCTATCAAAGCAAGCTATGATCTGTCAAATTTAGCTAAGCCCAGAGATCTGCTTGAGGGCGATCTCATAAGGCTAAAGCGCGAAATTTTAGCTCACATTTAGCGGTCTATCTCGCATTCTAGTGCAAACGGCAAAATTTGCCGAGTTATCCTTAAAGCCGAATTTCTCTAAAAAAGCGATCGCATCCTTGCCTTTGCTAATCGGCGTTACGACCCAAGTCGTAGTATGCTTAAATTTCTTGTTGAAAGCCTCCATAAGTGCAGTTCCAACGCCTTTGTGTTGATAGTCTTTATGCACCATGATCGAGTAAAGATATGAAGTTGCAAAATTATCCCTGTCGCAAAACGCTTCAAGTGTGCCGATCGTCTTATCTCCAAGCTTGGCCATAGCGACATAGTCATACGTCCTAAACATATCATAATGTGCCCACTGCATATCTTTTCTAGTGTGCTCTTTGCTCGCCCAACCGATACTTAGCATTATCTCATCGATATCTGCGGGATTGAAATTTCCGGAATTTTCCAAAACAACTAAATCTTTCATCTTTACTCCTTTGAATGATTTGAAATTCGCAAAAAGTATTATAGTAATTGATAATTAAAACCAAGATAAAGTTAAGTTTTTATATAATTTTATTTTAAAATATCAAAAAGGAGAAAAGATGAGAAAAATTTTTAAAATTTTATGTGCGTTTTCTTTGCTTTGCTCTATTGCAAACGCTAAAGAAGGCTTAGACAAAATCGGCATAACTTACGTCAAATCGCCGCTAAACGTCCCGTCAATCGTCGATAAATTCAAAGGCTTTTACGCCAAATCATTTGGCGTGCCAGTTGAATACTTTGAGATAACCTCAGGAGCCAAGCAGACTCAAGCGCTTGCGTCAAATTCGCTTCAGTTTCTTAACTGCGTGGGTGGCACTTCGGTTATTTTGGCGGCTGCAAACAAGGCTGACATCAAGATCATAAGCGCGTATTCAAGAGCGCCTGAAGCTTTTGTGATATTTGCAAAAGATAAAAGCATAAAATCGCCAAAAGATCTAAAAGACAAAAAGATCGCAGGACCAAAAGGCACGATATTAAACGAGCTTTTGGTTAGATACCTTGCGCTTGGAGGACTTAGTATAAACGACGTTGAGTTTATATCTATGGGTATCCCGCCTGCGCAAGCCGCACTTGAAAACGGAAGCGTTGATATGGCGCTTTTAGCGGGACCTGCCGCCCATAACGCACAAAAATCTGGACTTCACATCGTAACTACGGGCAAAGGCGTGATAAGCCCCGTGATAGTAACTGCGACAAGCGGAGAGTTTTATAAGAAGCACAAAGATTTAGTTGAAAAATTTAAAAAGACTCAAGATGAAATTTTAGATTTTATAAAAGCAAACGAAGAAGAGGCCCTTAAATTTACCGCCGAAGAGACAGGACTTAGCATAGAGGCCGTTAAAAGCATGTATCCTCAGTATGATTTTAGCTCAAAGATCACGGCTGAAGATATAAAAGCGCTTGAGGCTACTCAGGAATTTATGCTTGAAAGCAAGATGATAGAGCAAAAAATAGACATAAAATCACTTCTGTTAAACTAAAATTTTAAGGGCGGATTCGCCCTTAAACCTTAAAAACTCCCGAAACTTCTAAAATTTAAAATTTATTTTGCCAAAGTAGGTGTATAATTCAAGCAAAAACAAAGGGCAAGAGATGATCCCATTTACAGATGAAGAGCTTTTAAAGCCTGTTAGCGCAAGCTTACAAAAAGTAATGCCTATGCTTGAGCGAGACGGCGGCGGCATGGAGCTTTTGGGTATAAAAAACGGCAAAGTTTATGTTCGCTTAACGGGGCATTGCCACGGTTGTGCAGCCAGCGGAACTACTCTTAAATATGGTATCGAAAGACAGCTTAGAATGGATATTCACCCCGAACTTGAGGTAATAAATATCCCTATCGGAGAAGAGGTAAGATTAGATTGATTGATTATAAAAAACTTGGTATCAAGGCCTTTTATAAAGGCAGCTTTGACGAGGCTATAAATTATTTTTCTTTGGCTTACGATAAAAAAAAGGATAAAAGGCTTTTGTTTTTTATCATGATTTGCTCGCTTGCTAAAACCAGACACGATGAAGCCATGATGCTGTTTGAAATTTTTAAAGTTAAAGAAAAAGTCGGCATGAGCGCTGAAGATTTGGACGAAATTTTAGCCACTTTGGAGTCTAAATTTGACGAAAAAGACGAGCTTGAAGCTCAAAACGCCATAAGTTATGATGATTTTATGGATGCGGTTAAAAAAGAGGGAAATTTCAAAAGCGTTTTTGAAGATATAATGTTCTCAACTCGAGTTATGATAAACAATCGCGATGATTTTTTGGACTTTTTAGAAAATTTAATTAAAAATGATTTTATAGAGATGGGATTAAACTACCTTGAAAGCGCGGCTGTGTTATTTGCTGGCGACGAGAGGTTAAACTCTTTGATTTGCGAGATAAACAAAAGGCGCAAAAGTGAAAATTTACATTGAAAATTCATTTATCACGGACAATTCAAACGAATGCGAAGAGGGGTGTTTGTTTGTCCAAACTCACACAAACTCGAAATTTACTCAAAACGCTATAGACAAAGGCGCTAAAATCATCAGCCTAAAGGAGTGTAAAAAGCTCTTAAACATAGATGAAAATATCAAGATAATAGGCATAACAGGCACAAACGGCAAGACGACAACGGCTGCGGCGATTTATTCTATCTTGCTTGATTTGGGTTATAAGTGCGGACTTTGCGGAACTCGCGGAGCTTTTATAAATGATGAGCGAATAGATCAAAAGGCGCTTACCACAAGCGAAATTTTACGCACGCTTAGTTATTTAAAATCCGCCGGTGAGCAAAAATGCGAGTATTTCGTGATGGAGGTAAGCTCTCACGCGATAGATCAAAATCGCATAGAAGAGCTTAAATTTGCAGCTAAAATTTTTACGAATTTAACCCAAGATCATCTTGATTATCACAAAACATTTGAAGAGTATGCGCGCGTCAAAAGCAGCTTTTTTGAAGATGACAGCTTAAAAATCATAAACATAGATGACGGAAATTTGAAATTTAACGCTAAAAATGCGCTTACTTACTCTCTTAGAAAGCACGCATCATTTTCGCCTCTCGCTTACGGGCTAAAAAACGGCATAAACGCTATTATTAAAACCCCAAAAGGCGATCTTGAGATAGCTTCGAATTTGCAGGGCGAATTTAACCTCTATAACCTTATCGCCGCTACCGCTTGCGTTGTGAGCTTAACGGATAAGAGTTGCGAGGAGATTTCATCTGCGGTTAGTAATTTTGGCGGCGTTGAGGGCAGGATGGAGGTTGTTAGCCAAGATCCTCTTGTCATCGTTGATTTTGCTCATACGCCCGATGGGATCGAGAAAGTTTTGAGCGCACTTTGCCACTATGAGCAAGTTGTCGTTTTTGGAGCCGGAGGCGATAGGGATAACACCAAGCGCCCTAAGATGGGCTCTATCGTGCAGCATTTTGCAAAGCTTTGCATAGTAACAAGCGATAATCCAAGAAGCGAAGAGCCGATGTCAATCATCCAGCAGATATATAACGGCATGCAAATGAACGATACCGTTATCTGCGAGCCTGATCGCAAAAAAGCGATTGAAATCGGGCTAAAAAGCCTAAAAGAAGGGCAAATTTTAGTGATTTTGGGCAAAGGAGATGAGCCTTATCAGGAGATAAAAGGGGTTAAATATCCTTTTAGCGATAAGGAGGTCGTTTTGGAATTTTTGGGAAGAAAAGATAGATAATTGCCTGCGAAATTTGACCTAATTTTTGGCGTGAGATAAATAAGGAGTTTTTTTGAGAGTAGAAGTTTTAGCAAGTAAAATCCACAGAGCCGTTGTAACGGATGCGAATTTAAACTACGTAGGCTCTATAACCATCGATGAAGAGCTTATAAATGCTGCAAATTTAACGGAATTTCAAAAGGTCGAAATTCTAAACGTAAATAACGGCGAGAGATTTTCCACATATGTCATAAAAGGCGATAAAAAAGGCGAAATTTGCTTAAACGGCGCTGCTGCAAGAAAAGTTTGTATCGGTGATGTAGTTATAATCGTAGCTTACGCAACTATGAAATTTAAAAAAGCTAAAAAATTTGAGCCCACGATAGTTCATGTAAATGAAAAAAACGAGATAGTTTGATTAAACAAATTTGCTTAAAATTTTATTTTTTATTCCGCTTAAAAAGCTCATAAATTTTGATTTTACGCTTAGCTTGCAAGCTGTTTGAAAAAAATATATAAGCTCAAATTTGTTATAATCAAGCAAAATTGAAAAGGATTTTTTATGTTTGAAGGACTTGATTTATCGAAAATGAACCATATGCTTGAAGAGGTTCAAAAAAAGGCGCGCGAGCTTGAAAATGAGACTTCAAGCAGAGAATTTAGCGTAAAAAGCGGTGGCGGACTTATCAGTGTCAAAGCAAACGGCAAGGGCGAACTGCTTGACATCACGATAGACGATAGTCTGCTTGAAGATAAGGAGAGTTTGCAGATTTTACTGATTAGCGCGGTAAATGACGTGATGAAAATGGTCGAGGATGATAAAAGGCATCTTGCCGCAAAGATGCTTGGCGGATTTGCGGGAATGGGCGGCAAATGAGAAAAATTTTATTTCTCATATCTTTATGTGCATTGGCTTTTAGCGCACCGCGCCCGACTCAAGATGATTTTAACGCCTGCTACGAAAAAAACCTCCCAAGTATAGTAAACGTCGCAGGTCATGAAGGCATCGCACTTAGCCCTAATCTAATCGCGGTTGTAAAAAAAGATGAGATGCCGCTTAGAAACTACATAAAATTTGATCCTTTTTTAGGGCTTTATCTGGTCGCTTCGGATGTGAGCCTTGATCCTATCAAGATGAGCGAGGATAATAGAACTAAAAAAAGCGATTGGGTGAGTGTTACAAAGGATATCAACTCAACCGTTTACGGGCACGTCAAATCTCTTGGAGAAAGGCTTGGCGAGCTTGATACGCTTACTTTTGACGTAAATGATACTACAGCCGTGCTATCGGCATGCTGCAACCTAAGAGGCATTAGCGTGGGCGGAAACAAATTTATCCCGAATAGATACTTAAGACACTTTATAGCTTATCCAGATGTTTATTACGGCGACGTCGGGGCTATATTCGAGGCAATGGACGGCAAATTTTACGTAAAAAGCGTAGAGCAGCTCGGGCGAGGTCAAGCTCTCATGGCAAAAGATGAAATTTTATCTATAAATAAAGAGAAATTTAAAACCTTAAGAGAGCTAAATGAGAGAATTTTATTTGCTAAAAAGGGCGAAATTTTAACTTTTGAGATTATGCGCGACGGAGTTGTCGAAAGATTTAACATAGCCGTTTCGGACTCGGCTAGCCCAAAAGATAAAAAATCCAAAGATGAGATGAAGCCTGATGTTAAGAGCCAAGAGACAAAAGAGATAAAGCAGGCAAATACGACTAATGATTTTTTCAAAACGCAAGGCATAACTCTTGACACACAGCTAAACGTTAATAAGGTAGATGAAGGCTCAAAAGCGGCAAATTTCGGCATCAAAACAGGCGATAAGCTGATACAGGTTGGTAAAAATCAAGTGAAAAATCGCAACGACGCCATCAAGCTAACATCAAAAAACAGCGCCGAGCATATCTTGCTGTTTAGGCGAAACGGATTTGATTTTTTCTATAAAGCAAGATGATGAGAAGCGAAAATTTACTAGAGGAATTTAAGTCTTTTTTACGAGAAAATTTGCCAAGCGCGCCTAGTTTTCATCCAAATTTCGATGAAGCTTTAAAATACATGCTTCTTGCGGGAGGCAAGCATTTTCGAGCTATGCTTGTGCTTGGCGTAGTAAATGCACTAAAGCCTGAGATGCTAAAGAGCGCTTTTGACGTGGCTTTGGGATTTGAGCTTATGCATACATATTCGCTTGTGCATGATGATCTACCTTTGATGGATGATTCAGACCTTAGACGCGGAAAGCCTACATTGCATGTTAAATACGACGACGTAACGGCGATTTTGGTTGGAGACGGCTTAAATACTCACGCTTTTTATCAAATTTCAAAGGCGAATTTAGATCCTAAAACAGCTTTAAAATGCGTTGAAATTTTATCGCTAAACGCAGGCGTATCGGGCATGGTTTTGGGGCAAGCGATTGATTGCTTTTTTGAAACGAGCCAAAAAGCAAAAGCCGTGAGAGAGAAATTTAAAGTGGCGGAAAGGCGGCTAAATTTAGAGGAGCTTACCTTCTTGCATATCCATAAAACCGCAAAGCTAATCGCCGCTAGCTTAAAAGCAGGCTGCGTAATAGCTCAGATGAGCGATGAGGTGTGCGAGAAAATTTATCAAATCGGACTTGACCTGGGTCTTGCATTTCAAATTCAAGATGACATCATCGATGCCACTACGAGTGCAAATGAAGCGGGCAAGCCTACCGGAAACGACGGCATGAAAAACTCATTTACAAATTTACTCGGCGTCAAAGAAGCCATAGAGACAAAAAACAAAATGATAGATAAAATTCAAGACGATTTAAGGGAATTTGAGCCTAAATTGGGCGAGATGATCTTAAATTTGATAGATAAGCATTTGCGTTAATTTTAAGAAGGGAATGAAGATGTTAAAAAAACAAGCGGACACTATAAGATTTTTATGTGCGGATATGGTTCAAAAGGCAAATAGCGGCCACCCGGGAGCACCGATGGGGTTAGCGGATATCATGGTCGTGCTTATGAAATTTTTAAATCACAATCCAAAAAATCCAAACTGGCTTAATCGCGATAGGCTTGTTTTTAGCGGCGGGCATGCAAGCAGTTTGGTTTATAGCTTTTTACATCTAAGCGGATATGATCTAAGCCTTGACGAGCTTAAAAATTTCCGTCAGCTCGGCTCTCTTACGCCGGGACACCCTGAAATTCACACAAAAGGCGTTGAAGTGGCAACCGGTCCTCTTGGACAAGGGATCGCTAATGCGGTTGGGTTTGCTATGGCCGCAAAATATGCTGCGAATTTGTTAAATTTGCCTGATAACGAGGTAATAAATCATAAGGTGTATTGTCTTTGCGGTGACGGGGATTTACAAGAGGGTATAAGCTATGAAGCGTGTGCGATAGCCGGAAATTTAAAGCTTGATAATTTAGTCGTGATTTATGACTCAAACAATATAACTATCGAAGGCGACACTTCTATAGCGTGGAGCGAGGACGTAAAGGCGCGCTTTGAAGCCCAAGGCTGGGACGTGGCTCGTATCAACGGGCATGATTACGATGAGATAGAGTTCGCGCTCGAGCAGGCAAAGGAGAAGGAGTGTCCTTATCTCATTATCGCAAACACTCGCATCGCAAAGGGTGCGGGCGAGCTTGAAGGAAGTCATCATAGTCACGGCGCACCGCTTGGTGAAGATGTGATCAAGGCGGCAAAAACGGCTGCGGGATTTGACCCGGAGGCAAAATTTGCCATAGATGAAGACGTGCTTTTTAGATTTAGAGCCGCTGTGGAAAAAGGCGATTTGGCAGAGGCTTTATGGAATAAACAGATAGAAAAATTAAGCGCGGATAGCAAGAAAATTTTAAATTCGCTTTTAAATCCTGATTTTTCAAAGATAAATTTCCCTGATTTTACCGATAAAAAAGTAGCCACAAGGGATAGCAACGGCGTAATCATGAACGAGATCGCCAAAGTCTTACCCGGATTTATCGGCGGAAGCGCTGATTTAGCACCTTCAAACAAGACCGAATTAAAAGGCATGGGCGATTTTCCAAACGGTCGCAATATCCACTACGGAATTCGTGAGCATGCAATGGCTGCGATAAATAACGCCTTTGCCAGATACGGACTATTTTTGCCGTTTTCGGCGACATTTTTTATATTTAGCGACTATCTCAAGCCAAGTGCTAGGATAGCCGCACTTATGGGCATTAAACACTTTTTCGTTTTCACTCACGATAGTATCGGTGTGGGTGAAGACGGACCTACTCATCAGCCTATAGAGCAACTAAGTCAGTTTAGAGCTATGCCGAATTTTTACACATTCCGTCCTGCCGATGGTAATGAAAACGCCAAATGCTGGCAAGTCGCTTTAAATTTAAGCGCTCCTTGCGCGTTTGTGTGTTCTCGTCAAGGACTTGATCCTCTGCAAAGCGGAGAATTCGGTAGCGTTGAAAACGGAGCTTATCTTCTTAAATCTCAGCCAAATGCAAAAATCACATTTGTATCAAGCGGTAGCGAAGTGAGCTTGTGTGTAAAAGCTGCAAATTTACTCAAAGAAAACGACGTAGGCGCAAACGTGGTCTCTGCGCCTTGTTTTGACTTGCTTTGCAAGCAGCCTAAAGAGTATGTGGATAAAATTTTAGATCCAAACACCAAAATCATAGCCGTTGAGGCTGCAACCGCGATGGAGTGGTATAAGTTCGCCGATATCGTCTATGGAATGCAAAGTTTTGGCGAAAGCGGCAAGGCTGAAATGCTGTTTGATCATTTTGGATTTAGCCCTGAAAAGCTTTGTAAATTTGCTATGCAAGCCGTTAAGTGAAATTTGAAGTTAAAGTGTTCGGTGAAATTTTAGAAAAGAGAGGCCTTTAATGGAAATTTCACATATCATCTTGCTTGCACTCATTCAAGGCATAAGCGAGTTTTTGCCCATATCAAGCTCCGCTCACCTCGTGCTGGTACCAAAACTCCTAGGCTGGAGCGATCAGGGGCTTGCCTTTGACGTGGCGGTGCATGTAGGCACTCTTGCGGCGATTTTGTTTTATTTTAAAGATAGGATATTGCCGCTTTTAAGCGACTTTTTTGCTTCTATTAAGGCGCGCAAAAAAGTTGGCGATAGTGCGCTTGCCTGGTCGGTCGGATTTGCGACGATCCCTGTGGGGCTTGCGGGCTTACTCTTGAATGACTTTATCGAAAATTACGCAAGAAGCGGCATTGTTATAGCATTTACGACTATAATTTTTGGTGTCGTGCTTTATTTTGCAGATAAAAATCACGGCTTAAAAAGCGAATATGATATGACGATTAAACTTGCTCTTATCATCGGTACGGCTCAAATTTTAGCTCTTATTCCGGGTGTTTCTCGCTCGGGCATTACTATGAGTGCGGCACTATTTTTAGGATTTAGCAGAACAGGAAGCGCAAATTTCTCTTTTCTTATGTCCATACCCGTTATTTTGCTTGCGGGCGGGCTTGAAGCGGTTAAGCTTGTAAGGCTTAAAGAGGCGGTCGCTTGGGGAGATCTTGCTATAGCTATGGCTGTAAGTGCAGTGAGTGCTTATCTGTGCGTGAAGCTGTTTATGGTGGTTATCTCTAAGATGAGTATGCTTCCTTTTGTTGTTTACAGACTTGTTTTAGGTGTGTTTTTGTTTTTGATGTTTGTATAAGTTGATTTGCCTGGCTTTGTACTTATAGCTTCTTAAAACTCTTTTTGTGCTTTTTTATCTTCTTTATTGCCCAATCATAGTGTGAAGAGGTGGCTGATATACAGTAACTTCCAAGCGTAGAGCCAAGAGTATAGGCAAATTTGCCTTTAGTAAAAGCTCTTCATCGCTGAATTTATCAACTGCTTTCATAGCCTCTTTGTGGCTATTTTTTAGCAAAATTTTAGCTGTATCAAGTGGTGTGTTTTGGTGTTTTTGCTAAATTTCAATATTCATCTTCGGATATGTTCGCCAGTTGTAAGGATGTGGTAAAAACGGCTTTATCTCTTTTGAATTTTGATTTGATCTGATGAAATTTAAAAGCAAAATATGCCACTCGTAAAGATGTATAAGCACATCTTTTATATTTTTATCTCTATCTTCAAAGTTAAATTTCATCTCCTGCTCTTCTGCGCTCATAGATTCGATAAGATCAAAAAGCTTAATAAAATTTCCATTCGCAAGCGAGATCAGATCGTCTTTTGTGGTAGGTCTTGGCACAGCTCATCCTTTACCTAAAATTTTAAGTGTAAATTGACTGTAGTTTTTTTGGAGTTAAATTTACGAATTCGCTTTCATGTCGCGCGGGCTTGACAGGTCTAAATCAATTAAGCCGATGAAGCCTCTCTTCAAGCATTCTATCAAATAAGCTAAATAGAGTTTGCGACGCTTCTTCTGCTTTTTGGAAATTTTGTGCGATCAGACTCTCGTCGCTATCTATAGCTAACGAATCGTTGATGAGCTTATGAACTTTGGAGTGAGGCTTATCAAGTTGCTTAAATATCTCGTTTGAGCCAAAAATTTCCCTGCCGTCGCCTTGATACCATTTGCCAAGTCTGCAGCTATGATGATCGCTCATTTTTTCCTGATCTCGTTTTGAAATTTTTCATAGCCGTTTACTTTAAACATGACGTGGTCGTTCTTTGCGAGTGCGATAAAAAGCTCGTAATATAAATTTTCAGTCTCTTTTTGAATTTTGTTTAACTCCTCTTTAAGCTCGCCAAAGGAGCCTTGGAAGCGGTATATACTCTCGTTTGAGTCAAGTGAAATTTTTTCCACTTCTTCGCTCTGAGTAAACATATCATTTGCATTTTGCTTAAGCAAATTTACGTTCATTTCAACTTCTGCCGTGGCCTTTTGAGTGCGTTCGGCAAGCTTTCTTACCTCATCGGCAACTACCGCAAATCCTCGTCCATGCTCTCCTGCACGAGCTGCTTCTATGGCGGCATTTAGAGCTAGCAAATTCGTCTGATCCGAGATATCCTTAATTAAATTTATAACATTTGTGATCTCATCGACACTTTTATGAAGAGCCTCGGCTGTTGCTCGAGATCTGTTTGAAGACTCGGCTATGTGCGAAATCGAGTTTATTATATTAGTCGAATCTGCTTGCAACTTGTCGATTAGTTGGGTATTTTTGACATTGTTTTTTGAAATATCCTTGATGCGAGTAAGCTCGTCGATATCTTTTTGGATAGATAACATGCTTGTTTTTGTACCCTGAATCATTGTTTTAGCCAGCAAATTTTTATTAGTCGAGCTTTGTGTGCTTTTTGCTATTAAAATTTGCTCTTTTAGGGCGTTAATCTCGCTTGTTAGTTTGTTATTTTCAATCTCTAATTTGTTAATTTTATCTTGTAAAATTTGATTTTCTTTTATGTTTTTGCTTTTAAAAAACATCCGAGTGCCTTTATGAGTTTTGATTATGTAACTCGCTTTATCAATAAAGCTGATTTTTGATTTTAGTAAATTTTTTCTTATAAAAAATTAAATATTTAATAAACAGAAGTTTTATAATAATTATAAAATAGCATATATTATTAGTTTTTAGTTATAAAATTTGATTTGTTTAAGTTGTTCGTAACTCAATCAAGAGCGATTATATTAATTGTGAGATGTTTTAAGTTAGTATTATTTTGGCATTTATTTTTTGACTTTAAAAATCGGGAATTTGTTGTTTTGTGGATGCTTAAAAATAATGGCAGACAGGATGGGATTTGAACCCACGAAGGCTATTAACCTTACACGCGTTCCAGGCGTGCTCCTTCAACCACTCGGACACCTGTCTATTTGAAAATGTGATTTTAGCAAAAAATTTATAAATTTAAAATGTATTTAAATAAAATAGCTGTATTTTGCTTAAATCGTGTGGCTAATATAGACTTAAAATACTATAGTTGTTTTTTAGAAACCAAGGGCAAATTTTGACTTCTTGTTTTATATCAAAGTGTGGTCTTGTAAATTTATCTATATATAAGCAACGGTGTAATATAATTCGCAATTCTTCTATGTGTCAAGGTAGCTCAGCTGGTTAGAGCGCTGGTCTCATAAGCCGGAGGTCGAGAGTTCAAGTCTCTCTCTTGACACCAATGAAATTCTGCATAATGAAATCTTTAAAATTTATTCTACAATTACAAAATACTACTTTAAAAAAATATCGTGCCGAAGTTCTACGGAAAGAGTATTCGCGTATCGAAAAAAATATTTTTAACATTTCAATTCTGGAAATATAAGATACAGAGCGTTTTAAATATTTAAAATTTATTGTTTGTGACTCGTTTTATCCTGATAAGCCACTTAATTTAAATTTGCAATGAGTCAATTTTCATCTAAATAGATAGAAATTATCAAAATTTAAATATCTTTTTGTTACAAATTTACACATTTATGTGAAGTAAATTTATAATCTTAATAACTCGGCTTAAATTTGCTTTTTGGCTTTAAATATTAGAAATTTGCTTTAAAAATAGGGCTTAGAAAAAATATAAGCGTATATATTTGAATATAATATTTAATTTTACATTTAAAGTTTAAGTTAAAATTTAGAATATCTTTTAAATGGCTATTAAGCTTATATCGACTATTATGGAAAAGCTTGATTTTAAGTCAAGTTGATAATTAAATTTAAAGGAGCTTATCGGTATGAAAAAAGCATTTTTACTTTCGGCGATTTTAAGCGGCTGTTTATTTGCTCAAACGGCCTATATTAAAAATAGCGAAGAGATCGCCAAAGACGGCAAGCATATAGGTTTTGCTAGGATATTAACGCCTGTCGAGATTATAAAAGCAAACGGCGATAAGACCGAAGTTTCGGTAACTGGTTTTGTTCAAGAGGGCTATCAAGAAAAGCTTGTTAAAAGTCCGGCGCTTGGCGAAGAATTCGTAGTGTTTGAGACATATGTGGGAAATGCAAGCTATGAAGGCGGCAGCAACCCTTATGTCAAAATTTTAGAAAAGACAGAGGATGACTACGGTGAAGTTTGGCTTAAGGCCGAGTTTAAATTTGAGATCTCAAGCGAAAATTTAACCACCGATCCTGAGCCGCTTTACAACAATGCCAAAAATTTATTTGAGCAAAGTTGCTCTGCGTGCCATATCTTGCACGAACCAAATTCTTATACTGTCAATCAATGGCCATCTCAAATAGAAAGTATGATAAGCTCGGGCTTTGTCGGTCTTGAAGATGCCGATAAGAGTGCGATTATAAAATATTTGCAGCACAATGCAAAAGATGTTCAATAACGGTCAAATTTTAAATTTAGATAATTAAGCAACCACAAATTTCTTAAAAGGGAGAAAATATGAAGAGAAGAAGTTTTTTAAAACTAAGCGCTTTAGCCGGCGTAAGCCTTCAGGCAAATAGCATGGCAAATGCCTCAAAAACGCTTTTTGATCAAAGAAAAGTGTTTTGTGCAAATAGATTCGGACCATTTTACGCAAACGTAGTAAGCGGTAAAATAACAAGTATAGAGCCATTTGAGGGCGATAGATTTTCAACTACTTTAAATAACGCGATCCCTGATGCCATCCAAAACGAAAGCCGCGTGCTTTACCCTTGCGTAAGAAAGAGCTATCTTGAGAAAAAGGGTCCAAATAAGCCTGAGCTTAGAGGTGAAGAGGAATTTGTAAGAGTTGACTGGGATACGGCTCTTGACCTTGCCGCGAAAGCTTTAAAAGAAAATTTCGATAAATACGGTCCTGAGAGTATTTACGGCGAGTGCTACTGGTGGGGCGGTAGCGGTAAGGTAAGCTGGGGTAGAGCCACAGCTAGAAGGATGCTAACTATCCTTGGCGGATTTGTTTCAGAAGACGGCAACTACTCTTATGGTGCAGGCCACGTCGTAATGCCTCACGTTATCGGTACTATCGAGCCAAACGAAGCTCCAACTCGCTGGGAAGCCATACTAAAATCAGCCAAAACTCTAGTATTTTGGGGAACCGACCCGCTTGTAACAAACGAGATCGGCGTAGGCGTTCCGACACACGAGACATACCGCTACTATACAGCCCTAAAAGAGGCAAACGCAAGCGGCGCTAAGAAAATTTACGCCGTAGATACATACAAAAACAACACTATCAGATATCTAAACTCAGACTTTATCGGCGTAGTTCCAGGCACTGATACAGCGATGATGATAGGCATGTGCCACTATCTATACACAAACAACCTTTATGACGCGGAATTTATCAAAAAATACACAGTCGGCTTTAATAAATTTAAAGATTACTTCATGGGAACAACCGACGGCGTAGTAAAAGATCTTGCTTGGGCAAGCAAAATTTCACGCGTTCCTGTTAAAAAGCTGGAAGAGCTTTGCGTATCTTTAGCTAAAAACGAATCAATCATCCTAAGCGGTTTTGCTATCCAAAGACAAGATCACGGCGAGCAATCATACTGGGCGCTTATCACTCTAGCTTCAATGCTTGGACATATCGGAAAAGAGGGTTGCGGATTTATGGCATGCGACCAAGGACACAAGACAAGTGATGAAACTTACATAGCTCCTGTTCTTAAGGGCTTAAGCTCATTCCCAAGCGAAAAATACACTAAAGCCGATAGCCCATGGGTAAAAAACAAAAACTACATCATGCCAAACAGCCGTATGACAGACGCTCTTTTAAATCCGGGCATGGAGATGGAGAGAAACGGAGCAAAATGGAAGCTTCCTCACATGAGAGTTGCGTTTAGCGCGAGCGGATCGATCTTTACAAGACATCAAGAGATCAACCGCATGGTTGAAGCGTGGAAGAAATTTGACACCGTTATCACCGCAGAGCCTTACTGGACGGGTGGGGCTAAGATGTCGGATATCGTATTCCCGGTGGCGATCGAGCCTGAGAGAAACGATATAGACCAAAGCAACGGCACGGGCGAGTATCTATTTGCTATCAAAAAAGCTGTTGAACCTGCCGGCGAATCAAGAACAGACTTTGAAATTTGTAAAGGAATTTGCAAACGCTGGGGCATGGAAGAGGTCTTTACCGAGGGCAAAACCGAGATGGAATGGGTAAAAGAAATTTATGCCGACGCGATGAGTCAAGCAAAAGGCCTTGGATATGACAAGATGCCTAGCTTTGATGAGTTCTGGGAGAAGGGCTACGTCAAATTTGATAAAAAAGACGACGAGAAAAAATACTTCACCAGATTTGCAAACTTTAGAGAAAATCCAAACAAATTTAGACTCGGCACTCCATCGGGCAAGATCGAAATTTACTCACCTGTTATCGCGAAAATGGGGTATGATGACTGCATGGGACACCCTGCTTGGTTTGAGCCGTTTGAGTGGCTAGGAAACGAAAAAATAGCTAAAAAGTATCCTTTAGCGCTTAACACCCCACACTCACGCTTCCGCCTTCACTCGCAGCTAAACAACTCGGTTGTTAGACACTATACATCCGTAAACGGCAGAGAGCCGATGTATATAAGTAAAAGTGCAGCTGAAAAAAGAGGCATTAAAGACGGCGATATCGTAAGAGTATTTAACGATCGCGGCGAAATTCTAGCGGGTGCAATCGTAAGCGATATAGCGCAAGACGATGTTATCATCATCTGCGAAGGCGCTTGGTACGATCCTGAGGTTTGGGGCAAAAAGAGCCTTTGCCAACACGGTTGTGTAAACGTACTTACAAAAGATAAAGGCACAAGCAAGCTTGCTCAAAGCAACGTCGCTCATACGAACCTAGTTCAAGTTGAGAAGTACAAAGGCGCTATCAGACCTATTAGAGCATTCTCTAAACCAAAAATTCTAAACGCTTAGTTGATTTTAGCGGGGAGGCAACTCCTCGCTTTTATCTTTAATATATACATTTGCATTTCTTTTTGTAAAGTTGATAATAGAAATAGATTTTTAATTAAGAAAAATTAATATATGAGATTAATAAACTATTTTTTATCATGATTAATAAATATAAATTATAAATATCTTGGATGTTTTAATAATAAGCAATGCTAAATATAACTTATATTATATGATAATTATAAATATTAATAAAAAATAATGATTAAAATATAATGTTTTTATCATTTTTAATTTTTAAAATATCGATTTTAACGTATTTTGATACAAATATCACAAAATCATAAGAAATATTAATTTAAATTTGAGTTTTAAAAAAGTATAATTCCGAAATTTTTAACTAAAATTCATAAGGAAGGAGTATGCCGAATTTTATCACTAAAAATTTTTCAAAGCCTCAAGGGGTGTTTGGAGTATTGCTTTTAAACTTTATGAATAGGATGCACAAAAAATCTGAAGCATGGGCGCTATCAAAGATTCAGATTAAAGAGGATATGTGTATTCTTGACGTTGGATGTGGAGGCGGAGCTAATGTGTATAAAATTGCCGATAGATTAAAAGATGGCTGTATATTTGGAGTGGATTACTCTAAAGATTGCGTTTTATGCAGCAAAAAGCTCAATCAAAAAGCTATCAATAAAGGAAAAGTGCGGATCATAGAGGCCTGTGCATCAAATTTACCTTTTGAGGACGAGAAATTTGATATTATAACCGCTTTTGAAACCATATATTTCTGGCCTGATTTAAAGAAGGACTTCAAAGAGATAAGAAGGGTTTTAAAAACCGGCGGGATATTTTGCATACTTACTAAAGCGAGTTTAAAAAGGTCCGGGTGCAAGTGGGAGAAAGCTATGCTAAATAAGCACGTTTATCTATTTGATGAGGTGCTGGATATGTTAAGAGAGGCTAAATTTAGCAGCTATGAGCATATTTTACACGAAAACGGCAAATGGAATTTGTATATAGGCGTTAAGTAGTTTTCTTGCTAACCGCAGCTGAATTTGTAAGAATATCGTGCAAATTTAGCCTATCTTTTCTGAAAAAACACAGGCAAATTCCAATCAAACTAAAACCCGCTAAAACAAAGCATACATAGCGAACAAACGCGTGAAATAATCCTAACTTTTGCCCGTTTTTCAAATTCACAAGATAGATGCCTTGGCTTTTATAGCCCGGGGTTTGCGCTTTGATGCTTTGAAAAAGGCAGATGATAACTCCAAATAAAAAATTCGTGATAAATATCGCTAGCTGGTTGTTTTGAAACTCGTTTTTGCCGTCTAAAACAGCATAAGTCGTGATATAAAGAATTGGCATAAGTATGAAAAAAACATCGGTTATAAAGGCCTTTATCCGCGAAGGCACACTTGCGATGATTGCTTTTTGCTTTGCCAAATTTACTCCTGTTTTGATATTAAATTTGCTCTACTAGGAGCAGGATAAATTTAAATTATCCCTGCTTAAATCCGCTAAAATTTGTTAATTTCCTCTGCTGCCCGGCTTTATGGCTATGCTGCCATCCTTGCATAGTGGGCAGTTTTGCGGTTCGTAAATTTCAAATTCAAAATTTCCAAGCGCAAAGATCGGAAGATCACTTGGCAGCTTGCAGCTTGGTTTACGCTCGTTTTTTAAATTTGTTAGCGGACAAAAGCCTCTGTTTGCAATTGCAGCAAAGGCAACCACCTCTCCGCCAAGATCCCTGATAATATTTGCCGCCTCAAGCGCAGAGCCGCCGGTAGTGATGATATCTTCGCAGATGATGAATTTCTCGCCCTCATGCACTTCAAAGCCGCGGCGCAGAGTCATCACTCTATCAACTCTTTCGGTAAATATAAACCTCTTTTTTGCCGCGCGAGCAAGCTCATATCCTGCTAAAATTCCACCTATTGCAGGCGAGCATACGGTGTCAAACTTAACCCCCGCTTCAGATATAACGCGAGCTAGTTCATCGGCTAGTTTGCCTGCTATCATTGGATTTTCAAGCACTTTGGCACTTTGAAGATAAAACTGTGAGTGGTTACCGCTAGTTAGTAGAAAATGCCCCTTAAGATAAGCACCCGCCTCTTTGTAAATTTGCTCTAAATTCATACTTTAGCCTTTTAAATTTTTAAGTTTATCTTAGCACGCAAGCGCTTAAGCTACTCTTTTTCTAAGAAGAAAGCAGGCGTTGCTCTAAGTAGCGTAT
The DNA here is from genome assembly GCF_013201975.1 of Campylobacter sp. CCUG 57310. NCBI lineage: Bacteria > Pseudomonadati > Campylobacterota > Epsilonproteobacteria > Campylobacterales > Campylobacteraceae > Campylobacter > Campylobacter sp. CCUG 57310. The sequence continues at coordinate 54,289 of NZ_CP053845.1, forward strand.
ATCCTTGACTTGGACTCACTTTAAGCTCAAGCCAGTCTATCACAAGTACTCCTTTATCTGTGTATATCACAAGCATATCGTCTGCAAGCTGATTTATAATTTCGTAAGAATAAACAGTGTAAAAATCAAGCCCTCGCTTCTCAAATACGCGCTTGATATGATCGTTCATGTTGATTGATACGATTTTTTGATCATCTTTAAAAATTTCTATGAAGCCTTGCTCTTGCAATGCCTCTCTTTCGTAGTTTAAGCTATCTACTATCAAGTTTTTATATCCCGATAGTGCAATCTGAGTGCTACTTAGCTTTAAGCTTCTATACTCGGTTGCCTCTTTGGCGGACTTTGGCAAGTAGCCATAATGCGTTAGTTCGTCAAGTAAATTTTCATTGTTTGGCAAAGAGTAGTTGTTGTCTAGGTTTTTGATCGCATACGCCATATCGGCTAGTTTGATCTTGTCATTTGAGCTTAAATTTGAGATGTCTATCTTTTTTACTTCACCGTTTTGGTCGGTTAAATTTAACTCGTTTAGATAAGAGTGTAGCCTTGAAATTTGCGAATTTAGGGAAATTTCTCTGGCGTCTATAACAAAAAATGTTATTAAGATCAGACTCACGCTTATAACGGCACAAATTCTATAAGAAAATAGCCTTTTAACCATCATTAGTATGTAGATTATCGTTGCTAGGGTAGCTGCTGCGATGAGATAAATTCTGCTTGGAGTTAGACCATATGTATCCGTTCGCTCTAAAATTCCAACCCATAAAAGTATGAGAGTAGCTGAGCCTAGATAGGCAAAAAATTTATAAAAATTTGAGATTTTACTTGTTTTAAGAGTATTCCTTGAGCCTAAATTTAGCACACTATCTAAGGCTGTTAGGATAAATCCCGCAAGCAGATAAATAAGCACGATAATCGCTACTCCACCCTTTGGTAGGCCACTTATAAAGGCGATATTTGCCATATAAAGATAAAGTATGCCTGTGTAGATGATAAGAGTGGGTGTTAGGATGAAATTTAAAATGTTTTTTAAAAGTTGGTTTGAATCCCTAAAATAAAATTTATCCTCAAAAAGCAGAAATAAAAACGGCACGAGTGCGATAAAATTTGCCACATGAAAGTTGACCAAAAAATTTACTCTATACAAATCGGTATCAAAAAAGTAGTCAAATGCCGCAATTATCAAGCTTATAATGATGGCTAGTAGTGCAAATATACCAAACGCCAAGGCTAAATTTAAAATTTTGCTTATCGCATTTTTGATAAATCCTTCGTCGTCTTTTGCAAATTTATCAGCCAAAAGCGCAATCGCCGCTATAGTATAAACAGCCCAAAATTTTTCATTATGGAAATAAAAATCACTTTTATACTCTAGGGCATAAACAAGAAAAGAGCCGATTATCGGCACTAAAATAGAGAATTTGTAAGCAAATTTATTGTACTTGCTTAGATAGATGACAACTAGATAAAGTGGCGAAAATAGCCAGTATTCAAAGTTTGCTTCTAAAAATTTATACGGCAAAAACAAAGCAGCGAGCGCAAACCCAAAAGCTGTTAAAATTTCGATCTTGTGAGATGAGATAGTAGGTTTGATTTGTTGCAAGACAGGTAAAAGCGCACTCATCACTCTCCTTTGTAAATTTCGGCTAAATTTGCAAGCTAGAGATTACGGCTTGTTTAGAGTGACAAGCCGTAAATTTGGGCTTAAACTTTAAGTAGTTCAGCCTCTTTTTCTTTTACTAAAGTATCAATTTTATTGGTGTATGAATCGGTAATTTTTTGCACTTCGTCTTGAGCTTTCTTGCTCTCGTCCTCGGTGATTGATTTGTCTTTTTCAAGTTTTTTTACATCATCGTTAGCGTCTTTTCTTATGTTTCTAACGCTTACTTTTGCCTTTTCGCCCATGGCTTTTGCATGCTTTGCATTTTCTTGTCGTTGCTCAACCGTCATAGGAGGGAAAAATAGCTTCACACTCTCGCCGTCGTTGTTTGGCGTTACGCCTATATTTGCCGCAGAGATCGCTGCCGTGATAGTTTTTAGCATTGATTTTTCCCACGGAGTTATGCTGATAGTGCTTGCGTCGCTTGTTAGTACGGTTGCAACTTGATTTAGCGGAGTTTGACTTCCGTAATAATCAACAAAGATGTTATCAACTATGCTTATGTTTACTTTGCCCGTGCGAAGAGTTGAAAAGTCGCGCTTAAGACCGTCTATGCATCTGTCGCAAGACTCTTTTTGTTTGTTATAAATTTCATTCAGCATTTATATCCTTTACTAGAATTTTTGTTGTCGTTTTGCCGTTTACTTTTAGGCTCATTCTTACTTTGTATCTGTCGATAGGCTCTTTAAATTTAACATTCATAGTGCCGTCTTCGAGCTTTACTTTTTTAGTTCCTCTGCCTGTGACTGAAAGATATCCAAATGACGCATTTTCGTCGGTTTTAATTATAACTTCACCTATTTTATTATTTTTTGGGTAGTCTTTTGGCATTATCCATTCGGCTTTTAGAAATTTGATTGCAAGCGCAGATTTTAGATTAGTTTCGTTTACAAGGGGAGTTCGATCAAGCTCAAGCAAGTCGCTACCTTTGCCGACTGCGCTTGAATTTTGAGCTAGTAAAACTTCAAGCCCGTATTCTACAGATAGATTTCTTATTTTATCATTGTATTCTCCGTACGGATAAGCAAAATACTTTGGCTTATAGCCCATGTGCTTTTCAAAAATTCTAATACCGTCTTCAAAATCATGTTTTAATCTATCGTCACTTAGCCCTATCATATGCAAGTGTCCGTAGGAGTGATAGCCGATTTCGCCGTATTTTGCCGCCTCTTTGATCTGCTCAAAGGTCATGAAATCGCCATATTTTTTGGCACTTGCTTCAACGTAAACCATCAAAGCAAATGGATATCCGTACTCGATAAATATCGGAAGTCCGTTTTCATAAAAGCTCTTATATCCGTCATCTACCGTTAAAACTACCCATTTATCCGGAATTTCCTCGTCGTTTTTAAGAGCATTTACCAGTTTTGAAAGAGGCACCACCTCATATCCGTTATTTTTGAAAAACTCAAATTGCTCTCTTAAATTTTCATTAGAGATATTTGTGCTTGGGTGTCTTGGATCGTTAAATCTATGATAGTTAAATATGTGCGCATCAGCCCAAAGAGAAACGCTTGCAAGCAAAAACGCCAAGCAAAATTTCAAACAGATATTTTTAACCACTTTTTTCTCGCAAATTTATTTAGTCGGTGCTATAGGTGCAGCAGGAGCACTTGGTGCGACAGGCGCGGCTGGAGTTGCGCTAGGAGCCGGAACTGTGATGTTTTTCGTATCTACGCTATCAATTAGCGATTTTTTTGTTTGAGTGTTGTAAGTGTAACCTAAGGCAAGCGTGTTTAAGATGAAAATAACGCCGACTACAAAGGTAAATTTAGCCAAAAATCCCGCAGGCCCTTTTGCGCCAAATAAGCTTTCGTTACTTCCGCTGTATGCGCCAAGTCCGATTGAAGAGCTCTTTTGAAGCAAGACGGCTACGGTTAAAATTGCCGCTAAAACGAATTGTAAAACCAAAAAGAATGAACTCACAAAAAATCCTTTAAATTTGAAAATAATTAGTAGCGATTATACTAAAAAAGTTTTAAAAATTCTCTAAATTTCTTTTTCGATTTCGTAAAGATCGTATCTGATAGATTTGAAAATTTCCGAATTTGTAGCATCGATAAGCTTAAAGCATTCCTCTAAAACCCTTGCACTCTCTTGTGCGCGTTTTAAATTTGCTATTTGTAGATCCGCTAAATTTGCTCTATCAAATTCGCTTTTTACGCTTGGTTTTAGCACATCGTTTTTAGCGTCTCGAAATTTTATAAATTCGCTTGAGTCGATTTTGGCTTTGTGTCTGAGTGTTTTGATTTTAGAAGAGAGGACAAAGTCGTCAAAGACATATCTTCTGATGTCCTCAACGACTCTTAAACCCTCTTTGAGTCTATTTAAATTTGCGTCAATTACTCTGTAAATACGCTCATTTAAATCGCCGCTCATTTTACTCTCTATTTAGAATTCCTAAAATTTGAAGCAGTGAAGTAAATAGATTTACAAAGTCAAGATATAGTGCAACCGCTCCTTCTATCGGAGTTTCGTAGTTGCCGCGAATGATATTTTGCGTATCATAAAGGATATACGCACTAAATAAAATCGCGCTTACGCTTGAGATAACAAGCTGAAAAATCGGGCTTTTGAAAAATAGATTCATAATAGCCGCTACTATCACTACGATAAGCGTGATGAAGAGCATTTTGCCCATAGCTGTAAAATCTCTTTTTGTATTCATCGCAAACACGCTTAATGCACCGAATGCAACAGTCGTAAGCGTAAATGCTTGAGCCACTATGCTAGCGCCGCCAGGCATTGCTAAAACCGAAGCTAGAAGCGGAGTAAGCGTAAGACCGCTAACAAACGTAAATGCAAAAAGCAATACTAAATTTAATCCCGCTTTGCGTTTAGCCGCCATAAGACCGAATAAAAGCCCCAGTTCAACTACGACAAGACCGATGAATAGAGGTAAATTTCCTATAAACATATGCGCTATGCCAAGACCGACATATGCTCCAACGCTTGCTGCTAGAAGTGAAGCGGCAAACAGCTGGTAAGTCTGCTTGATAAACGTGCTAAGCGAGCTTTGCGAATACTCTCTCGCCAACTCTTGTTCGTGTGAGTTTGCATAATTTCTATTGTATAAACTCATCAATTCTCCTTATGTAATTTTTTATAAATTTATCCAAAAAATAGTAAATAAAGTATAAAAGATTTTTTAAAACCACCAAAAAATGTTATTTCACAAGCCGTTAACCAACCTTGAGAGCGTTTTTGATATAATTTTAAAAAATAAAATTTCGGAGTAGCGATGGAGGCACTTTTAGACGGCGCTGTTAAATTCATGGAAGAGGGCTTTTTAGAGCACAAAGAGCTGTTTGAAAGTCTTGGACAAAAGCAAATTCCACATACTCTTTTTGTAGGCTGTATCGACTCGCGAGTGGTGCCGAATTTGATCACAAATACAATGCCCGGCGATCTTGTCGTGGTGCGAAATATTGCAAATATAATTCCTCCTTACAGAACCAGTCAGGAGTATCTGGCTACGACTTCGGCGATCGAGTACGCCTTGCAAACGCTAAATGTCGAAAACGTAATCATCTGCGGACACAGCAACTGCGGAGGATGTGCGGCGCTTTATCTTGACGAGAGTAAATTTAAAAATACGCCAAACGTTAAAAGATGGCTAAATTTGCTTGATCCGATTAAAAAGAGAGTCGAAGGGTTTTTGCCTGATCCTAAAGATAGCGCAAGGAGAGAGTGGCTAACAGAGAGATTAAACGTCATAAATTCTTATGAAAATTTGCTTACTTATCCTGATGTAAAAGCAAAATTTAGAGACGGAAGTCTTAAAATTTATGTGTGGCACTATATCATAGAAACGGGCGAAATTTATAACTATAACGTAGTTTCAAAGAGTTTTAGATTACTTGGAGTTGATAGATGAAAAAGATGATTTTGGCTATTTTTAGTTTTATTATCCTGCCTTTAAATTTAATAGCAGTAGAGCTTGATGATGTCGATATAGTCGTTATCGTAAGGCAAATTGACAAGATAAATAATCAAATAGCCTTAGTAAAGGCTCAAGCAACCGATAAAAACGAAACCGCCGATGCAAATAGTCTTTTTAAAGGAATTTTGATAAAGAAAAATCAGCTTTTGGATCAAATTCCGTCATTGCTTATGCAGACTAAATTTAGCCAAGAGGAGCTGGATAAATTTCAAAGAGAAAAATCGCTACTTGAAGCCAAGGTAAAAAAGCTCAAAAATAACTCAAACAAACGCTCTTATATACAAAGTGCCGTTGGGTTGGTTAAAATGAATATAGATGAAATTTTTTATAGTTCGGTTTTAAACTTTGAAAAGCTGTTTAAAGAGCGTGCTAAAACTGCCAAGATAAGAACGGCTATTGAAGAGGCTTTGCTAAATTTGCAAACCAGCGTTTATGCAAGCACTAAAGAGATAAAAGATATCGCCGGAGTTGAGATTGTAGAGGAGTCGTCAAGCCTTTTTGAAGGGATAAGTTTACATCAAAAAACTTTTGAGGAAATTTTGATATACCTTAAAGATAATGCTGAACTAATAACGTCAAATTATGTATTTTCGGAACTAAATTTAAAAACGGCGATAGATTTTGTGAATGATAAAATCCCTTTTAGTCTTAAGGGAGTTAATTTTGGCAAGATAGTGATTATACTTTTTGTATTTTTGTTTTTTATATCATTTACGAGAATTTTATCCAAGATCACTTCGGCTCTCTTGCTGAAGCTTTTTTTTAAGGGCAATCAAGCTGCCGCAACAGAAGATAAAATCATAAACATCATCAAAAGACCGATGCTGTTTATACTGGCTCTTTACGCTTTTGATATCTGCGCATCGATAGTTTATTATCCGCTTGCGGTACCGTTAAAATTTGCTAACTATTTGTCCGTTGTTTTTATAATCGCTTTTACTTGGCTTATCTTAAGCGTTTTGAGTGGATACGGCATAGTCTTTATCAGCGAGATAACTAAAAAAAGCGGACGCAAAGAGGTTATAAATCTGATTCTTAAGATAATTTATTTTATCATCGTCGTAATAGCGCTTTTGGCCATACTAAGCCGCCTTGGCTTTAACGTAAGTGCGATCATAGCATCTCTTGGTATCGGCGGTCTTGCAGTTGCTTTGGCGGCTAAAGACATACTTGCGAATTTCTTCGCTTCGGTCATGCTTTTGTTTGACAATTCGTTTTCGCAAGGCGACTGGATAGTGTGCGGAGACATCGAAGGAACGGTGGTTGAGATAGGGCTTAGAAAAACGACTGTGAGAACATTTGACAATGCGCTTATCTTTGTGCCGAATTTAAAACTGGCTAGCGATCCTATTAGAAATTGGAATAGACGCCGTTTGGGTAGGCGAATAAGGATGAACGTGGGGCTTGAATACGGCGCGACTTCCGCTCAGGTGAAAAAATGTGCAGATGATATAAGAAATATGCTTTTAAGCCATCCGGATATAGCAAAACCTGAAGATCTTGGCTCAAACAGCATTCATAGCTCTTTGCTGTATAGGCAAAATATGGTTTCGATTGACGATTTGGCAGGGTACAAGACGAATTTATTTGTAGTGGTCGACGAATTTGCCGATAGCAGTATAAATATCATGATATATTGCTTTTCAAAAAGCATTATTTGGGGTGAATTTTTAGCGGTTAAGCAAGATGTGATGTTAAAAATCATGGATATAGTCGAGGCGAACGGACTTAGCTTTGCGTTCCCTAGCCAAAGCGTATATCTTGAAAATTTAAAAGACATAGATAAAACATTAAAGGAGTTATCATGATGGGTGATGAATTTGAATACGAAGATGAAGAGATAGAAGACTATGCCGAATACGACGACGAGAGCGACACTAACGGCTATAATTACAACTACGACGAAAACGACTATAGCTATGAATACGAAGATGAAGAAGATAGCTACGAGATGTAGCTTGAGGTTTGTCTTTGCCTAATTTAACCGCTTTAAATTTTATCGTTTAAAAGGCTAAATTTATGCTTGCAGTAGAGTTTAAATTTATGCCTTTTTCTTTATATCAATAACTTTAAAATTTCCTGTAAATTTTTAAATCGCTTAATGTCTGCACTAAATTTTACTTATATAAATTTGCTAATAATCTTTGCTTTAATATCATAAAAAGATAAGAGAGAAGGGGGTGGTAGGTCGGATATATTTTCCGACCTAGTAAATTTTAATTTCCATACATCAAATTTGGAAGCCAGAGTGAAATTTCCGGAATGTATGTGATGAGTATAAGCCCTATAAATAGTGTAAGCGTCCAAGGCAAGCAAGCCATGATGACATCTTTTAGATTCATACCAGTTAGTCCGCTTGCGACAAATAGATTAAGCCCAACAGGCGGCGTGATCATGCCTATCTCCATGTTTACGATCAGCACGATACCAAAGTGGATCGGATCTATGCCAAGTTGAAGCGCGATAGGAAGCAACAGCGGAACCATGATCATAACCACGCTTGAAGGCTCCATAAACTGACCCATGATGAAAAGGATAATGTTTACGAAGATTAAAAATCCGATTTTGCCGATATTTGCACCAAGTATAGCGTCTGCTATGGCTTGTGGAATTTGCTCGCTTGTAAGCAAGTAGGCAAACACAACCGCGTTTGTGATGATGAAAAATATCATCGCTGTAGTCATCGCAGAGTCAAGGCAGATACTCCAAAGATCTTTTATCTTAATATCCCTATAAACAAAAAGTGAGATAAACAGCGCATATACGGCACTTGCAGCCGCAGCTTCGGTAGGAGTAAAGATTCCTCCGTAAATTCCGCCGATTACGACAACTATGATAAGTAGAGCCCAAAACGCTTTGCTAAATTTTTTGATTCTCTCACCCATAGGCTCAGGAGTGCCCGCTGTAAATCCAAGTCTCTTTGCTCCAAAGTAGGTTTGCGCTAGCATCATACTTCCAAGAAGCATACCCGGGATAACACCAGCCATAAATAGCTTGCCGATACTTACTTCAGCCGTTACACCATAAACGATCATAACGACTGAAGGCGGGATGAGGATTCCCAAAGAGCCGGCAGTTGCGATACCGCCAACCGCGTAAGAAGGTGGGTAACCTGCCTCTTTTATCGCAGCAAACATAATGGAGCCGATAGCAACAACCGTAGCAGGAGAGCTTCCGCTAACTGCGGCAAAAATTATACAAGCAAATATCGCACTCATAGGAAGTCCGCCGGGGAGGTGTCCTACCATAGACTTTGCAAAGTCGATAATTCTTCTAGCCGAGCCACCCTTGCTTAGCAAATTTCCTGCCAAGATAAACATAGGAATCGCCATTAGAGAGAATTTGTTGATACCGTCAAATATAAGCTGAGGTATAGTTGCTACATCAAGATCGGTAAAAAACAGCATCGTAAGAACAGTGCTTGCTCCAAGAGAGATAGCTACGGGAACGCCGATAAGCATAAGTCCAAATAGACATATAAATAAAAATGCTATAGTCATGTTGTGTCCTTATTTCTTAACAACTGAGTCGTGTATCATCTCTGCCTCGGCATTTCTGATAACTTTGTCCGCAGGAGTCTTTGATATCTCTATGATCTTTTCACCTGCTCTATAGCTGGCTCCTAAGAATGCTATAGGAAGCACTAGCATAGGTATCCACTGGGGCATATTTAGATCCACACTCATAAATTCAAGCTCGTGTAAAATTTGTAGATACTGAATGCTGTAAACCACTATAAAAATCAAAAAAGCGGTCGTTAAAACGCTTGAAAATATAAGATACATCTTTGCCAGTTGAGGAGGAAATTTCTCTATAAGAATAGTAACTGATATATGTATGCCCTTTTTAAACCCGTATGCCGCTGCAAAAAAAGCAGACCATATAAATAGATAATTAGTAGCCTCTCCCGCCCAGGAAAAGCCACTATTAAACACATATCGCATTACGACGTTAACGAAGGCAAGCAGCGTCCCCGCTACTATGCCTACCACGGCTATCGTCTTGTTTACAGAAGCGATGCCGATATCTAAAATTTCAAAGAATCTCTGCATTACAAGAGCCTATTTTGTATTTATAGTTTTTTCGATTAGGTCTTGTCCTATGACTTTATAGAAATTCGGATAAATTCCTTTCATAACCTCCGCCCATTTAGCCTTTTGAGCTTCATCAAGCTTTAAAATCTCAAGTTTTTTAGTTTCGCTTGCGTATTTTTCAAGCATCTCAACTATGTGCGCATCTTCTTTGGCGGTTTCTTCGCGCTCATAAGCAGTAGCCTCTGTCATTGCCTGATTTACGTGTTTTTTCATATCTTCAGGTAGGCTCTTCCAGAATTTCTCGCTGATTACTACTAGATATCCCAAGTATCCGTGAGATGAAAGAGTAAGTGAGCTTTGAACCTCATGGAATTTTGAGTTATAGAAGTTTGAAAGCGGGTTTTCTGTCGCATCTACAACTCTTTGTTGAAGTGCTGAATAAACTTCTGAAAACGGCAATACTTGCGGGTTTCCGCCAACTACTTTAAACTGCTCTTCAAGAACTTTTGAGCTTTGGATTCTAAATTTCTGTCCGCTTGCGTCTGTTGGTTCAACGATAGCTTTTTTGCTTGAGCTAAAATGCTTAAATCCCGCATCCCAGTAATCAAGCGCTACAAAGCCTTTTTTTGAAACTAGATCTTTTAAAGCTTTGCCGACTTCACCGTCTTGAACTTTGTGAAGGTGTGCTTCATCTTTGAATATAAACGGTAGGTCAAACAGCTGAAACTGCGGAACTATAGGCGTAAATTTAGAAAAGCTTGGAGCCGCCATTTGAACGTTGCCTAGTTTAAGTGCGCCAAATACACGGTCATCATCGATTAGCTGAGCCGAAGGGAAAACTTGAACTTTGATAGCTCCCTTGCTAAGCTCTTCAACGCGTTTGGCAAAGAAGTCCGCCGCCTTACCTTTTGGGGTTGTAGGGGCTACAACGTGAGCAAATTTTATAGTATAAACTTTTTGAGCTGCAAAAGCGCTGCCCGCAAGCGCACAAGTTAAGAAAAGTGCGGAGAGAAGTTTAAGTTTCATTTTGAATCCTTAGTGTAAAATTTGATTCACTACAAATTATTTATAGCTAAGTGAGATTATAAAATACAAAAATTACATTTTGGCAATTTTGTTTCGATAATTCCCAAAAATTTATTTTAATATGAGTAAAAATGTAACAAAAATCTTTTATAGAACGATTACAAGCTTTAAATTTAATATTTAAAATTTATTAAAATTTTAGAAAAGTGTTACAAAAATACACTAAAAACGAAACTTAGAAAATAATACTAATTTTATCCTATTAACAATTTAATTACTTTTTTATCTTATAATTCGTTCAAATTTCATTATAAAAAAGGAGATAGACCATGTTTAATCTTAGAAAATTACCATTTGATCCCGCATCAAACGCAATCGTTAGCAGCGACACCTGTAGCTACCACTACGGCAAGCACCACCAAGCTTATGTTACAAATTTAAATAACCTTGTAAAAGGCACAGAATTTGAAAAAGCCGGGCTTTATGATATCTTGATGAAAAGCTCAGGCGGTATCTTTAACAACGCCGCGCAGGTTTATAATCACGACTTTTATTGGGATTGCATTGCGCGCAAAAGCGAAATGAGCGCAGAGCTTAAAGCTCGCCTTGAAAAAGATATCCCAAATTTCAAAGAGGAGTTTTTAAAAGCCGCTACGACGCTATTTGGTTCAGGCTGGGCGTGGTTGGTTTATAATCCAAACTCAGACAAGCTTGAGATAGTTCAGACTTCAAACGCCGCAACACCTCCTACGACAGGTCTTGTGCCGCTTCTTGTTGTGGACGTTTGGGAGCATGCTTACTATATCGATCATAAAAACGCTCGCCCTGCGTATTTGGAGAGATTTTATGAAAATATCAACTGGGACTTCGTCTCCGTAGCTTACGAGTGGGCTCTTAAAGAGGGTCTTGGCTCCGTTAAATTTTACATTAATGACATCCATCCTGCAACTTGCGGAAGCGGTTGCGGCTGCAGATAATTATTTAAAAGCCCCAAAAGGGGCTTTTAACTACTTTTAAATTTTTCTATTTTCAAAATCCGTTTTTAAAACTTTGCTATTATTTGCTTTGAAATTCACACAAGGCTATAAATTTGTTTAAAGATATAAAAGATAGATTAAATTCCGTTAAAGACTCCCCTTTTGTCGCTCTTCTTAGCTATGATACTCCGGAACTTGATATAGTTTGCTCGCCTGAGGAATTGCATAAATTCGGTATCAAATTTAAACTAAATGCCAAAAATGATAATAAAATCAAATACGAACTGCAAAAATTTCCGATAGAATTTGGCGAGTATAAAGCCAGATTTGACAAAGTATCGTCTTATCTTAAAAGCGGCGAGATCAGTCTTTTGAATTTGTGTTTTAGGACTAGGATAAAGACAAATTTAAACATGGATGAAATTTACGCTCACGCAAACGCAAAAGCGCTCATTTACAAAAAAGATGACTTTATATGTTTTACGCCCGAGCCTTTTATAAGGATTGAAAACGGACGTATCGACACCTATCCGATGAAGGGAACTATCGATGCTAGTTTGCCAAACGCAAGAGAAATTTTGCTAAATGACGAAAAAGAAATTAGCGAGCAAAGAGCGATGGTAAAGCTTATGCAAGATGAGCTTTCAGGTATCTGCGATGAGGTTAGGCTTGAGAAATTTCGCTTTATCGAGCAGGTTGGATCACTTTATCAGACAAGTTCGCATATCAGCGCTAAACTGCGCGAAAATTTGGGCTTTGGAGATGTGTTTGAAGCGCTTTTGCCGGCCGGTTCTATCGCCGGAGCTCCAAAGCAAAAAGCGCTTGATGTGATCAAAGAGTGCGAGTTAAACCCGCGCGGATTTTATACGGGAATTTTTATCTATTTTGACGGGCGAGTTTTGCAAAGCTTTGTGCTTATAAGATTTGTAAAATGCGAAAATGACGAGCTTTATTTTTATAGCGGTGGCGGAATTACTGCTCAAAGTGAAGCTAAAAGGGAGTATAATGAACTCTTGGCAAAAGCCAATTTTCCTATTTGAAACGATTAAAATTTTGGGCTTTACGCCGCAGAATTTAAAATTTCACGAGCGCCGCATTAGTGATTCACTTGAGAGCGCAAAAGCAAAATTTGATCTAAATAAGCTTTTAAATTCGCCGTTTGACGGAGTCGTTAGAGCAAAAGTGATTTATGATGCAAGAGGAAATCTTGTCGATACGAAGTATTTTCCTTATGAAATGCGCGAATTTAGAGAATTTAAACTTGTTGATATTGCATTTGACTACTCTAAAAAGTTTCTTGATCGAAGCGATATCGATACTGCAAAGGGTAAATTTGAAGAGATTATCATGATAAAAAATAACTTTGCAACCGATACAAGTATCGCAAATTTAGCGATTTTTGAAGATGGCTGGATAACGCCTAAAGCCCCGCTTTTAAAAGGAACTACAAGAGCAAGACTGCTTGAAGAAGGCTTTTTAAAAGAAGATGATATAAGCGTGCAAAGGCTTTTAAATGCTAAAAAATTTGCCGTGATGAACGCTATGATAGGGTTTTGCGAGGTTAAAGAGTTTAAATTTATACTTTGATAAAATTTGAGCGTTTTGGTGCACTTTTGCCATTAAAATTTAATAGCAAATAAATTTAATTAATTCTCAATCAAATTAAACAAAAGACACATCTATAAAAACTTAAAATAATATAAATTTACTTTTTTATGCTAATCTTGTGCAATATTTTTAAAAAGGACAAGAAATGAAAAAAATTCTAATTTCATCTTTGACTGCTGTTGCTCTTTTGAGCGGTTGTGCTTATATGACGCCAAAACAAGAGGCTCCTGCCGCGAAAGTTATAGAGGTCAAAACTATTGATTTTCAAGGCGTAAAAGATAAAAAATATAAAGCCACTTTGATATCTGCTGATGATTTTGAAACAGCTGTTTTAACAGATACTAAAGGCAATAAATTTAAGTTAAAAGCTGCACCTGCAGGAAGCGGAACAAGACTAATAAGCGATGATGGAGCAGAGATACACTTCAAAAAAGGCGAGGCTGTAATGGTTCCTGCAAAAGGTCAAAAAGAGGTATTTTTAAAATATAACGAAGAGTAAAATTATGGGGCTATAAGGCCCCTTTCTTCAAAATTTACTTTTATCCCTCCCCAAAACTCAAACCAAAAACAATTATCTTACAAACAAAACGACATGATTAATCACTATTTCAGCCGATTAATTGCTTCGTTTGATTATATAGGTTTCACCAAGTTTTGATTTAAGAGATGTAAATATCAAGACATAAAAAAAGACATAGATAAATTAAATTGTCGGCTGTAAATTTTTACTAAAAGACTCGTGTAGTAAAATGACTTGATTTGGAATTTGAAACTGGGCTACAGGCGATTTATGGGCTAAATTTAAGAAAATTTGCCAAATATATTTAAAAATAAATATTAATATTTATTTTTAAGATTAAATAGGAGCATAATTGTCAAATTTTGCTATAAATAAGTTATAATTTAATAAAAATTTAAAGCTTAAAAAATTGTCATTTTTATATTATAAATGATAATCTGTTATCAAAAATAAAATAAATTTCATCTCCAATATTAAAGTTTAAGCCAGATTTTCTTATACTTTCAATTTAATTAAATTCTAGCATACAAATTCGGTGTAAAAAAGGGTGATTATGAAGCAAATTCTAAAGCGCGACGGCACAAGGCAAGAGTACCTTCCTTATAAAATTCAAGATGCGATCAAAAAGGCTTTTGAGAGCGAAAGTAAGGAGTATGACGATAAAATTTTCGCCTATGTGATGCAAGATGTCGCGCAAAAGGATTTGATCACCGTTGAAGATGTGCAAGACTACATCGAAAAAGCCCTTTTTGAAGCAGGACACTTTGACGTCATGAAGAGTTTCATGCTTTATCGCCATACGCATAAAATGCAGCGCGAGCAAATTTTAGGGCTTAATGAAGACACCACTTACATAAATTCAACCCAAACGATAAATGAGTATATAAATGGCACGGATTGGCGAATTTCGGCTAATTCAAACACAAGTTATTCAAACGCAGGACTTATAAACAACACCGCAGGCAAGGTCATCGCAAACTACTGGCTTGACGCGATTTACTCAAAAGAAGAGGGCATAGCACATAGAAACGGCGATTATCACATCCACGACCTAGACTGCCTTACGGGGTATTGTGCCGGCTGGTCGCTTAGAGCGCTTCTTAATGAAGGCTTTAACGGCGTTCGTGGCAGGGTCGAAAGTCGCGCGCCAAAGCACTTTCGCGAAGCTCTTAGTCAGATGGCAAATTTCTTAGGAATTTTACAAAGCGAATGGGCGGGAGCGCAAGCGTTTAGCAGTTTTGACACCTATCTTGCACCTTATGTTTTTAAAGATAAATTAAGCGATACAGAGATAAAAAAGGCGATTACAAGCTTTATTTTTAATCTAAACGTTCCTGCCAGATGGGGTCAAAGTCCATTTACTAACGTTACTATAGATATCACTTGTCCAAGCGATCTAAAGGATCAAATTCCAACTTCAACCGACATACATCTATTTTCAAATTTGGATGATGAGGAGCTTAACAAGCTTGCAAAAGAGCGCGGATTTAATAAACTTACGGATATGACTTACGGGGCGTTTGAGCCTGAAATGGCGCGTATCGATAAGGCGTTTTATGAAATTTTAACCACGGGTGACAAGTGCTCGCAGCCCTTTACCTTCCCGATCCCTACGGTAAATATCACGGAGGATTTTAACTGGGATAGCGAAGTGGCTCAAATTTTGTTTGAGAATACTGCGAAAATGGGCTCAAGCTACTTTCAAAATTTCATCGGTTCTCAGTATAAATTTGATGAAAACGGCAATCGCGTTCCAAACGAAAGCGCTTATAAGCCAGGACACGTTCGCTCGATGTGCTGTCGCTTGCAGCTTGATCTAAGAGAGCTTTTAAAGCGTGGCGGAGGGCTATTTGGAAGTGCCGAGATGACGGGCTCAATAGGCGTAGTTACTATAAATTTAGCGCGCCTCGGGTATCTTTATAAAGGCGATAAAAAGGGGCTTTATACAAGGCTTGAGTATCTGCTAAATTTAGCCAAATCAACCCTTGAAAAGAAGCGCAAATTTATCCAAGAGATGTATGATCGCGGACTTTATCCATACACGGCTCGCTATTTAAAGCACTTTAACAACCACTTTAGCACTATCGGTATTAACGGAATGAACGAGCTTTTAAGAAATTTTACAAACGATAAAGAGGATGTTTCTACGGAATTCGGACGAGAATTTGCACTTGAGATGGTTGATTATCTGCGCTCTAAAATTAGGCAGTTTCAAGAGAGCACGGGAAATCTTTATAACCTTGAAGCAACTCCTGCGGAAGGCACTACATACCGCTTTGCCAAAGAAGACAAGAAGCGCTATCCTGATATCTTGCAAGCGGGCATGGGTGAAAATATCTACTACACCAACTCAACTCAGCTTCCTGCAAATTTCACAGATGATGCTTTCGAGGCACTTGATCTGCAAGATGAGCTTCAAAGCGCTTACACGGGCGGAACGGTCTTTCACCTTTATATGAAGGAGCGCATCAGCTCGCCTGAAGCGTGCAAGGATCTGGTGCGCGGCATCGTAAATAACTACCGCTTGCCGTATATCACCATCACGCCTGTCTTTAGCGTCTGCTCAAAGCATGGATATATCGCGGGCGAGCATGAGTATTGTCCGATTTGTGACGAGGAGTTGATGAGGCAACTTCAAAAGGCTTAAATTTCTAAAATTTATGCTTTTGTTTATGCTAAATTTGAGCCTTTCAAGCGAACCAAAATTGCTTTTATAAGTGATATTTAACGATAAAATAAAATTTTAAGAATTATCTGGCACAATTCGTCTAAATTTTCATGGAGTAAGTCGTGTCAAATCACTATGATGTTTTGGTTGTGGGCGGAGGAATTTCAGGGACGGCTCTATTTTACGAGCTTGCACGTTATACGGATATAGAGCGTATGGCGCTTTTAGAGAAGTATCCCGCTTGTGCGACTCTAAATTCAAAAGGCACGAGCAACTCGCAGACTATTCACTGCGGCGACATAGAGACTAATTATACTTTCCAAAAAGCAAAAACCGTCAAAAAATCAGCCGATATGATCGTAAGATACGGCCTTATGCACGGCTATGAAAACAAATTTATGTTTGCTCATCAAAAAATGGTTATCGCAGTAGGTGAGATGGAATGTGAAGCGATAAAAGACAGGTTTGATAAATTTAAAGAGCTTTATACTTCGCTTGAAATTTTCGATAAAGAAATGCTAAAGAAAATCGAGCCTTTGGTAGTGCAAGGTATGGACGGAGATGACCGAAAAGAGCGGATCTTAGCCATGGGAGTAACCGGCGGCGAGTATACGACTGTTGATTTTGAGCGGATGTCAAATAGTCTTATAAAGCACGCAAAAGAAGAAAACAAGACCACCGATGTGTTTTTTGACGCTTGGGTGAGCAGTATCAAAAATCAAGGCGACAGGTATCTGGTTCAAACTCGCGACGGACGCAAATTTAGCGCAAATTACGTGGTTGTAAATGCCGGTGCGCATTCGCTTTATCTTGCTCACATGATGGGACTTGGGCTTGAATTTAGCTGTTTGCCTATCGCGGGAAGCTTTTACATGAGCAAAAAGCGGCTGTTAAGAGGCAAGGTATATACCGTGCAAAATCCAAAACTCCCATTTGCCGCTATCCACGGCGACCCTGATATCCTAGCCGATGGGCTTACGAGATTTGGTCCTACTGCTCTTGTGCTGCCTAAACTTGAGCGCTACCGAGGAAATTCGACGGTTGTTGATTTTGTAAGAAGCTTGCGACTTGACTCAAGTGTGATGAGTGTGCTTACGGGGCTTTTTAAAGATGGCGATATAAGAGAGTATGTGATGAGAAATTTCGCCTATGAAGTGCCTATGATAAATAAAATTTTATTTGTAAAAGCGGCAAGAAAGATCGTGCCTTCGCTTAAAAGCGATGATGTTTATTATGCTAGAAATTTTGGCGGAGTTCGCCCGCAGGTGATCGATAAAAAGAGCAAAGAGCTGATGCTTGGAGAGGCTAGTATAAACACAGGCGATGGGATTATCTTTAATATGACGCCAAGCCCGGGAGCTACAAGTTGTCTGGCAAATGCCTGTAGAGACGCTAAAAGAGTGTGCGAATTTTTAGGCAATAAATTTGACGAGGATAGATTTAACTTTGAGCTTGTAGGCTAAATTTGAAGCGAATTTAGACTGCCGGCGGATAGATGTTTAGCTTGTTTTTATCAAATTCGCAAAAGTGTCCGAGTAAGAAAATTTCAAAACGACTCTTTAAAAAATCCTTTTGAGGCTTATGTTTAAGCGCAGGATAGAGTAGGTAGCTTGCCAGTAGCAAATCTCCGGTAGCCGATCTATAAGCCTCTTTTAAAACCCAAGCTTTTTCTTCGGCAAATTCCGCTTCGTTTAGCCATTTGCTTATGGTTTTATATATTAGCTCTTCTAAAATAGGCTCAAAAACCGCCTCTCTTTGCTCTTGAATTTCGATTTTACGGACATTTTTAAGCGCTTTAAGAAGCTCTTTGTCTCCCATAAATTCGCCAAATTTTTTAATGTCTTCTATATGAGCCTTGCCAAGCGCCGTAAGTCTTGCTTCATCGCTTGAAGGAGGAGGTGAAAATATCTGGCTAAACCCCGCCTTGATCCAAGTATGAGCTTTTGCTTTATTTGCTTCATAAAGCGGCATAATCCTATCTTGTAGCTCCTTGCCGCAATTTAACGGCTCAAATACTTTATGCACGCCATCTCCGCATGGTAAAAATTCATCAAAAAGCCCGTAAAAGCAAGCGCTTAAATCTCTTAAATCGCCCGAGTAGATGTTGATTTGTATTAAATTTGCCAAATACTTTGCGTAATCAAGCTTGGTCATTTTATCCTCTGTTGTCGGCTAAATTTCAAAAATCATATATTCATAAAATAAATGTGCACGGAATTTAGCGCTCTTAAAACGAGTAAATATGTAAATTAATCCCGTAAAATAGTAAAAAGAATTTTAATCAAATTTACCTAGAGCAAGCGGGACACATAAACCCGCTTGCAAATTTTAATTAGCCTTTTGCGCCGCCAGATATAGAGGCTCTACCTTTTTAGCTATCTCTTTTAAGTCCTTTATACGGCTTGCGTTTGAAGGGTGAGTGCTTAGGATTTCAGGTACCGAGTCTCCTGATTTTTTAGACATCTTTTCCCATACCGTTACCGCTTCGTGCGGATCGTATCCCGCTCTTGCCATTAGCTCCGTACCGATGTGATCGGCTTCGGTTTCATGACTTCGTGAAAAAGGTAGGCTTATGGTGTATTGAGTAGCTAAATTTATAAGCCCTGTTGCCGTATCGCCAAGCCCTGCTGCGGTTGAAACGGCAAAAATTCCTATGTTTTTGAGCTGATCCGTGCTTGCTTGTTCGCGACTATGCTCTCTTAGTGCGTGGGCTATCTCGTGACCCATGACTGCTGCTATCTGCGCATCGGTTAAGGATAAATTTTTGATAAGTCCGCTATAAACGGCGATCTTGCCTCCCGGCATACACCATGCGTTTAGTGTGTTTGAATTGATAACATTTACTTGCCAGTCCCATTTAAGCGCATCTTCACGGAAAGCCCCGACTTGCGCTATCAGGCGCTTGCCTATAGTTTGAACGCGTTTAGTAAGCACGGGATCGATATTTAGCGCTTTTTCTTGTCTTGCGGACTGAAGCGTTTTGGCATAGGCTAAATTTGCACTTTGATTCATCGTCTCAGAGCTTATCAAAAACAGCTGCCTTCTATCGGCTCCAACCGCACCTGCACCTGTTGAACTTACGAAGCAACCCGCTAAAAATATCATAGTAAGAACAAGAGGAAGTATAAATTTTTTCATCTTTTAATCCTTAAATTTAGGTTATGAAATTTCAAAAATTATACTAAATTTTCTTAAATTTCTACTCCCAGCCGACTTTTTTATAGTTGATATTGTGCTCAAATTCTTTTAGACGTTTGTGAATGGAACGAAGCTCTGTTATGGTCTTCCAGTTACTGATGAAAACACCAAAGCTTGATCTAACTTGCGCAAAGGCGTTATTTACCTGAACCAAAACTCCAAGCGTGATAAGCCCTGTAAATAGCCCTCCACCCATTATGAGATATGGAACTATGGTTAAAATTTGATAGTAGGAGTAAAGCCAAGTATTAAAGTATCCGTAGTGTAAAAACAGTCTTGAGTAGTTAAATTTAAGCCCTGTAAATAGCTCAACTATCGTAGCGGGGTGAGCGTAATTTACTTTGTTATCCTCCGCTAAAACAAGCTCTTTTCTAAATGCGGCTTCGACTTTTTGGTTGTTGTATTCAAGCCCCGGAAGTTTGATACCTACAATCCAAGAGATGATAAGTCCGCCCACGCTGATAAGCAAAGCTATCCACACAAGAGAGCCCGGGATGTCTTTGATATAGGGTAAATTTACTTTACTGCTAAGCCCCCAAAGTATCGGGATAAAGGCGATTAGAGTCATTATGGAATCCAAGATATCAACTCCAAGATCCTCCATGATCTTTGCAAATCTATAAGTATCTTCTTGCATACGCTGCGAGCTTCCTTCTACGTCTTTTTCGACCTTTCTCCAGTAGTTAAGATAGCTAAAAGTCATCGCCTCGCGCCAGCGAAATATCCAGTGGCTTGAAAAAAACGATATAAAAACCCGAAGCAATACATAAGGCATAGCCAGATATAAAAACAGCTTTATGCCGTCCCAAAATTCCTGCACATCGCGCTCTTTTGCATTTTGCAAGATGTCGTAAAAGTTTTTATACCAGTCGTTAAACTGTATGTTTAAGTAGGTTTGAATGATAAGAGATAGCGATATCAAAGTTACGCCGCCGTAAGCCCAAGCAGCCCATTTTTTGCTTTTAAAAAAAGATGAAAACACGATCTTGTCCCGATGTTGATATAGAATTTCAAAAGTGAAAGTATAGCAAAAAAGTTATGAGTTTAAATTTTAATATTAATCTTAAATTTATAACTTTTTCATAAAATTGCGCTATTTTTTAAGAAAGGATCGGGATGAAAAAGAGTAAAAATTTATTTTTGAGTTTAGCTGCGGTTTGCGCCTTTGCTTCAAGCGCCTTTGCGGGCGGCATGATAGAGGTGTATAAGTCTCCAAGTTGCGGCTGTTGCGGGCTTTGGGCCAATATAATGAAGCAAAACGGCTTTGAGGTAAAAGAGCATATGACCGAAGCTATCATCGAACTAAAGGCTAAAAATAGCGTTCCGCTTGAGCTTTCAAGTTGCCATACGGGCGTGATAGACGGATATGTCGTAGAGGGGCACGTACCCGCTGAAGACATAAAAGAGCTTTTGGCCAAAAAGCCTGCCGATGTTGTGGGAATTTCCGTTCCGGGTATGCCTCTTGGAAGCCCCGGGATGGAGCAAGGCGGCATAGTTGAGGATTATGACGTGATAGCTTTTAAAAAAGACGGCAGCTACGAAATTTTCTCAAGATATAAAAACGGCAAAAGGTTCAAATAGTCCTTCTTAAAAATTCGGCTCAAATTTAGAGCCGAATTTCTGCTTTTAAATTTCTATTCATTTATAAATTCCATTTAAATTTCATCGATTGCTTGGCGTGAAGTCAAAATTTAGCTTAAATTTACTACCATTTTAAAAGCTAAATTTAAGGAGGTTAATTTGTTTAGAATTGTCTTTGTTTTAGCCGTTGTTTTTGCTCTTGTGTGGGTTTATATGGGTGCTGATAATAAAACCGTTGCCGATTATAAAAACATGAGCAAAGAGCAGCTTGAAGCTCTTTGTCTTGATAAGCGCGATAAGACCGCGTGTCAAAAGATCGCTATTGATTTTATAAATATCTCCAAATCAAACGGCGGAGAGCCTAAATTCTAGTTTTAATTTAGTTCTCATAAAAGCCGAATTTGTCTTTGGATATAGGGTTAAAGCACGAATTTTAGCTTGATTGAGATTTATTTGCTTTTTTGATATAATGCTGATTTATCTTAATTTCTAAGGATTTTAATTGCACCCCAGTAGCGATTCATATTTTATGATTTTACTCGCAGTTTTCTTTGTGCTTCTTAACGCTTTCTTTGTTTTATCAGAATTTGCCATCGTAAAGGTTCGCAAGAGCCGCCTAGAAGAGCTTATCAAAGATAAAGTTCCAAACGCAAAACTCGCTTACGAAATGTCAAACAAGCTTGATACATATCTAAGCGCGACTCAGCTTGGTATCACCCTTAGCTCGCTTGCGCTCGGTTGGATAGGCGAGCCTGCTATCGCCAGACTTATAGAAAAACCGATTCAAACATATTTTGACGTAAGCGACTTGGTGGTTCATACCGTTGCGTTTGCTATCGCATTTACTATCATTACGCTCTTTCATGTTGTGCTTGGCGAGCTTGTGCCAAAGTCCATAGCAATCGCAAAAGCGGAGAAATCAACCCTTCTTGTTGCAAAGCCGCTTCACCTGTTTTGGGTTGTGTTTTCGCCTCTTATTAAGACTTTTGACTATCTTGCGTGGATATCTTTAAAAATGCTTGGCATAAAACCTGCCAAAGAGAGCGAGCTTGCACACTCCGAAGAGGAGATAAAGATAATCGTAGGAGAGAGTTTAAAAGGCGGAGTGTTAGATAGCTTTGAGACCGAGATTATCAAAAATGCGGTCGATTTTAGCGATACGGTAGCTAAAGAGATAATGACGCCTCGCCGCGATATGGTCTGCATAAATAAGCAAAAAAGCTACGAAGAGAATTTAAAAGTCGTGTTTGACTCGAAGTTTACTCGCTATCCTTATATAGACGGAAGCAAGGACGTAATCCTTGGAATGATACATATCCGCGATATCCTGCAGATTGATCTTGTGGATAAGAAGCGAGATTTTGACGGTATAGTGCGCGAATTTGTGATCGTGCCTGAAAATTTATCTATCTCAAAAATTCTCGTTATGATGAATAAGCAACAAATTTCAGCAGCCTTGGTTGTCGATGAATACGGCGGGACAGCGGGACTTCTTACTATGGAAGATATTATGGAGGAAATTTTAGGCGACATCAACGACGAGCATGATGAAGCAAGACCTCTTTATAAAAAGATAAACGAAAATATTTACGAATTTAACGGCAGATTTGACATCGAAAGCGTTGAAGAGCTTATGGGCATAAGCTTTGATGACGAGACCGAAGAGCTTACGATCGGCGGATATGTGTTTAATCTCATCGGAAGGCTACCTGTAGTGGGGGATAGAGCGGAGGATAATAACTGCCACTATGAAGTGCGTAAAATGGACGGCACAAGCATATTAAGCGTGAAAGTCCGTAAGAAAATCGAAGAAGAAGATGATGATTAACAGCTTCAATTTATAGTTTTATATCGCATTCAAGCGGCTAAATTTGACCACCTAAAAGCCGCTTTAAAGCCTTAATTTTATTTAAGGAGCCAAAATGAGTGTTGTTTTTAAAATTAAAAACAAAAAGAAATTTTTCGGCTACGAAAGTGTTTTAAACGTTGCTCAGGCACTTGAAATTTTGCCCGGTTTAGAGCAGTTTAACTTCGATGAAAACGATCCGGCATTTAACAAGCAAAAATTTTATTCATTTAAAATACCTAAAGACGGGTATCTGTTTTTGGGTATAAGAGGCGTGAGCGGACGCGGATTTGAGCTTAGGTATGACGCTGGAAGTAAGAGTTATGAGATCCGTATCTTAACTCCGAGCGCAAAGAGCGATTGGGAAACGGGACTTGAGTATATCTCAAATTTAGCTTTAAGGCTTGGCTCAAGTATTACAGCCGATATCAATGAAGAAATTTACGACTCTCAAAGCGTGCTTAAATTTGATTATCAAAAAGACATTTTATTTGGCTTAAAAGGCATACAAAGCGAGCTTGCAAACAGCGACGAAGAGAGTATAAATGAGGGCTTAATAAGGGCTTTTGCAATAAATTCAAAGATGATAGATGAGATATTATCCTCTAGCGATCCCGTGGCTAAATTTAGCAAGCTTATGGTTGAAAGTCAGTGCTAAAGCCTTGAAATTGCACACAAATTTGCAAAAAATATCAAAAATTAGGAGTTAAAGTGAGCTTCTTTAAAAAAATTTTCGGCAAGCAAAGACAAGAGGACACGGGCGAAAAGATGCCGATTTATTATGTAGATAGTGAGCAAGATGCTATGAGTAGGGCTTATCAGGCGGCTCGCGATACATTTGGATATTTTTGGCGTGAGCTATACTGGGATCGCCGAAGGATAGTTCCGGGCATTAGCGTCGCATGCGTAAAAGTATTATTTAAAGATAATGCTGGCGGCGAAGAGATTGGCGAGCATATGTGGATCAACGATATAGAATTTGACGGTGAAAACGTGAGCGGAATTTTGGTAAATGAGCCAAATGACGTTAAAAACATAAAAAACGGTGATTTTGTGAAAGTGCCGCTAAGCGAGGTTAGTGACTGGTTGTTTGTGATTGACAACAAAAGCTACGGAGGCTTTAGCGTGCATGCTTTGCGTGCGAATATGAGCGATAAAGAACGCGCCGAGCATGACTTGGCTTGGGGGTTTGAATTTGGCGATTTTAACGATATTTTAGTCGCTTATGAGCAAAAAGAGTGTCCTGAAAATTTGATCGAGCACCCGATGTGTAAAAACGTGATAGATCAAGTTAAAGAGTATATAACAAACAACTCAAACATACTAAGTGATGTGGATGAGCTTGGATATACGCAGCTTCATCATGAGGCTATAGCCGGGAATTTGGGTGTTGTTGAGATTTTGCTTGAAAACGGCGCGGATAAAAATGCAAAGACAAATAGCGGCAAAACCGCGCTTGATTTTGCTAAGGCGTTAAAATGGGAGCACATAGCAAGAGTTTTATAAATTTACTACCGAGCTTGAAATTTGGCTTTTTGGGTTACTTAAAAGCAAGTTGTCCGATAAGAGATATTATCGGACGATGAGTTATTTTTGCATATTTTTGATGTAGGTGTAGTCTGAAATTTCAGTCCATTTTCTACTAATCTTCATAAAATTTCTTCTTGATTCCAAAATCTCCTTAAACAGAGGATCTTTGACCGAAAGCTCGTCTAAAATTTCATCCGTAGCCTTTTTAAGAGCGGCTATTATCTCAGGCGAAAAAGATGAAATTTTCACATCCGGATGCTCTTTTAGGATTTTTTGAAGAGCTAGGGAATTTTCATAATACGCAGCCTCCAAGACGTATGCCGCAACCGCTTTGGTGGCTGTTTCGACTATGCCTTGAAGATCTTTTGGCAGCTTCTCCCATAACTTTTTGTTGATGTAAAATTCATTTTCGCTGGCAGGCTCTTGCCATCCCGTGTAATAAAATTTAGCGATCTTTTCAAAGCCCAAATTTATATCTACGGCAGGGCTTACCCACTCGACCGCATCTATGGTGTTCATCTCAAGAGCCATATAAAGCTCTCCTATGGGAATTGTGTTTATGCTTACTCCAAGACGCGCCATTATCTCGCCGCCAAGCCCGGGAATTCGAACTTTTAGCCCTTTTAAATCATCTATGCTTTTTATCTCTTTTTTAAACCAACCGCCCATTTGCATGCCGAAATTTCCGCCGTTAAAAGGGATGATATTGTGCTCGCCATATACTTTTTGAGCAAATTCCTTGCCTCCTGCATGGCTATACCAAGCGTGCTGCTCTAATGCGTTCATGTCAAAAGGAACGGTGGTAAATAGCATAAGCTTAGGATCTTTGCCTTTGTAAAAATATCCCGCAGTGTAGCCGATGTCGTATTGAGCGTTTTTAACCAGATCAAGTATGGCAAACTGCGCTTTGTGCTTGGACGGATAATCAATCCTTACTTCAATGCGACCGTTACTCATGGTTTCAACCATCTCTTTAAATTTCTTAGGAACTTCGCCTAGAACAGGAACGTTGCTCTCATAAGTCGTAGCAA
This sequence comes from Campylobacter sp. CCUG 57310, assembly GCF_013201975.1. Classification (NCBI taxonomy): domain Bacteria; kingdom Pseudomonadati; phylum Campylobacterota; class Epsilonproteobacteria; order Campylobacterales; family Campylobacteraceae; genus Campylobacter; species Campylobacter sp. CCUG 57310. The sequence goes on from NZ_CP053845.1 coordinate 79,908, forward strand.
ATTTTAGCTTATAGGTTTTTTGATCTCCGAGCAAAGAGCTAGCAAGTAGAGCCGTAAGCATAAAAGCGGCAAATTTCTTCATCATCTCTCCTTTAAGTTAGGGTTAAGTAGATTATACGAAATTTTATATTTCTTGCCGATTTTTATGAAAATTTATATATTTTAAAATATAAATTTGAGTAAATTTGTAATTTAGTAATATCCCAAGCACATAGCTTCGGTTAGCTTGATGCGCTTTTCAAGCGGTGCGGGAGAGAAGAAGCTGCACTTTTCTATATAAATTCTATATCCGTAGTCAAGCCCTAGATCGTCGTAAAATTTCTTTAAATTTATGAATTTTATCCCGCAGATTTTTTTAAACTCAAAGAGCGAGTATAATTTGGAGTTGTTTTTTTTGACCAGATGTGAAGGCGCAAGCGTGGTAAGCGAGCAAAACGCGCTTGTTAAAACTAGCCCGCTTAAGTCCGTGCAGCTTGATAAAACGTGGCTAAATTTAGCAGGAATGGTCTTTTTGTGAAGAAAAACGGTGCGAGAATTTTCAAATTTGGCTGAAACCACGCCTTTCCAAAAGAGGTATGCGTTTGAAGATACCCCCGCCTTTAGAGCAAATTCCGCGCCCAAAACGTAATCATCTAAAAATTCATTTGGCGCCAGAGTTACTTTCATCGTTTGTTCTTATGAGGGATTTGGTAGCTTTAGCGGCTATGGGAGCTATGAATAAAACGCAAGGGTAAGCCACTACAAAAGCTTTCATCCAGCCTTCAAGCCAGATGAGAAAAAAGTTGTCTATAAGCCCTAAATTTATATATGTAAGCACTCCGGACATGATAAATGACATAGTAAAAGACATAAAAAATGCAAATATAAATCTATAATATTTCTGTGAAAACATACCTATCCTTATAATTAATGCGCGATTATATCAAATTTGGGCTTGTTTGTTTGGAAAGATGACTCAAAATAGTTATAATGCGGTGTAAATTTAGGAGAAATAGTGAGAGATTTTTTGGGCAAAAGCGTGCAAGCAAGCTATATAGGAGTCTTTGGAGCTCTTGGAGCTATAAAAGGAGAGATGAAATTTAGCGAAAATTCTATGAAATTTGCTCCATTTAGCCAGAACTTGACCGAGCTTGACATAAGATATGCGGAAATATCAAATTTAAGCTCAAAACGAGGCTTTATAACAGGAAAGTTAAACTTGGCTATCGAGATGAAAAATTCTCAAAGATATAAATTTAGCTTTGCGGACGATGAGGCGGTTTTGTTTATAAAAAGCCGAATTTAGATTATTTGCGTGTCTTTTACTAAGCTAGATAAAATATAAATTCTATAAATTTAGGAGAAATAATGAAAAAAATAATACATACGACAAACGCTCCTCAAGCGATAGGTCCTTATTCTCAAGCGGTTTTGGCAAATGGATTTTTATTTATCTCAGGACAGCTTGGTGTAAAACCAAACGGCGAATTTGCAGGAGTCAGTGTTGACGAGCAAGCCGAGCAATCCATGAAAAATTTAGAAGCGATACTTCTTGAAGCTGGAATGAAATTTGAAAATATCGTAAAAACTACGATATTTTTAGCCGATATGGATGATTTTGTAAAAGTAAATGAAATTTACAAGCGTTATTTTAGCGGAAATTTTCCTGCAAGAAGCACTGTTGCGGTAAAGACGCTTCCAAAAAATGCTTTAGTTGAAATAGAAGCGATAGCTGTAAAAGAGTAAAATTGTTCTTTTGTTTGGAAGTAAAATTTCTAAATTTTTAAAATTTTACTTCCAAAACCCCATCGTTTCCACATTTTTTAACCTCCCTTTAAGCTTTGCTCTTATATAATTCCAGCTCACGAATTAAGAAACCACCTTTAACTTCTTCTTTCAAGTTAATAAAGCTTTTTCTTTTTTATCGTTGTTCTCTAACTTAACACTGTTAAACTAATTAGTCAATCTTTGAAATCTAAACAAGTGATCGATTGAGCCAATTTACTTTCAGGCTTTCTTCGGAAAGTAGTTAGTAAATAAAACTAATTAATATAAATAAAAATTAAAAGTTTTTTGATTAAAAACTTCATATAAATTATATGGAGAGTTTGATCCTGGCTCAGAGTGAACGCTGGCGGCGTGCCTAATACATGCAAGTCGAACGGAGATTAAAGTAAGCTTGCTTATTTTAATCTTAGTGGCGCACGGGTGAGTAATGTATAGCTAATCTGCCCTACACTAGAGGACAACAGTTGGAAACGACTGCTAATACTCTATACTCCTTCTTTACATAAGTTAAGTCGGGAAAGTTTTTCGGTGTAGGATGAGGCTATATCGTATCAGCTAGTTGGTGAGGTAATGGCTCACCAAGGCTATGACGCGTAACTGGTCTGAGAGGATGATCAGTCACACTGGAACTGAGACACGGTCCAGACTCCTACGGGAGGCAGCAGTAGGGAATATTGCTCAATGGGGGAAACCCTGAAGCAGCAACGCCGCGTGGAGGATGACACTTTTCGGAGCGTAAACTCCTTTTCTTGGGAAAGAATTATGACGGTACCCAAGGAATAAGCACCGGCTAACTCCGTGCCAGCAGCCGCGGTAATACGGAGGGTGCAAGCGTTACTCGGAATCACTGGGCGTAAAGGACGCGTAGGCGGATTATCAAGTCTTGAGTGAAATCTAACGGCTTAACCGTTAAACTGCTTGGGAAACTGATAATCTAGAGTAAGGGAGAGGCAGATGGAATTCTTGGTGTAGGGGTAAAATCCGTAGAGATCAAGAAGAATACCCATTGCGAAGGCGATCTGCTGGAACTTAACTGACGCTAATGCGTGAAAGCGTGGGGAGCAAACAGGATTAGATACCCTGGTAGTCCACGCCCTAAACGATGTATACTAGTTGTTGCCAAGCTAGTCTTGGCAGTAATGCACCTAACGGATTAAGTATACCGCCTGGGGAGTACGGTCGCAAGATTAAAACTCAAAGGAATAGACGGGGACCCGCACAAGCGGTGGAGCATGTGGTTTAATTCGAAGATACGCGAAGAACCTTACCCGGACTTGATATCTAACAAATCATCTAGAGATAGAAGAGTGTCTGCTTGCAGAAATGTTAAGACAGGTGCTGCACGGCTGTCGTCAGCTCGTGTCGTGAGATGTTGGGTTAAGTCCCGCAACGAGCGCAACCCACGTATTTAGTTGCTAACGGTTAGGCCGAGCACTCTAAATAGACTGCCTTCGTAAGGAGGAGGAAGGTGTGGACGACGTCAAGTCATCATGGCCCTTATGTCCGGGGCGACACACGTGCTACAATGGCATATACAATGAGACGCAATATCGCGAGATGGAGCAAATCTATAAAATATGTCCCAGTTCGGATTGGAGTCTGCAACTCGACTCCATGAAGCCGGAATCGCTAGTAATCGTAGATCAGCCATGCTACGGTGAATACGTTCCCGGGTCTTGTACTCACCGCCCGTCACACCATGGGAGTTGATTTCACTCGAAGCCCAAATACCAAACCGGTTATGGTCCACAGTGGAATCAGCGACTGGGGTGAAGTCGTAACAAGGTAACCGTAGGAGAACCTGCGGTTGGATCACCTCCTTTCTAGAGTACAATGAATATTCTCTCACAAGATATTCATCAAAGGAAAATTTAGATTAGCCTTTTAAACTAATCTACTCAATCATCCTTGTTTAGTTTTGAAAGATTGATATTGAAGCTAATTGGGGAATTAGCTCAGCTGGGAGAGCGCCTGCTTTGCACGCAGGAGGTCAGCGGTTCGATCCCGCTATTCTCCACCAAATACATTAGGGCCTATAGCTCAGCTGGTTAGAGTGCACCCCTGATAAGGGTGAGGTCACAAGTTCAAGTCTTGTTAGGCCCACCATTAATTAGTAAATAAATTAGTTTAACTACAAAAGATTTTAAACATCAAAGTTTAAATCAAGTATTCTAAAATGAATATTTGCTTTAGACTTTGAATTATAGCCTATCTACTAATAAATACGGCAACGCTTAAAGCGTTGGTGTGCTTTAGGTGGGTGCAGGGAGTGAAACTCCTGCTCGGAGCAAGAGCTTTGCTCTTGCGAGAAGTCTAAAACGTTCTTTTATTTATCATTGTTAAGAGTCACAAGCAAGTTTTAAATAAAACAATTTTACAGGACTTGTTAAAGATTTAAATATCTTATCTCTTGAATATAATCAGTATTCAGAAGTTTAACGTCACAAGATATCTAGAGTTAAAACTTATCTATATATCAGTTAATGCTTTCCGTCTTGGGGATGAGAGTTTAAATTTAGTAATAAACTTAAATTTGCTTCATATATTCATATATGATTTTAAATTTTTGTTATTTATATTACCTTTAACAAGGAAGTGATGCGAATTAGAATATGAAATATACTAATAAAAGGTAAGCTGCAAAGAGCAAATGGTGGATGCCTTGGCTAGTAGAGGCGATGAAGGACGTGCCAGGCTGCGATAAGACTCGGGGAGCCGTCAAGGGGCTTTGATCCGGGTATTTCCGAATGGGGCAACCCAACTGATAGCGATGTCAGTTACCGTAATGGAGCGAACGAGGGGAATTGAAACATCTTAGTACCCTCAGGAAAAGAAATCAAACGAGATTACGCTAGTAGCGGCGAGCGAACGCGTAAGAGGGCAAACCGTTAGTTTACTAACGGGGTTGTAGGACTGCAATATAGACTAAACAAAGCTAATAGAATAAGCTGGAAAGCTTAAGCATAGAGGGTGATACTCCCGTATATGAAAGCGATGTTTTACTTAGCAGTATCCTGAGTAGGGCGGAACACGTGATATTCTGTCTGAAGCCGGGTAGACCACTATCCAACCCTAAATACTACTACTAGACCGATAGCGCACAAGTACCGTGAGGGAAAGGTGAAAAGAACTGAGGTGATCAGAGTGAAATAGAACCTGAAACCATTTGCTTACAATCATTCAGAGCCCTATGATTTATCAGGGTGATGGACTGCCTTTTGCATAATGAGCCTGCGAGTTGTGATGTCTGGCGAGGTTAAGGAAACCCGGAGCCGTAGCGAAAGCGAGTCTTAATAGGGCGTTTAGTCAGATGTTGCAGACCCGAAACGATGTGATCTATCCATGAGCAGGTTGAAACCGGTGTAAGAGCCGGTGGAGGACCGAACCCGCTAGCGTTGAAAAGCTATGGGATGACTTGTGGATAGGGGTGAAAGGCCAATCAAACATCGTGATAGCTGGTTCTCTCCGAAATATATTTAGGTATAGCGTCATGTAGTAACACTAGGGGGTAGAGCACTGAATGGGCTAGGGCATACACCAATGTACCAAACCCTATCAAACTCCGAATACCTAGTGTGTAATCATGGCAGTCAGGCGGCGAGTGATAAAATCCGTCGTCGAGAGGGGAACAACCCAGACTAACAGCTAAGGTCCCTAAATCTCATTTAAGTGGAAAACGATGTGGAGTTACTGAAACAACCAGGAGGTTGGCTTAGAAGCAGCCATCCTTTAAAGAAAGCGTAATAGCTCACTGGTCTAGTGATTCTGCGCGGAAAATATAACGGGGCTAAAATGAGTACCGAAGCTTTAGACTTGCACTTAATCATTTATACTAGCTCGTCTTTTGAGCGTATTTAAATGAGCTTGAAATTTTCTTAATCGACAGCCTATATGGCTAGTCTCAATCGAAAATGTCATCGCAACATTTAAATCCATCTCAAAACAAGTGAAGCGCTTTTTGCGTAAGCAAAAATGTTTCATTGAAAATACTTTGCTTAATCCGTTCTTTTAAATTTCAGGTTAAGCACTAGAATTTAGAGTATAAATTTGATAGTATGAATAATTAAGTGCAAGTGGTAGGAGAGCGTTCTATTCAGCGTTGAAGGTGTACCGGTAAGGAGCGCTGGAGCGGATAGAAGTGAGCATGCAGGCATGAGTAGCGATAATTAATGTGAGAATCATTAACGCCGTAAACCCAAGGTTTCCTACGCGATGCTCGTCATCGTAGGGTTAGCCGGGTCCTAAGCAAAGTCCGAAAGGGGTATGCGATGGAAAATTGGTTAATATTCCAATGCCAACTATTATGTGCGATGGAAGGACGCTTAGAGTTAAAGGAGCCAGCGGATGGAAGTGCTGGTCGAAAGGTGTAGGTTGAGTTACAGGCAAATCCGTAACTCTTTATCCGAGACCCCACAGGCAGACAAAGTTCTTCGGAACAGCGTTTGAATCCTTGATACTGTCGAGCCAAGAAAAGTTTCTAAGTTTAGTAATAGTTGCCCGTACCGTAAACCGACACAGGTGGGTGGGATGAGTATTCTAAGGCGCGTGGAAGAACTCTCTTCAAGGAACTCTGCAAAATAGCACCGTATCTTCGGTATAAGGTGTGCCTAGCTTTGTTAAGGATTTACTCCGTAAGCAAAGAAGGTTACAACAAAGAGTCCCTCCCGACTGTTTACCAAAAACACAGCACTCTGCTAACTCGTAAGAGGATGTATAGGGTGTGACGCCTGCCCGGTGCTCGAAGGTTAATTGATGACGTTAGCTCTGCGAAGCGTTTGATCGAAGCCCGAGTAAACGGCGGCCGTAACTATAACGGTCCTAAGGTAGCGAAATTCCTTGTCGGTTAAATACCGACCTGCATGAATGGCGTAACGAGATGGGAGCTGTCTCGAAGAGGGATCCAGTGAAATTGTAGTGGAGGTGAAAATTCCTCCTACCCGCGGCAAGACGGAAAGACCCCGTGGACCTTTACTACAGCTTGACACTGCTATTGGGATAAAGATGTGCAGGATAGGTGGGAGGCTTTGATCTATAAACGCCAGTTTATAGTGAGCCGTTGTTGAGATACCACTCTTTTTTATTCTGATAGCTAACTGGCATGAGTTATCCTCATGCAGGACAATGTCTGGTGGGTAGTTTGACTGGGGCGGTCGCCTCCCAAAATGTAACGGAGGCTTACAAAGGTTGGCTCAGAACGGTTGGAAATCGTTCGTAGAGTATAAAGGTATAAGCCAGCTTAACTGCGAGACGTACATGTCAAGCAGAGACGAAAGTCGGTCTTAGTGATCCGGTGGTTCTGTGTGGAAGGGCCATCGCTCAAAGGATAAAAGGTACCCCGGGGATAACAGGCTGATCTCCCCCAAGAGCTCACATCGACGGGGAGGTTTGGCACCTCGATGTCGGCTCATCGCATCCTGGGGCTGGAGCAGGTCCCAAGGGTATGGCTGTTCGCCATTTAAAGCGGTACGCGAGCTGGGTTCAGAACGTCGTGAGACAGTTCGGTCCCTATCTGCCGTGGGCGTAAGAAGATTGAGGAGAGTTGACCCTAGTACGAGAGGACCGGGTTGAACCAACCACTGGTGTACGAGTTGTCCTGCCAAGGGCACCGCTCGGTAGCTAAGTTGGGATGTGATAAGAGCTGAAAGCATCTAAGCTCGAAGCCAACTCCAAGATGAATCTTCTTTTAAGACCTCATAAAGACTATATGTTTGATAGGCTGGGTGTGTAATGGATGAAAGTCCTTTAGCTGACCAGTACTAATAGGTCGTCTGCTTATCTTTTAATAAGCATCACTTCCTTGTTAAGGGTAAACCTTGCAAGAAAAGATTGTTGTTTAAAACGCTTTAACTCTTAACAAATAAAAGACAGTGTTAAATAAGAAATTAGGAAGCAGGTTGTTGAGATATAAATAAAAATATCTTGGTTAAACTCTGCAATGATTTTTTATTTAACACTGCCCGTGACTATACAGACGAGGAAACGCCTTGCTCCATCTCGAACCAAGAAGCTAAGCTCGTCCTGGCTGATGATACTCTCCCTTACTGGGATGTTTGGAAAAGTAGGTCGTTGCGGGCTTTGTTATTATTCTTCTAAATTCATATCAAAAACAGCTAATCCAAAAATATTAACAATAAAGATAAAAATTTTTTACATTTATTATATTTTTACATACTTTTAAATTTAAACCGATTAGTTTTTAAATTCTTTATATATTTATCTGCTTTATTTACAATTATCCAAAGTAACTTCTGTATTTATTCTTTATATCTATAGTTTATTTGTTTATTTTATTTATTAAGCTTGTATGATTACTTTACGAATTAAAAGATATTGTAAAAAGTCCATATTTTTTTATGGTCGTCTTTTAATTCATTTTTTCATAGAATTGTAAAGCTCCCTGTTATTAAGCTTTGTTAGTAACACAATCATAAATTTAATAGATTAAGACGCTTCTTGTGAAATTTAGATTAAAATAAATTTGCTTATACTTATTTATAAATTTATCATTTCTTTAACATAGTGTTATAGAATTTTAACTACTTAAATTTAAACATCTTAATAAAAAGGAATTTACTATGAATACGGTAAAAAATATACTATTAGCACTGATTATGCTTTGGCTATCTGCATTTGCTCAGATAAATTTAAACACGGCCACTAAAGAGGAGCTTATGAGCTTAAAGGGTATAGGAGAGTCCAAGGCTGAGGCTATAATGGAATATAGAAAAATGAATAAGTTTAACTCTATAGATGATATTAAGAATGTAAACGGAATAGGAGATAAGACATTTGAGGCGTTAAAGCAAGATATATCGGTATCGGGTAAAAGCGTAATGCCTGCTAATACTACTAAAAAGATAAAAGATAAAGTATCTAAAACAAAAGATACAAAAGAAAAAACAACTAAACAGGCAGACAAAGTAAAAGATACTAAAGACAGTCTAAGCAAAAAAGTTAAAGACAAAGAAGATAACTTAAAGAAAGAGGCAAAGAAGGCTAAGAGTAAAGAAGATAAGACAGATAAGGCTAAGGATGCAAAAGAGAAGATACAAGACGCCAAAGAGAGTATGAAGAAGGATACTAAAAAAACAAAAGAGAGTAAAGACGGAAAAATAAAGAAAGAGAAGAAGGGGTAGTAAGGGTTTTTGGGGAGGGGGGGGAGAAAATAAAGGTGAGTAGGGGTGGATTAATATAGAAAGACTATAAAGAGATAAGAGGATGGAAACAGGAAAATATTAAAAGAGACAGTGGATGTAGAATGGTAGAGTGAGGTTATGAAAGAGACATATAGTGGTCGCCACTTTCTACTGATGAAACAACATTAAAACATTCTACGATAATCACTTATAAGACATTTATAGCGTTTATGAAGTTGAAGGTGGTTCGGGTAATGAAACGGAAGCAAGTTGAGGCAAAAAATGCAAATAAGAGAATTAAAAAAACAAAAAACGAGAAAGACTAAATAAGGATAAATAAGAAAGCAAGATAGCGCAATAATAGAAAGATGAGTAGCGGTAATAGACTACTGCGGCAGATGCGGTTTAGATCAAGGTGTGAGAGGGTTTAAGAGGGTGCCTCCAACAATGGAGGCGAGATTTGGAAAGTGGAGATATTTAGTTAAATCTATAAACGCAGCCTATGCTAAATACACCACTGTCTTTTCTGTTGTATTGTATAGATAAAATGTATCTAGAATCAATTATAAATTTATCTGATATTTTATAGTTTAGTCCAAGGCTTAAATGAGTAGAATTTTTAGGCTCACTTGTGCCTTTTATTTTTATGTTCTTATCAGATCCTTTAAATTTAGCGTCAAAAGCAAAGTTTTCAGGAGACGGTGTGTATGTGTAAGCTATGCCCGAATTTATACCAAATTTATTTAAATTTATATCAGTCCTTAGTCCCGCGGTAAATGAATTTGTTTTATATGATGTTTTATTTGAAACAATACCAAAAGGAACATTTTCTTCAAATTTTCCTCTTGAAATTCTAGAGTATTGAAAAGCTGCAAAAGGATTTAGCAGTAGATTTTCAAATTTCATAATAGTTCCAAGCTCGGTATATAGATTGTAAATTCTGCTTTTGTAAGAGGTGCTTGAGCTGCTATCTATAACGGTTCTTTGAACTTCATTTTTTGAATCGTTTATTCCGAATTTGCTAAGCGTATAAAAATTTGTAAAATCATATGAGCCGTATATTGAAACGCCGTTATTTTTTATGTTGATATTTCCGAAAGGCTCATCAAAATTCGCTTTTGACTCTCCTTTAACTAAAGCCACGCCAAGTGTTATCTCATCTGTTGGTTTTGTGTCCAAACCCATAGCAGAGCCTTTTATTTTAGCTTTTGAATCCGCATATCCCTCTTTGTGTATTTTACTATCCGCATATATTCCGTCTATCCAAAATCCGCTTTTATCCGAGTTCATAAGAGAGGCTATGCGGTTGCTTAGCGTGCGGTTAAAGATACTGTTTTGTTTAATTAATATATTTTGACTTGATGAGTGAATTTCGCCCGAAAGAGAATCTATCATCTGAGGCAGTAAATGAGCTTTTGCATTTACTATTTTTATGGCCGCATTTGAAATTTCACTCTGCTCATTTTTTTCTGCCACATCATCTAAAACAGCGTCTAAATTTCTGGCGGTATTTAAAGAGCTTACATTCGCATGTCTTATAGAATTTAAGACATATTCGGTAGAATTTCTATTGTATTGTACATATATATTTTGTTTTGTTTTGTCCATGTAGAAATTTGATAAATTTATATACTTTGAAACATTTTCTGAAATTTTATAATCGCCACTATAGTTTTTAATTTCACTTGCTGTTATTATTTTTTTCGTTTGAGTTTCAGATTTTGGAACCAGTCTTACATCTTCTACGTCCGCTAATACATAAGAGCTATTCCCCATATCCATAGAACCTGTTATTTCTAAATTTGACCTATCTATGTCTATCGCTATTCGACCATTGTCTTTAGATATATAGTCTCCGTCTATCTTTAGACCTACTCCATAAACATTTAAAGAACCGCCGTTGTTATTGATTGTATATGTATAATTTGTATTGTTTTTACCGTTTCCTATTTTTACTTTATTGTTGTTTTCTGATTTTGCAAGCAGGGTTCCTTCTTTTTCTATAGTAATTTCTGAATTTAACATCAAATTTGAGATACCTATAGTTCCTTGCTCTATCCAAGTTATGCTTTTATATGTATTTTCTCCTGTTAGATATAAAGTTCCTGTTCCTTTTTTATGTATTCCGGCATCGCCTGCCATGTTATTACTCCATGTTAGCTTGCTTTTATCCATATAGTCTCTATGGTCAAAATTTACCGTAAATAATTTTTGCAGCGGTCCGTGCTTATCTTTGTCTGTTAAAAGTAAGCTATCTAAGCGACCGGGCCCCTTAAGCGCCCTTTGCTCATTTAAAATTCCCCAGCCAAAAGTAGAGTCTGGAGCCTCGGTTTGTTCTTGAGTACCTGGTTTATTGGCAGAAGATAGTATCGTCATAGTTACTAAGTGATTGTTCATCCAAGGAAATTTTTCCCATACGTTTGCGACCGCAGCAGTTACTCTAGGAGTTGCAAAAGATGTTCCTGTTTCTCGTTTTGTTTTTCCGGGCTCATACTCTATATCCCAATTTCCTTTAGCCGTTATACCCCATGTTTTGCCTTTGTCGCCTATTTTATTTGAGTACCATGTAAGAGCACTGTCGTTTTCGTTAGCTACCGCCATTACCGCTATCCATCCGTTTTTTGCATTTTGGTTTAGGCTCGGGTATAAAGCTTGAGGCGATGCATTGTTTTTAGACTCGTTTCCTGCCGCCCAAACAAATATACTATCTTTTTGCGCATATCTAGCTATATTATCAAATGGCGCTATCGCACCGGAATTTGGCATTGGATCGCTTCCGTAAGAGTTGTTAAAAATCCTAGCTCCTTTTTTGTAGGCATCGTCAAACTGATCGCTGCCGCTAGCTATAATAACTCCGCCTCGTCTAAACCCTCCTTTATATGCAAATATTCTTGCATTTTTATTATGATCGGCTATTATGCTAGCAACCATAGTTCCGTGTTCTGTTTTGTCTTCGGGCAACATATCGTTTTGTTCTTGGATATGTATTCGCCAGCCTCCGTTATCTTGTTTAAATTTATTGTTTTTATAAAAGAAAGTATCGACTATTGCGATATCTGTGATTTTATTTTCATCTCTTTTTTGATCTAACAGCACCTGTTTGTTTATTTTTTCTTCGCCTTTTGACAAGCCGACTATTCTGTCTTTTTCATCTATTTGAGGAACCGGATTATTTATTACAGGCGGCACTATAGCCATTGGAGGAACTTGATTTGCCTGATTGTTTCCTGTATTGTAACTTGGTGTAGATGGACCTGAGCTACCTCCGCCTCCACCGCCTCCACCACATGCGGTCAGCATTATGGATGATATGGCTAAAATTATAAAAAATTTATAATCTGAGCTTTTTATAAAATTAATGCACTTATTAAATTTCATTTAAAATCCTTTGGTTTAATAAATTTTTGATGTTGGCCAATTTTATTTCTGGCGACAAGTTTATTTTTGTACTCTCGTTTGGATAAGCTAAAATTTATTGATTTTGAAGCAAGTTGTCTGAGTAAAAGCGAGGATTATACTATAAAAATTTAAAAAAATCAATAAAATATTAACTTTTATTAAATTTATATTTATAGAATATAAATTATTCATGTAATATAAGATGATTTTTTGAAATTAAATTTGGTATAAGAAAATTTATACAATAATACTATCTATTAATATTTTTTGGAGCTTTTATGACTATTTATGAGCTAAAGCCAAAATTCCAAAATCTCCTACGTCCTCTTACGACTAAGCTTTTTAATCTCGGTATCACGGCAAATCAAGTTACCTTTTTTGCCTGCATTGTATCCGTATTCATAGGATTTTTGCTGGTTAAATTTTCTCATATTTCAGCGCTGTTTTTTATCTTGCCTATTTGGCTTTTTCTTAGAATGGCGCTTAATGCCATTGACGGAATACTTGCTCGCGAATTTAACCAAAAATCAGCCCTCGGAGGCTATCTAAACGAAGCTACGGACGTGATTTCAGATAGCGCTCTTTATCTGCCTTTTGCCTTTATCGCACCGTTTGATTGGGGTACTATTATGCTTATAATTTTTTTATCGCAACTTAGCGAATTTCTGGGTGTTTTGGGGCAGGTTTTAGGCAGGAACCGTAGATATGACGGCCCTATGGGTAAAAGTGACAGAGCCTTTGCTTTCGGGCTTTTTGGGATGCTATACGCTTGTTTCGGCGAGCTTTGGCAGTGGGTTTATTATCTTGGCGTTTTGATAATAGTATTGCTTGTGATAACCTGCATAAATCGCGTGAAATCAGGACTTAAGGAGGCGTAATTATGATAAAAGATATGGCGGCTAGGGTTGTTGATTTTGCATTGTGTAAAATAGCGGTTTTTATCACGGGTATTCGCCCTAGCGAGCAGTTAAAGAAGATGAGCGATTTTACGCCTAAAATTTACTATGCCAACCACACTAGCCACGGCGATTTTTTGCTGATTTTCGTATCGATGCCCTATAAGTTGCGCAAGCAAATTCGTCCCGTTGCGGGCGCTGATTACTGGACTAAGGGCAAAATTCGTCCGTTTTTAGCTAGACACGTTTTTAACATGTTTTTGATAGATCGCAAGTCTAAAAACCCCATGGAATTTATAGAAAAGATGAGTGAGGCGCTAAAGACTCATTCTCTTATCATCTTTCCTGAGGGCACGCGCAAGATGGATGATGACATTGAAATCGGAAATTTCAAAAGCGGAATTTACCGCCTAGCCAAAGCTAATCCAAATGTAAATTTAGTCCCTCTTTGGATAAATAATATCCAAAACGTTCTTCCCAAGGGTTTTTGCCTGCCGATTCCGCTTATTTGCGATATTTGCGTGGGAGATGAATTTAGATACGAAAACGAAGACAAATTTGAGTTTCTAGCAAAAGCCAAAAAGGCCTTATTAAGCCTAAAAAAGGATGAGAAATGAGTAGCGGCGAGGCGATTTTAAAGCTATTTTTGGGGCTTTTAGTTATGCTGGCGCTATCTTCAACCATAGCTTTTATACTTAAAAAATTTGTCGCTAAAGGCGCGCCAAACGCTACGATCGATAACCTAACCGCGCGCATAAACGCTTGGTGGGTGATGATTTTAGTCATATTTGGCTTTGTTTATATGGGCACAAAGGCGCTTATATTTTTGTTTTTTGTCATATCCTTTGCCGCTTTGCGAGAATTTCTATCGCTCATTTACATAAGACGCAGCGATCACATCGCTCTTGTGGCTTGCTTTTATGTCATCTTGCCGCTTCAGTATCTCTTTATCCTTATGGATTGGTACTCTATGGCGATGATATTTATCCCTGTTTATGCGTTTTTGTTTTTGCCGATTTTGTCCGCCCTTCTTGGCGATCCTGCGCACTTTTTGGAGCGCTCGACTACTATCCAATGGGCGATTATGATAAGTGTTTTTTGTATCTCTCACATCCCTGCGCTTCTTATTCTTGATGTGCATGAATTTGAAGGCAAATCGGTTCTTTTAATGCTCTTTTTGATCCTTGTAACTCAAGCTAGCGACGTGCTTCAGTATATCTGGGGCAAGCTCTTTGGTAAGACAAAGATAGCTCCAAATATATCTCCTTCCAAAACTGTCGTAGGCTTTACGGGTGGAGTGATGAGCGCTAGCTTGCTTGGGGCGTTTTTGCACTGGCTAACGCCTTTTAGTTTTATTCAGGCGTTTTTTATCAGCCTTGTTATTTGCCTTATGGGCTTTTTGGGCGGACTTGTGATGTCTGCCATTAAACGGGATTTGCGCGTGAAGGATTGGGGCAATATTATAAGCGGGCACGGCGGAATGCTTGATAGGATGGATTCGCTATGCTTTTCTGCGCCGATATTTTTTCATATAGTGCGCTATTTTTGGGCGTAAATTTAAGGAGTAAGATGAGAAATTTTAAAATTTTAGTTAAATTTGCCTTGCTACTAGCAGGCTTAAATTTGCTGGCTTTTTCGCCAAGCGAGCTTGTAAAAGACGCAAGAAGCCAGATCGGTGTTACGCTTTATTATGACGCGAGCTACGAAAGGCTTGCCTATCCGATGGGCGATGTGGATATCTCAAAGGGGGTTTGTACCGATGTGGTTGTGCGTGCTTTAAGAGAGCAAAATATCGACTTGCAAGAGCTAATCCATAAAGATATGAGCGCAAATTTTAGCTCCTATCCTAAAAATTGGGGCTTAAAAAACACCGATAAAAACATAGACCACAGAAGAGTGCCAAATATCGCTACATATCTTAAGCGCAAAGGCTACAAAGTAAGCGATAAAATTTATAAACCGGGCGATATAGTTACTTGGACGCTTGATAACGGCAGACCGCATATCGGCATAGTATCCGATAAGAAATCCCTCTTTGGAAACACCCCGCTTATTATTCACAATATCGGGCTTGGCGTGCAAGAAGAAGACGTGCTAAATGATTTTAAGATAACCGGGCATTTTAGGATTACGAATTAAAGGAATTAATATGCAAGAAAAAACTTTTCTCACAAGCGACGGAGCAGAGCTTTTTTATCGCCACAAGTCGCCAAGCGATCAGGGGCAAAATGGAAATTTAAACAGCGTGCAAAGCTCAAATTTAAGCCCCCAAAAAGCTATCGTGCTCTTTCACAGAGGACATGAGCACTCCGGACGCATGATGTTTATGAGCGAGGAGTTAAATTTAAGTGATTTTCATTTCTTTGCTTGGGATGCGCGCGGTCACGGCAAGAGCCCCGGAGAGCGAGGAGATGCGCCAAGTATCGCTAGGCTTGTGGCCGATGTGGACGAATTTATAGAGCATATAAGCAAGCATTACGATATAGCCAAGGAAAATATCGCTGTGATCGCTCAAAGCGTAGGTGCGGTGCTGGTTGCTACTTGGCTGCATGATTATGCGCCTAAAATTCGCTGCGCGGTGCTTGCAAGTCCGGCGTTTGACGTGAAGCTTTATGTGCCTTTTGCCAAAGAGGGTTTAAAGCTGCTTTATAAATTAAAAGGAAATTTTTTCGTAAACAGCTACGTCAAGGCGCACTACCTCACGCACAACAAGGAGCGCATAAACTCTTATAACGAAGATAGCCTCATAGCGCGCGCCATATCGGTTAGGATTTTGCTTGGGCTTTACGAGGCAAGCAAGCGGGTTGTAGGCGATGCTGCGGCTATCACTACGCCTTTGCAGCTGCTTATATCAGGCGATGACTGGGTGGTAAATCACACGCCTCAGCATGAATTTTATAACTCGCTTGGCTCGCATATCAAAGAGCGCCACGTCATGCAGGGCTTTTATCACGATACTTTGGGCGAGCAGGATAGACATCTGGCTTTTAAGAAGATTAGGGGCTTTATAAACGAGCGATTTAGCAAGCCTTTAAGCGAGGTTGATTGCACGCAGGCGGATAAATTTGGCTTTAGTAGAGAAGAGGCTGATAGACTAGCCACTCCGCTTTGTAAATTTCATCCTAAAAACGTCTGTTTTAGTGTGCAAAGATTTGGCATGAAGCTGCTTTCGCCTTGGGTTAAGGGGCTTAAAATCGGCGAAGATAGGGGTTATGACAGTGGTAGTACGCTTGATTATGTCTATCAAAACCAGCCGCAAGGCTCAAACGCTTTTGTAAAGTGGGTTGATAAAATTTATCTAAATTCAATCGGCTGGAGAGGCATAAGAAAGCGCAAAGAAAATATCGCTCATGCGCTAAATTTCGTGATGAGCGAGCTAAAGCAAAAAGGCGAGCGTATAGAAATTCTCGATATCGCTTCAGGGCACGGCAGATATATACTTGATGCGCTAAGCGGTGAAATTCGCCCCGAAAAGATACTTTTAAGAGACTACGACAAAGTAAACGTAAAAGCGGGGCAGGAGCTCATAAAAGAGCGAAATTTAGAGGATATCGCGACATTTGAAGAGGCAAACGCCTTTCATAAATCAAGCTATGAAAATTTAGAAAATTTCGCAAGTATCGGCGTGGTTTCGGGGCTTTTTGAGCTATTTAGCGATAACGCACTGATAAATACTGCGCTTAATGGCTTTGGGCGTAGCGTGCGCAAGGGCGGATATCTCATCTATACGAATCAGCCGTATCATCCGCAGCTTGAGATGATCGCAAGGGCGCTTTCAAGTCATAGAGACGGCGAAGCGTGGATCATGCGTAGACGAAGCGTGGTCGAGATGGATCAGCTTGTTAGTAGAGCGGGATTTAAAAAGATCCGCCACTGGATAGATGAGGACGGGATATTTACCGTTAGCGTCGCAGTAAAAGAGTGAAATTTGTCCCATTTAAAGATGAGAAGTGAAATTTAGCCCTAAGCTTAGCCGGTTTTTAACTAGACTTGGTTATCTGCTTTGCGTAGCAACTGCATTTTACGCAAGCTACGGCTTTGCAAACTACCTTGCTTCAAAGCAAAGCTTCGTGCCCGAAATCATCTTTGAATGGGAGCATGCTATCCCGTTTATCGCTTGGACGATACTGCCTTATTGGTCGTTAAATTTGCTTTACGGGCTTGGATTTTTGCTGTGTAAAAATTCTCGCGAACTAAACCGATACACGGCTCAGCTGCTGCTTTCTCAGCTTATCGCGGTTGTATTTTTTATACTCTTTCCGCTTCAAATTTCTTGGAGTAAGCCTGAGAGTTTTGGGTTGTCCAAATTTCTCTTTGATAGCCTTGCGACGTTTGATATGCCGTTTAATCAAGCTCCATCGCTTCACATCATCTTGTGCGTGGTCGTGGGTTCGCTTTATATATCAAAAACGAGTAAAATTTGGCTTAAGGCTATCATTTTAGCGTGGTTTGCCCTGATAGCTCTTAGCGTGCTTACTACATATCAGCACCATTTTATCGATATACCTACAGGGTTTTTAGTGGGCTTTTTAGTGCTTGTTATAGTGCCAATTGAGGGCGAAATTTTAAAATTTAACCTCGCTCATACGACATCTCATATCAAATGGGCGAGCTTTTACGCTCTGCTTGCGCTCATATTTGCCGCATTTGCTTTTTATCTTGGCGGAGCCTTTCTTTGGTTGCTTTATTTTAGTGTTAGCTTTACTCTTGTCGGTTTTGGTTACGCCTTGTTCGGTGCACAAATTTTTCGCAAAGAGCAAAACGGCAAAATTTCATCTTTTTGGCTGCTCTTGCCATATCTTATAATGGCTCGGTTAAACATCATCTACTGGCTAAATTTAAAGCATGCGCCAAAAAGCAGTGAAATTTTGCCAAATGTCCATCTTGGCTCGATCACCGAGGCGCATACATTTGAAGCCGTTTTTGACCTTACGGCGGAGTGCGAATTTCATCCCAAAGCGGAGCAAATTTACTTAAATTTCGCCATGCTTGACATGGTAAAGCCAAAATTTGATGAGCTCAAAGCCGCCGTAAAGGCAATGGATAGTATAATTAGCAAAAATAAAAGAACGCTCATTTGTTGCGCGCTAGGATACGGCAGAAGCGCTCTTGTGCTGCTTGGTTGGCTGGTTTGGTGTAAGAAAATGAACGTAGATGATGCGATTTTACTGATTAAAAATTCGCGCCCTAAAGTTGTCATAGATGATAGCGTGAGAAAATTTTTTATGGAGTTTGGATGAGCAAATCATCGCTGGCACTTACTACTTCGCAGCTCATAAATACCCATAAGATAATATTGCTTGTAAATTTGATCCACGCCTTTATATTTTGGCAGTATCCGCACAAAATTTGGCAGGAATTTATCTTCGCCGCGCTTTATATTTTTATATTTTATCTTCATATCAGGCTTTATTTTGACGCGAAAATTTTTAAGGAATTTGCTGACGGCATGCTTAGTCTTGAGAGGTTTGACGAAAGTTTAAGGACGCTTGGACTTGTTAAGCAGATATCTTTTAAAGATAAAAAATCCTTCATCCAAAGAGATATGACCTCAAGGTGCAAAGGCGCTATGAAGCTTTGGTTTATGCTGATTGGCGTTAGCTTTGCGGCTGTTATTTATACGCTTTGCCTTAAGTGGATAGCGTGAAGCAAATTTATATAAAGAGGTGTGATGAGTAACGAGATAGAGCTAAAAAAACAAGGCGTCATCAAGCGTCTTACGAACAAGACTTTTAAATTTGACCCAAGGATAGCCGAGGGATTTTATACCGCAAGATATTTTTTAAAGATAAATCAGGTCATAAAGCAAAATTTACCCGACCAGCACGTAACTATGCAGTTTTTTCAAAGGGCGAACAACATCACTTTGTGTGGTATCGATGAAGCTATAGCGATCGTATATACCTTCGCTAAAGAGCCTGAATGGCTTGAAATTTACGCGTTAAATGACGGTGATATCATAAACGCAAACGAGCCTGTTTTAAAGATAAGCGGCAAGTATGAAAATTTCGGCTTTTTAGAAAATATTATAGACGCCACTCTGGCTCGCAGAAGCTCGGTAGCTACGAATGTTGCTAGAGCCTTAAAGGCCGCAAACGGCAAGGTAGTCTTTTCTATGGCGGATAGGCAAGATGACATCTCAACGCAGATAGGCGACGGATACGCCACTTATGTCGCGGGCATAGATCGCGTCTCAACCGACGCTCAGGGCTTTTGGTGGGGTGGCAAGGGTATGGGGACTATGCCCCACGCGCTTGTTCAGATGTGTGAGGGAGATATAGTAAAGGCGTGTGAAATTTACGCTAAAACATTTCCCGGCGAGCTTGTAACGGCACTTGTTGATTACAATAACGACGTGATCACTGATGCACTTTTAGCTGCAAATGCGCTAAAATCAAGGCTTGGTGCCGTTAGGGTCGATACATCTCAAAGCCTCATAGACAAGTATTTTGAGGACAAAGACACAAGCGGATTTGATCCGCATGGAGTCTGCAAAGAGCTTATCTTTGCACTTCGTAAAGCTCTTGATGAAAATGGCTTTAATCACGTTAAGATAGTCGTTAGCTCGGGCTTTACTCCTGAAAAAATTGCCGAATTTGAAGCGCATGATACGCCTGTTGATATCTATGGCGTAGGAAGCTTTACCGTTAGAAACGATACTTGCGGATTTACGGGCGATCTTGTGGAACTAAACGGCAAAGCAGAAGCCAAAGTTGGGCGCCGAAATTTCATCTCCGAGAGACTGCAAAAAGTAGAGTTTGAAAGATAAATTTAGGCGCAAACGAGCTAAATTTGCGCCTTTGATTTTAAATTCGCAAACGTTTTTGCGCTACAAATTCTAATCCAATGCAGGTAGGCAGACAAATTTGCCACCTGCATCGATCTTGTATGAATCATTTGCCGACAGGCCAATGCACGATAGGTTCAGACCCTACTTTTGCTTCACCGTGATACATTCCTAGCTTATGTTTTGTCCAAGCAAAGCCGATTTTGCCGTTTTTGTCAATTGAGATTATGCCGCCGCTTCCGCCTAGAGCATCTACTTGTTTTATAGCATTTTCGGCAGCTTTTTGCACATCGCCGCCAGCGTATTTGTAGTGGGCTGAAACTTCGTGAGCCGCATTTACTCGCATATAGATATCTCCGGTGCCTGTGCATGAAACTGCTACAGAATCGTTATCCGCATAAGTTCCTGAGCCTATGATAGGACTATCTCCGATACGTCCTGTCATCTTGTTTGTCATGCCGCCGGTGCTTGTTGCTGCGGCAAGATTGCCGTTTTTATCAAGTGCGATCGCTCCTACCGTGCCAAGATAAGGCTCGGCTTTATCTTTTAATGCTGCGAGTTTATCGCTCTTATCGTCATCTTTCATAAGCATGAGTTGTTGTTTTTCTTTGGCTTTTTTGAGCTGATCGTATCTTTTTTGCGTGAAATAATACTCTTGCTCGACCATTTCAAGCCCGTTTGCTTTGGCTAGCTTGTCCGCCCCTTCGCCAGCTATAAGCGTGTGCCAAGTCTTTTCCATCACAAGGCGCGCGCCTAAAATAGGGTTTTTGATATGTCTTGACATAGCCACTCCACCCGCTTTTTTAGTTGCACCGTCCATGATAGAAGCGTCAAGTTCGTTAAATCCATCTGAAGTAAAAACAGCTCCTTTGCCCGCATTTAAATTCGGATCATCTTCCAAGATGATTATAGCGGCCGTTACCGCATCCATCGCTGTTCCGCCTTTTTCAAGGACTGCTTGGCCTGCTTTAAGAGCCTTTTTCATCGGTTCTGCACGAAGCATAAATTCATCTTGGGATAGATCAAGTTTGCTTGTGCCCCCGTGAATTACAATTAGTGGAGTAAATTTCTCACCGGCATTAAGGCTTAAAAAGCTTAATGCAACAATACTAGCTGCAACCATTGCAGTTTTGGTTAAACTAAAAAATTTCATGCACTCTCCTTTGTGAGTAAATTTAAATAGTTATTGTAATTTTATTACTTAATATCAAATTTATAATTAATAAATTATATTTGAGGCTTTTAGTGTTGGACAGGTTCTCAAATTGAGCTTATTCTTTTGGGGGTGTAGTAAATTATCATACTTAGTAATTTACCGCTAAGAGTTAAATAATAAATCAGAAGCAAAAGTTGGGCGCCGAAATTTTATCTCCGAAAGATTGCAAAAAGTAGAGTTTGAAAGATAAATTTAGGCGCAAATGAGTTAAATGCGCCTATAAGTTTATTTTATAGATTCTAGCGCGCTACAGCATTGAGCCGAGCCTATATCGCAGCCTTTTTTGAAGTAAATTTTAGCCTTTTCAAGATCTTTTGCGACCCCGCTTTCAGCAGGCGGCATCTGGTATGTGTAGCCTGCAAATAGGCATGATTCGACTAAGCCGTGTTCGCAGCCCTTGTCAAAATACTCCACCGCTTTGGCAAATTGCTTTTCTTGATAGTATGCAGAGCCTGCGTATTCGCATCCAATGGCGATCTTGGCTTCGCAAGCTTTTGCGGCATTGTTTTTATCTTTTACGTATTTTCCTGAAGCTTCATGATCTTTTTTTTTAAAGGCTAGCAAATAATACTCAAACGCCTTTATCTCGTCTTTTTTGCCGTATTTGTCGTCTTGGTAAATTTCGCCCAGCTTTGCGCATCCGTCAAATTTATCGCCCCCGCAAATTTGGCTTAGAATTTCGATCGCTTTGTCTATGTTTTTCTCGACACCTTTGCCGTCTCTATAGCCCATCGCTACGAATTTGCAACCGTCATCGTAGCCACTACTGCAAAGTTTTGAAAATATCTCAAAGCCCTTTTTAGGATCGTGCTGCGCGCCGTTTTTGCCTTCAGTGTATGAATATCCAGTCCATAAACATCCTAAATTTGAGCCCAAATCGCAAGCTTTTTGGTAGTATTTGATGTCTTGTTTTTCATAGGCGTAGTCTATACAAGCTGATGCATCGCCGTTTTCACAACCTTTTTCAGGGCTTACGGCTGTTTTATCTTTTACTTTATTGCAGCAATCGGATCTTTTGCCAAATGATATCTCGCAGCATTTTTCATAAGCCTGCTTTGCAAGCCCAGAATCTTTTTTGACATCAGAGCCCTTTCCGAACTCATAAAGCTGCCCAAGCTCTTTACAAGAAGAATCAACTTTTTCTTTATAGCAACCTAGCTTGAAGTAGTGCTCCGCATCTTTCCACTGACCTTTGGATTTTGCCGCTAGCCCGTTGTTGTGATTTGGTCCGGCTTGTGCTACCGACAAGCAACTAAATACTAAAAACAGGGTTAAAGCTAACTTTTTCATAGACTCCTCCTTGCGAGTAAATCTGTAAGAATTATAACTTTTTTAATATATTTTTAATCTAAATTATAACAACTTCCGTTTTTAGTTCTAGGCCGAATTTTTCCAGCACTAGTTTTTTGGCTAAATTTATGAGATTTATTGCATCATCAAAGCTTGCATTATCAAAATTTATCAAGAAATTTGCGTGCTTTTCGCTAAATTTTGCTCCGCCGATAACGTGCCCTTTTAACCCGACGGCTTCGATAAGTCTGCCTGCGTAATCGCCAGTTGGATTTACAAAGCAGCTTCCAAAGCTGGCTCCTTTTGGCTGGTTTGAGCGTTTAAGCGCAAATTCGCTTGCAAGTGCAGCGTTAAAGCCTTTTGTTGCTTTAAATTTGGCTGCAAAAACAATTTCGTTTAGCTCACAATATCTATAAGCAAATTTTATCTCTTCTTTTTTTACCCAGCCTTGTTTTAAACGCATCTCAAGCAGATTGTCACTCATGGAAATTCCACAAAGCCCCGCATTCATCTTAATCATTCCTCCAAGCGTGCCCGGGATATTTTGCAAAAACTCAAAGCCCGCTAGATCGTGCTTTTTAGCAAAATTATAAATTTTACCACTCTTTGTAGCAGCACCTATCTCTAAAATTTCGCTTTCAAGCTTTATATAGTCAAATTTATCGCTTAAAATCGCCATCGGTGCAGGGCTTGGCGAAACTAAAAGGTTGTTTCCGCTACCTATTATCACGCGTCCTTGCGTATCATCTTGCGTGCTATCTATGAGCAAAACCTCGTGCATGCCGCCGATTTTAACGGAAGTAAATTTAGAAAAATCAATAAGCCTAGTCATTGCACGAAATGCGGGATAAACTCAATCATTCGGATAGTAAAATCAACCATCATGCTTACCATCCAAGGCATGAGAAATATGATAACGACGACTACGAGGATGATCTTTGGCACGAAGCTTAGCGTCATCTCGTTTATCTGCGTAGTCGCTTGAAAAATGCTGATGATAAGACCCGCGCTTAGACCTGCTAAAAGCATGGGAAAGCTTAGATAAAGCGCGGTTTTAAAGGTCTCTATGCCCAGTTCGATTAGGGTTGATTGCATTTAGCTAAACCTTACGTCGTTGTATTCAGTTGGCACCAGATAGTCGCGCGCATCGATTAATTCATCGTAAAAGCCGTGCTTGTAGCCTATCTCAAACAGCTTGTTTACGGCGTTTAGTTGTGTTTCATTCATCGATATGGAGCTATCGTTTGCATATAAATTCAGATAAATTTTAAGCTTTTCTTTATCGACTCGGATCAAATTTCGCTCCATGAGCATGTGAGATAAAAACGGCTTATGCTCGGTTGCGATTTTAACGGCTTTGGTAAGCACTCGCTCGCACTCTATGGCGTCGGTTATGGGAAGTGAGCGACGAACGGCCATGCCCCCAAGCGGAAGAGGTAGATCCCCGCCTGAAAACTCCTGCCATATATCCCAAATTTCACGCTCTACGCAAAGCCCGTCGCTAAAGGTTAAGATACTTTCGTGTATGAGCACCCCTGCATCAACTTCGCCGCTTAAAACGGCATTTTCTATCTCTAAGAAATTTTTATAAACTATGCGCACCTCAGGATATGCCACACGAAACAAAAGCGCGTTTGTGGTGTGTTTGCCTGAGAGTGCGACCTTGAAATTTCGTTTTAGAATTTTATCTTTTTTCTTTACCAGTTTTGGTCCGTATCCCTCTCCGAAACTAACCGCGCACCGAAGCAAGGCATAGTTATCCCTTATAAGCGGATATAATCCAAAACTAATCGCAGTAGCGTCGTAAGTGCCTTTAAGCGCCTCTTCGTTAAGCGTTTGGATATCTAAAGCAAGGTTGCTAAAACGCAAATTTGTAGAATCAACCCAGCCGAATTTTATCGCCATATACATAAAAATATCGTCCGCATCGGGTGAATGCGCTACGCTAATATCTTTAAAATGTCTCAAATTTAATCCTTTTTAGGATTATAGGTTAAATTTTATGAATAGTTGATTAAATTTAAGCTTCAAACAAGCTTTTATATCTTGAATAATAAAATTTGCTTTATTGCGATACAAGTTCTCGGTAAAATTAAATAGATTCGTGGAGAGTACTATGAAAAAGCATTGTTTTTTAGCGGATGTGCGAGTATTTTTGACGGTACGAGTTGGTATATAAATCCTAGTTTAAAGCAACTAAAAGGACAGCATATATCGCTGGTGATAGATCGTATTAAGTTATTTTCCTCATGTAGATATCGGTATGCTTAGCAATAAGTATTATATATACAAAGAGTGCGAGTACAAGGGGGACAATATCACTTATAACGGATACGGCGTAATCTTAACTCGTTATCCGATTTATCACTGCGGAAATATGCACTTTGTTACCGATAAGGACGGCTTCATCAAAGATTACGTAGAAGAGGGCTACAGATATCATGACGACTATCAGAAGTATTTTAAAGATCTGATAATAATCAAGAGATAATTAAGGAGAGATAATGAAATTTAAAATTTTAACCGCGATACTTGCCGCTTTTGCCATTAACTGCTTTGCCGAGGTTCCCCAAGATGTTGTGAATAGATATTTTGAGCTTACGGATAACGGCAAATTTAAAGAGGCGATTGATCTCATGATGCCTTATGCCGAGCAAAAGGATGATGACGCCGAGCTTAAAGTAGGCTATGCTTATGAAGCGGGGCTTAAAAACTACAAAGACGGCATGATGTGGTATAAAAGATCGGCAGATAGAGGAAATCCCGTGGCTAAGTCGAATTTGGCGAATATTTATTATCATATGTTTGATTATAAGCAGGCCTTTAAGCTATATGAACAAGCAGATAAGCAAAACTACGCACCTGCAGCTTATATGCTGGGTATTATCTACTACGACGAACAAGGCGATATAAAAATCGGAAGAGACTTAGTAAAGGCGGCGAATTATTTTAAAAAGGCGGCTGATTTAGGACATGCGGGGGGGGGTCAGTATATGCTTGGAATTTGCTACATGAACGCCCACGGTGTAGCTCAGGATCTAAAAGAGGCTAAAAGACTTTTTACTCTTGCGGCTAAAAATGGAAACAAACGGGCTGAGGAGATGCTTAATAAAATTAATTGATCAAATTTGCGGCTTATATGAAATTCTTTATAAAATCGCAACTTTTATAAATTCAAATTTACAAAAGAGCTATATTTTGGTAGCTCTTTTGGCTTTATGGTGATTATTTATTTTGGTTTTAGGGCTTTAAGCTTTTGTGCAAATCAAATATAAAATTTAAACTTCAAATTTCAAATAAACGAAAATTCATCTCAAATTTGATAAAATCAGACAATTTATTACAAATTTAAAGGCAGTAAATGGCAGCTGAAAAAGACGACAAGAAAAAGTTAACCCCCCTAGAATCCGAATCCGACAAAAAGAAAGCTCTTGATCTGGCGTTAAAGCAGATCGATAAAGCTTTTGGTAAGGGCACTATGGTGCGCCTTGGAGATAGGCAAGTAGAGCCTATAGACTCGATAGCTACGGGCTCGATCGGACTTGATCTGGCTCTTGGTATAGGCGGCGTTCCAAAGGGTAGGGTTATAGAAATTTATGGACCTGAAAGCTCGGGAAAGACGACTTTAACGCTTCATATCATCGCCGAAGCTCAAAAAGCGGGCGGAATTTGCGCATTTGTCGATGCGGAGCATGCTCTTGACGTGAAATACGCTTCAAATTTAGGCGTTGATACGGATAATCTTTACATATCTCAACCCGATTTTGGCGAGCAAGCTCTTGATATCGTAGAGACTCTTGCAAGAAGCGGAGCGATCGATCTTATCGTAGTTGATAGCGTCGCCGCACTTACGCCAAAAAGCGAGATAGAGGGCGATATGGGTGATCAGCATGTAGGACTTCAAGCAAGACTTATGAGCCAAGCCTTAAGAAAGCTAACCGGAATCGTGCATAAGATGAAAACCACCGTCATCTTCATCAACCAAATTCGTATGAAGATAGGCGCTATGGGGTATGGTACGCCTGAGACTACAACAGGTGGAAATGCGCTTAAATTTTACTCTTCCGTTCGTCTTGACGTTCGTAAAATCGCGACCCTTAAACAAAATGAAGAACCTATCGGCAACCGAACGAAAGTAAAAGTAGTGAAAAACAAAGTTGCGCCTCCGTTTAAAACGGCTGAATTTGACATAATGTTTGGCGAAGGAATCAGCAAAGAAGGCGAGATAATCGACTACGGCGTTAAGCTTGATATAGTCGATAAAAGCGGCGCTTGGTTTAGTTACAATGCGAGCAAACTCGGTCAAGGCAGAGAAAATGCCAAGGCGTATTTAAAAGAAAATCCTGAAGTGGTCGATGAGATCGTAGCTGCGATAAAAGGATCTATGGGAATTGAACACATTATAAGCGGCGGCGGCAAAGATGACGAAGATAGTCAAGAAACAGGAGATGAATGATGATTTTTGTAGATGATGTTACGGCGATAGAAGTTTTAGACAGTAGAGGAAATCCGACTGTGCGCGCTACGGTTGCGCTAAGCGACGGGACGATTGCAAGCGCTGTCGTACCAAGCGGAGCTAGTACCGGCAAGCGCGAGGCTTTAGAGCTTAGGGATAAGGATAGTAGATATTGTGGCAAGGGCGTGTTAAAAGCGGTTAGCAACGTAAATGAAGCTATAGCCGAAGCGATAATCGGGCTAAACGCTTACGATCAAAAATCAATCGATGATGAGATGAAGAGGCTTGACGGGACCGATAATTACTCAAATTTAGGCGCAAATGCCGTGCTTGGCGTATCTATGGCGGTTGCTAGAGCGGCTGCAAAAAGCTTAAATATGCCTCTTTATCGCTATCTTGGCGGAGCGAATGCAAGCGTGCTTCCCGTGCCGATGTTTAACATCATAAACGGCGGAGCGCACGCAAATAACAGCGTGGATTTTCAAGAATTTATGATTATGCCTTTCGGGTTTGAGAAATTTAGCGATGCCCTAAGAGCCGCGGCTGAAATTTATCAGGTTTTAAAAGGAATTTTAAACGAGCTTGGACACAGCACCGCAGTTGGCGATGAGGGCGGATTTGCACCGAATTTAAAGGATAATGAAGAGCCTCTTAAGATCATAATGCAAGCGATTGAAAAAGCTGGATATAAGCCGGGCGAGCAGATAAAACTGGCTCTTGACGTGGCTGCAAGTGAGCTTTATAAAGCGGGCTCTTACGAGCTTGAAGGCAAGAAATTTAGTTCCGAAGAGCTTATAGAATACTACGCAAAACTTTGCGATAAGTATCCGATATTTTCTATTGAAGACGGACTTAGCGAGGATGATTGGGACGGTTGGGCGAAGCTCACGGCTAGACTTGGAAGCAAGGTTCAGCTGGTAGGAGACGATCTTTTCGTAACTAATGAGAAAATTTTACGAGAGGGCATTAAAAAAGGCGTTGCAAACGCGATTTTAATCAAGCCAAATCAGATAGGAAGCGTAAGTGAAACTATGCAAACTATCCGCTTAGCGCAACGCAAGGGCTATCGCTGCGTCATGAGTCATAGAAGCGGCGAGAGTGAAGATAGCTTTATAGCTGATTTTGCCGTAGCGATGAATACGGGTCAGATAAAAACGGGCGCAACCTCAAGAAGCGAAAGAAACGCCAAATACAACCGCTTGCTTGAGATCGAGCTTGAGACGGATGAATTTTTAGGAAATGAAATTTGAGTGAAATTTTAAAGGAGTATGACGAGAACGAGATAAAGAGATCATACTCTTTTAAAACTATTGTTAAGATTATCGGATTGCTTCTTTGTGTGGCTCTTTTTGGCATATATGTGGGAAATATAATGTTTGGCAAGAGGTCTTTAGATGTAATGCTGGGGCTTCAGGATCAAAAAGAGCAGCTTAAAAAAGATGTGGAAATTTTAAAAAAGCGCAATGCCGAGCTTCAAAAGTCGTTTTTTGAGCTAAAAGAGCTTGAACCGCAAGATAGTAAATAATTGGAGTTGATATGGGTAAAATTTGGTTTTTTGTATTGATTTTTTTAAGTGCTAGCTTTGGCAGAGAGAATCCGTTTGTGCCGACGGGCGAGTTAAATACAAGTGTAACTACGACAAATTCGGTTGAAATTTTAGCTCCTTTTGAAAAGCAAAACATAAAATTCCCGAGCGATGCAAGGAATTTTATCTCTATATCGGTTAAGTATAAGAGCGAAGACGGAAGTATCAAAGAAAAAGTTATTGATGTAAATAAGAGTATAAATTGGCATGATGAACTAACGCTAACAAAGACTCTATCGCCTGCGGTAGTGCTAAAGCCTGATGTGTCGGTTACGATGAATGAGCCTGTTGTTGATGTTTCGGTTAAAACCGCTCCCAAACCTATGGGCGCTGATATAAATTTAACCGGACAAGACACTATGAAACAAGAGCCGATGCAAGAAGTGGTTATCAAGCCTGCTCCTGCTGAAGAAAAAAAACAAGAGCCACTTAAAAAAATAAGCTTTCATAAAGCGGATTTTGAATTTGGTCCTATGAGCCTTAAAATTCTCACAAAAGATATTAAAACAAGAGACTTTGCCGTGCTTAAAGACAAAAAGATCGTAATTGACTTCAAAAATCCAAAAGGGTTTCTTACTAAGACTTTTAAGCTTGACTGCGGTGCTTTTGAATCAATCACTTTTGGAGCTCACGATGGATTTTACCGAGCTTCCATAACTCTTGATAAGAGATATAAATACACAATTACTAGTGACGAGGAGGGATATGTCTTAACTTTAAAGAGGTAACCTTTGCTCTATTTGACTTTTAATATTGTTAAGATATATTGGTTTAAGCGTTTTTGTAAAATTTTTATATCTGCATGATAATAAATTTGGTTGTTTAAAATTTAAGCCTATGGGCTTTGTTTGATTAACTTCACTGTATAGTTGCTTGATTCATATCTTTACTAAAATTTCTTGATGTTTTCCTAGTGTCATATTTAAATCTTATCTCGGTTTGTTTTGTGATTATCTTAACTAAGTTTTCTAGGCTGTCAAGTCTTTTATTAATGCTATCTATCCTTAAAGATATTATCCAGTTAAGACCCGTAAGCAAAAGAGCCGATACTGTTACTATCGGCTCAAGATGATTTAAAAAATCAAATGAAGTCATTACGATATAGCAACTTCGGATATACCGATGATATAAACTTCATCAAATTTAACGTTATTAAATGTAACGTCTTTTAATGCCGCTTTTATTTCGCTCTCTTTAAGTCCGGCTTTGCCGTAAAAAGTTAAAGTATGCTTTCTACCTGCTTGACTTTTACCCGTAACAGTTACCCTTAACACGCTTGCCTCTACTTCATTACCTGAAGTGCTTTCAACTTCATAAATGTTGTAAATTCCCTCTAAGTGATTATCACAAAAAGTTTTAGCCGTTGCTCCGTCGGCAGGAACTGCAAAGCCAAAGGTTCTGCCTGCTATTTGATTTCTTACTAATGATTTAGCCATTTTCTTATCCTTTCTTGCTTGTCAAATTTAAGCGTTACGTATTCGCATTTTACATCGCTATCATAAGAGCTATCAAATTTACCTTTTATATCGGCTAAAAGCTCTGGATATTCGCTTGCGGATTTAACGTGAGGAAACAAGATGTAATTACTGTCGCAAAAGATAAACATTAAATTGGATATGGAATAAAATTTGATGCGAACGGATTCTTTTTAGTATTTATTTTTACTATTGTACTAAAGCTAGTCAATACATAAATTGCTCAAAATATTTAACTCTGTTGAATTTAAGTTTGGAATACAAAAATGAATTAGCAAACAACAAGTATTCATTAAAATGAGACTTAATAACTCTTAAATTTAATTAGAAAAATTAAATTTTAAATTTTAAAGAATATTAAAGAATGTTTCAAATAGTTACATAGTGTAGTCAGAGTATTTTAAATAAACTAAAAGTATTATTTTATGCATAATTTTAATTTATTTTTAACAAAAAATAAATTTGGCAAATTATAATTTGTAACGATTTAGTTACTATTTTTATTATTTAAAATTATGTATATCTAAATTTTGTACATAGAATTATATATAATAGTAATACATCATATTTTTAATATTAAATATCAAATAGTGAATTTACAATATTTCTAGATAATAAATTTATAATTTATATATAGAAAGGTTATAATATTAAAAAAACATCATAAAAAACGTGAAAATAATATTTCGCTTACACTTAAATTTAGAATAGTTTAAAAAAATATATATTAATATTTTATTTAAAATAGGATTAATACATTAGTTCTTGTGTTTCTCTTGTCATGAAAGGAGGGTATAAGGACAAGAGCTAGATTTGATTTGTTTCTATATAAAAAGATCAAATAGTCAAAAATTTGGCTTTAGTTTTTTTAAATCTAAAGATTAAATTTTAATATTTAGATTTGTACCGATAGCATAATTTTTGAAAAATGTTGTTTATAAAATTTATGAAGGAGAATGAGATGAAACGAGGTTGGTTAAAATTTATAACCTGTAGTTGTTTTCTTGCTATGTGCGCTATATCTCCTCTAAGCGCAAACGACAAGTACGAGGAGCCCTTTGAGCAAGGTGAGACATTTCAGAATGACGGTGTTGCCCCAAGAACTTTGGAAGACTATGTTGGGCATGAAAAAGAGTATTGGGAGTATTTGAAGAAAAATCACCCAGTTTTTCATTACGAAAAAGAAGGTAGGCTCGTAGGTAAATACGGCTTAAGCGATCGTGTGGAGGAATTTATCGAGATAAACCAAGGCCCTGCTTATGCTAAAGAGAACAATATGGAGCATACCGCAGTTACTTATCGTCTTGGTATGGAGTCATTCCTTGACTTTCCAAACAAATTCGTAGGGCATAAAAAATGCGGCGAGTGTCACCCTGCTCAATATATGCAATGGGAGCGCTCACGTCACGCTAAAACCATAAGATGGCCAGAAGAGCTTGAAGAGGTAGGCGGAGATGTTAAAAAAGGACTTCCGGGAGCTATTGAGACAACTCCTATTCTTACTACAGGTATTGAGCCTGATGATACATATGGCATCATAGGAACCCCAAGAACAAAATACGGCTTCCTTGATAAATGGTTAGTTCGCGGAACATATCACGTTGAAGACGGAAATTTAAGCGATCTTAGCGGTAAACTAGTAGCGGGCGGTAACCAATACTCAGTTTTATGGGCTAAATTCCTAACTCCTGAAATGACTAAAAAGATAGCAGAATTCTCACCGGGATTCCCTACTAAAATGGAAGATTTCGGCAAGAGCGGTTCTCATATGTGGGGTATGAACTCATACGGCGCATCAAATAGAAAAAATTTCAAATTCCAACCTGCAAGTGCGTATTGCGAAATTTGTCACACATTTAAATTCGACTTTAAATCTAAAGATGAATTCTATGCAGCGCTCGGCGATGCTAAAAAGCTAAGAGAGCATACTATAACAAAAGGTATTAGCTGCGAGGAGTGCCACGGTGCTGGAGCTCACTTATACGGAGCTAGAGGTGCGGGTATGCCAAGTAACTGCGAAAGATGTCACCAAAGATTTGCTTGGCATAAAGCAGACTCTGAAAAAAACCCAAGAAAACAGTTTAACGCATACTTTAAATCATCTTGTCCATCTTGCGGAACCGAAGGTGCTCAACTGTTTAACTCCGCTCACTACGATGAGGGTATGAGATGTAACACTTGCCACGATCCGCACGAAGTTACAGCCAACGACTGGAAAGACGGCTATACATTAACAGGACTTAAAAAGACTTGCGAAGACTGCCACGAAGTTCAAAAAAGCTTCTTTAAACAAGGCGGAATTCATGCTAAAGACAATTGTACAGGATGCCACATGCCAAATATGATGAGTTGTGAGAACTTCGCAGCTGTTCAAAATCCTGACAAAGGCGGATTTGACAACGTTCGTGCTTCACACATCTGGAACATCATGGTTGATAAAGATAGAAAATCAATCAACCCACCTGAAGGCAAACCAAGAGATCCTATGACCGTAAAAGGCTGGACACTTGATAGAGATGAAAACGGAAGATTCTTCGTTGACTTAATGTGGTCTTGCGGTAGAACAAGCTTTAGTGATCCTAACCTAATGGCTCCTGGAGCTAGCGGTTGCCATAGCCCTGTTCAATCAACATTGCCTGATAAGCTTAAATTTACAGATCAAGCTATGATTTATGACCTGGTTATGGAATGGCAACTTCCTGTTAAAGACGGCTACTCAAAAGTAGAGATTGCTCTTAGAAAGATTGATCGCGGTATGAGTAACAACAAAAAACTTACAACAGATCAAAAAGCTAGAGTTATATCTTATGCAAGACAAGCCGAGGATATCTTAGAAAAACTTAAAAAAGACGGTTCTTGGGGTGTTCACGGACCTAAATATTCTTTGAAACTAGTTGATGAAGCTTTGGTTTACGTTGAGCAAGCAACAAACATCTTAGAAGGTAAATCAAAATAAGCTAAACACGGCTGCGGGGCAAAAATCGCCCCGCTATACCTAGTGACGGTTCATTAGGATATATGGAGGAAAGAATATGTATGGATTATGTATAAGATTGATGATATTTTTTGCTTTAACGATATCGCATAATCTTTTTGCTAGTATGGATTCGCCTTTAAATTTTGGTATTGAAGGGGCAAAATCGCTTAGTATCAATCAAGCTGAGAAGATGCTAGGTCAAAAAGATACATATTTTATAGATATGAGTTCGCCTGCGGGTCGTCTGTTTGGACATATTCCCGGAGCGATTTTAAACAATGCGGACGAGTTGAATGCATCGTTATTGCCAAAAGATAAAGAGGCTCATTTAGTATTTTACTCTGATAATAGAATGAGCTTTGACAGCAGCGTTGCAGCAAAGACTGCTAAAGATTTGGGCTATAAAAATCTCTACATCTTAACCGATGGCGTAGAGGGATGGTCAATAGCCGGAAATAAGATAGAAAAAGTAGGTAAATCAAAAAGAAAGCTAACCGAAGAGAAGATAGAAGATTTTGAAGATATGGTTCACGGAGGAAGACTGTTTGGTCAAATTCCTTCTTGTAGAGATTGCCATAGCTCGGAAAAAATTCTATTTGCTTCAAAAGAGCAACGCGAAGAGCTTTTTAAAGATAAAGATTTCGTAAATGACAACTGTGCAAGCTGTCACAAAGATGTGAAAAAAGATTTTATGGGAAGCGTTCACGATGAAGCGTCTCATAAGAATTTAGATCCGAACAAAGAGCTTCCTAACTGCTCTGATTGTCACGGTATCCACACGGCGCAAGCTAGAATGACGCTTGATCTTAAGCAACTTAGCGAGCAAAAATGCGGCTCTTGTCACGAAGAGCAACAAAAGCACTATCACGATACCTTCCACGGCAAAGCGCTCTTGCTTAACAAGCCGGGCGATGCACCAAGGGTTGCGGCGTGCTTTGATTGTCACGGAACACACAACGTATTTAAGATCGATGATCCAAGATCAACTTTGGCTATGACGGAAAATCGTATCAAAACATGTGCCGAGTGTCACTCTGGATCAAATGAGAATTTCGTTAGCTTTGTAGCTCATGCGGATCATACCGACGGTGAGAAATTCCCTCTTTTATATACGGCGTATATATTTATGACGGGACTTGTTATAGCGGTATTTAGCTTCTTTGGTTTCCATACATTGTTGTGGTCAATTAAGCTTATTAAAACTAGACTTGAAAATCCGGTCGCTTGGAAAAAAGCAAGAGAAGCGGCTCATCACGATAGAGTTAAAGTTAGACGCTTTAGCGCATTCCACATGTGGCAGCACTTCTTTATGGCGGCTTCATTCCTTGGACTTGCGTTCTCGGGCTTACCGCAAAAATTCTATACGGCTCCTTGGGCTCAAGATATGATGAATTTAATGGGCGGACCTATCATGGCTACTCAAATTCACCATATTTCGGCAGTTATTATGTTTGCCGTATTCTTTAGCCATATAGCTGAAATAATCGCTAAATGGGGTAAATATGAAGGCGGTGTCTTTGGCGTAAACAGCTTGATGCCAAATATGCAAGACTTAAGAGATATGAGAGACCACTTCAGATGGTTTATGGGCAAAGGCGAAAGACCTCAGTTTGACCGCTGGACATACTGGGAGAAATTCGACTACCTTGCGGTGTTCTGGGGTATGTTTATCATCGGATTTTCCGGTCTTGTGTTGTGGTTCCCTACTTGGTTTTCAAATTTCTTGCCGGGTTGGGCGCTAAACCTTTCAACTCTAGTACACTCAGACGAGGCGTTGCTAGCGACAGGATTTATCTTTGCGATCCACTTCTTTAACACTCACTTTAGAGCGGACCGCTTCCCTATGGATACGGTAATCTTCTCAGGAAGCTTAACTGCCGAAGAGATGAGACAAGAAAGAAGCAAGTGGTATGACCGCTTGATGAAGAACGGAATGTTTGATAAATTAGTCGAGAAAGAAGATAACTTCAAATCATACAGCTTCCTAGCTAAATTCGCAGGATATGCGATGCTAGTAACCGGTATGGTGTTCTTATTTATGATGATCTACGCGTTTATAGCGTAACACTTATCCCCGCTTTTGGCGGGGATTTTACTTTTTATCTCAAAATTTTATTTTTTATGTATGGTTTTGATATTGTTCTATTCCGTAGAGTAACGGCTACTTAAATTTCAAATATTTCAATATGAGAAAATATGGCAAAGTAAAGTTGATTTTTAAATGAGATTAGTATTTAATAGTATGATTTTATAAAATTTGATTAAAGATAATTATGATAATTTGTCATATAATAGTAATTGCAGATTCTATTTGTATGATAAAATATCAAAATCCTGAAACATTTATTTATAGAAATTCTTATTATGCATTTCCTGCATTAATACTTTATGGATGTATTATAGTATTCAGACCAAATTATTTAATTTGGTCTGAAAATAAAGCCGTATTTTGGCTAACTATTTTTGTTGCAGCTTTTACAATATTAAATTTGCTAGTTATAGGATTTTAAATTTATAAAAACTAGCGAGATAACTCATCTATTAAACCGTTTCTAAAAATGTAACCAATTAATTTTTTTACATTACCAGAAGTGATTCTTTCGGTTTTGAATGCAATAATAAAAGGAATATCAATGTATTTTTCAATTTTTTTCAAAACTATATCAAATATTTTATCATAAATAAATTTGAAAATTTGTGTCTTTTTATTAGGAATATTTATTTTAGTTGCTATATTAAATTTAATATAATTTAAGTTTTAAAGTATTATTATTTTTTATACTTAGGAGGTATTATGAAATATAGAATTATTTCGCTAATTTCTCATACCGCTATAATAAGCTTAATAATTTATGACTTAAAATTTGCAAATACTCAAGATATGCTAGACGGTAGAGAAGCTATAGCTTTATTTTTGTATGCGATGGCATTAGTATTTGATCCTGATTTATTTGTTTCTGATGAAAAATATGTTAGTTATATCTTTGCAGGTATTGCTATTGTAGCTTATTTTATAGATTTTGTAGTCGTAGCACCAAAATAATTGGCGCTACGCATATTTAATCAATACGATAAGTCGTCTATAATACCATAAAGCAAAAGACCCATTTGGCTTTTCCATTTTATATTGACCGTATCAACGCAAATTCTATATCTAACATTTCTAAAAATATACTTAAATATATTGCCTATATAATGAGAAGTTACAGCTTCAATAATCAATGCCCTAACATATGGAATATGCAAGTAGCTTTCAATTTTCTTTAAAAATATATTAAAAGCTATAGAGTAGAGTTGTCCGCCGGGTAACCCTACAAGAGTAGCCGTAATTCCCTGTGAGCAATTGGCTATTTCTTTTAAAAAGAAATCCGCAGCTTTTGCTACGTTTGGCGTAATTTGAGAAGCTTGCACGTTTCCTATAGTTCCTCTAAAGATGAAATTTAAAATATCTGCATAAAACTGTTTTTCTTCTTGAGTTAGATTGCTATAATCAACACTAGAGGCTACTAATGCAATTTGTTCGTCATAATTATAATCAGCGCAAGAATTTTCGCAATTAGTTAAATCATAACTTATCGGCATATTATTTTTACTAGCCAAATTTAAACTTACGATTACATCGTTTATTTCAAAATTTACTTTTACTGTATTGTTTGTGTTTTTCATTTTTTATCCTTTAAAATTTAGTTGTAGCGAAATTCGCTAAGTAAAATTTCTGCATTAGAAATCAACAAATTCCTTAAATTTGTAATTCGGATTAGGAATCTCTTAATAATTAACCTTTTGTAATTCAGACAAGTAAAACATCATAAATTTAACAACCTCGCCTAATTTAATAGGTTTTTATAAAATTATTTGAAGTTAATATATTAAGAGTTAATTTATCCGAATTACAAAAAATTGTAGCCTTAAAATACTTAAAATTTTATTTAATTATAAAAATTATTATCATAATTCTTATTGTATATAATTTAAATTAAATTTATTATGCTCAAATTAACTTGGTTTTGGTATGATAAAAACTTTATCTAGTATTGAAATAGTATAAGCCAAATAGCCGATCAGAAGAGGTATAATTTTGTGGGTTGTTTAAATTTATTCGCTCTACTTTGGCGAGAGGGCAAAAAAAAAGGGGGGGGGATCTTTATCCTTTTAAAATTTATAATCACGTTTTTAAAATCATATAATCTCTCAAAGGATTAAATTTGTGGTATAAAATTTTCATCTGGCTAAAAAAGCCGAGTAATACTCTTTGGGTTATGCCTGCACTTGGAGCTATCATTGCGATAGTATTTGCCTTTATGGCGTTTTTAGGGACTTTTTATCTTCCGCCAGAGCTTTTACCCGATATCAAGCGAGATATATTACAAGATCTTCTTGACATCATAGCTTCAAGTATGCTCGCGGTTATTACCTTTTCGCTTTCCATTATGGTTTCTGCTTTTTCTAGCGCTTCTGCAAACGCTACTCCAAGGGCTACCGAGCTAATAATGGCCGATGATAATACCCGCATAACGATAGCTAGTTTCATATCGGCATTTATCTATGCGGTGATCGCTAAGATAGCTCTTGGGCTTGAATACTATGGTCAAAACGGCAGGTTTATACTATTTATAAGCACGGCTACCGTGCTTGTGTATCTTATCTATACGCTTATAAAGTGGGTTCATACGCTCTCGCATCTTGGTAGGCTTGGAAATACTCTTGATAAAATTTATAAGGCTACCGCAAAAGCCATGAAGAACCATGCCTTAAGCCCAAATTTGGGAGCTTGCTGGAGTCCAAACGACAAAGAGCCCGATATGGCGCTTTACTCTAAAGGCACGGGTTATCTAACTCATATGAATTTAAACTATCTTTATAATCTATCTAAAAAGTTTGGCTTTAAAATTTTTATTGATGTAAGATCGGGCGATTATATATTTAAAGGCGATGAGCTTGCATTTTTGTATTTTGATGAAGATACCGACTTAAGTGCAAAAGAAAAAGAGAGCATGCTTGCTCAAATTTATGAAAGCTTTGTTATAGAAACTCAAAGAAGCTTTGAGCAAGATCCAAGATTTGGACTTATCGTGCTTAGTGAAGTTGCGCAAAGAGCTCTATCTTCTGCCGTAAATGACCCTGGAACGGCATTTAGCGTGCTAAATTTGATAGCTAGACTTTTGCTTGACGAGAGCGTCTTGCAGGATAAGGACAAAGCATATATTTATCACCGAATAGGCGTTAAAGACCTTGATATAAGCGACTTTATAACTCAAAGCATAGATGCCATAGCCCGCGACGGAGCTTCAAACGTAGAGGTAGCTCTTAGGGTTCAAAAGACGCTTTTTGCCGTATACAAAAACAGCGAGGATGAAATTTTAAAATCCGCTTCCAAAGCTCAGGCTAAAACGGCTCTTGATAGAAGCTTAAGCGTGCTTGTAAGTGATTTTGACAAAGCAAGATTAAGTAAGAAGTATAGTGAATTTTTCGGCTAAGCTGTCTTAAAAATTTCAGTAACCCTATCAAGCACGCCTTGGCAAAGCGAGATGATGATACCGTAGTTTGTTATAGGCACTATGGCGTGTGAAGCTTTTTGCATGCGGTTTTTCATCATGGTTTTGTTTATCATGCAGCCTCCGCAGTGGATAATGAGCGCAAATTCATCCAAATTCGCAGGATAATCCTTGCCGTTTGTGTAGCTAAACTCAAGCTTTTTACCGCTAAATTTGCTAAGCATTTTTGGGATCTTAACCCTTGCTATGTCACCGTCTTTTGCGTTGTGAGTACAGGCTTCGGCTATTAAAATTTTATCGTTATCCTTTAGGCTTTTGGCTCGCTCAGAGCCTTTTATAAATTCGCTCAAATCACCCTTTAGTCTTGACATCAAGATAGAAAAAGTAGTGATTTTTGCCTCTTTTGGAGCTGTTTTTACGACTTCTAAGACGCACTGCGAGTCGCACACTATCAAATTTGGCTTAAATATCTGCGCGGTTTTTGACACATCCGCGCCACTTGAGACGCAAACGTAAGCCTTGCCGTCTAAAATTTGCCTTATGGCTTGCACTTGAGGCAATATAAGCCTGCCTTTAGGCGCTTCATCATCAATCGGCGTTATAAGTAAGACTATGTCGTCAGGATTTAAAATTCCGCTAAAAAGATCGTCAGTATCTTTTGAAATTTGCTTTGAAATTTCGGCTAAATTTTCATAAATCAGCTCTAAATTCAGACTCGTTTTGGCAGAAGTTTTGACAAATTTAAATGGCTTTATCAAATTTAAAAACTCATCCTTTGACCCTTTTAGGTCGCACTTATTTACAAGCACTAAAAAAGGCTTGCTTAGGCTTTTAAATTTGGCAATAAGCTCGCTTTCAAATTTGCCAAATTCGTTATTTTCTACAACCAAAAGGGCTATATCGATATTTTCTATCGTCTCGTTTGTCTTTAAAACTCTTTGCTTGCCAAGTTCGCCCACATCATCAACGCCCGCCGTATCAAATAGCGTAGCGGCGCCAAGCCCGTGTATCTCGATACTCTTTTGCACCGTGTCGGTCGTAGTTCCCGCAACATCGGATACTATAGAGGCGCTTTGATTGCTTAGCATGTTCATAATGCTTGATTTGCCGACGTTTCGCCTGCCGAAAATCCCTATGGCCGTGCGCATCGATTTTGGAGTGTTCACAGCCCTTGCCTTTGGTTAAAATGCACGCTGTTGCCGTTTGTAAGCGAAATTTTATCTCCTATCAAGGCAAGCATATCATCAAACCTATCATAAATTTCAGCCACGCTTTCTTTTAGACAAAATTTATTCGGATAGAGCCTATATAGATCGTGATATCTGCCTTGCGTGATTGAAGGCATGATGACGTTTGCACCGCTTCTTAAAGCCATTTTACGTCCTTCGTTTGGATCAAGCGTTTCAATAGCGGTTGTGGCGGGGATATTTATCTTAGGCAAAAGCAGTCTTGTTAGAGCGTTTGCTTTTAGGGCTAGCTTTATCTCGCCTGCTTTTGAGTACTCAAGCGGTGTGTTTGTAGCGGGTATAAAAGGCCCTATGCCTATCATGTCAAAGTCGTGTTTCTTTAAAAACATCAGATCTCTTGCTAGAATTTT
Source organism: Campylobacter sp. CCUG 57310 (assembly GCF_013201975.1). Classification (NCBI taxonomy): domain Bacteria; kingdom Pseudomonadati; phylum Campylobacterota; class Epsilonproteobacteria; order Campylobacterales; family Campylobacteraceae; genus Campylobacter; species Campylobacter sp. CCUG 57310. The sequence goes on from NZ_CP053845.1 coordinate 119,984, forward strand.
AGCACTACTTCCCGGCAAGCCCACAAGCAAGCCGCTTCCCGTCTCGTAGCCTAAGATTCGCAAATTTTCTAAACACTTAATGCGGTTTTTTAGGCTCATGTTGGGATGAAGAGCTTTATAAAGAGCTTGATTGGTAGTTTCTATGCGAAGCAGGTATCTATCTGCACCCGCTTCTTTGTAGGCTTTATACTGCTCAAAGCTCTTTTCGCCAAAGCTAAGCGTGATCTGAACGCCAAATTTCTTTATCTCGCGTATGATCTCGCAAATTTCATCATCTTTAAATGCGCCACTTTCGCCTGATTGCATGACTACGGTTTTATATCCGCTTATGGCGGCTTCTTTGGCGCAAGAAACTACCTCATCTGCGCTCATCTTGTAGCGTTTTAGACTTTTGTTTTTGCTTCTAAGACCGCAGTAAAAGCACTCTTTAGCACAGATATTTGAGATCTCTATAAGAGCTTTTAGATGCACCTCTTGTTTTACAAATTTTTGTCTAACTCTATTTGCCGCCTCGAAAAGATACTCGCAGTTGTCATTGTCAGCAATGATCTTTTCAAGCCCGTAAAGCGAAGTGGTATGGGTTGCTTCAAGCTCATTTATAAATTTTATAGATGACAATCTCTTGCACCCTTTTCCATATCGCTTATCAAATTTCTAACTTTTTGCGCAACGCTAGGTAAATTTTCCTCAAGCTCGCTAAGATACTTTGGAATGATCACGTTTTCGCCAAGCTCTCTTGCTTCGGTTGAGCCGTAGTCTAGCAAATACTCCTTAAGCGTCAGTATCGCATTTGGCAAGCAAAGATACTTGATCTTGGCGTTTTTGGCATAAGGCATGAAGTGATCACCCGTGCGCCCCTCACGGTAACAGGATGTGCAAAAGCTTGGAATTTTGTCTTTTTTCATCACGTTTAGCACGAATTCATCGATACAGCGGTGATCTCCGATTTTAAATTGCTGATTGTCAAGCTCGTCTTTGATATTTTTCTTAGAATACCCGCCTATGCCTATGTTTGTGCCTGCGTCCATTTGAGAAATTCCGCACTTTCTTATCGCCTCATCTCTTACGGACGGCTCTTCTCTAGCCGTTAGGATAGTGCCTGTAAACGGACACATCAGGCGAATGATCGCAATAGCTCTTAAAAACTCATCATCACTTAGCGCATAAGGCATGTCGTTTGCGCCGGCTGAGGTCTTTTTGATACGAGGGAAAGAGATAGTATGCGGACCTATGCCGAAGTATTTTTCTAAACTCATGGCATGATAAAGCAATCCCAAAATCTCAAATTTATAGTCATAAAGTCCCAAAAGTGCGCCTATAGCCACATCATCAAGCCCTGCTTTAAGAGCTCTATGAAGCGCAAAAACGCGCCAGTCGTAAATGCCTTTTAACGTATTTTGTGGGTGGTATTTGGCGTAAGTTTCTCTGTGATAGGTCTCTTGAAATACTTGAAAAGTGCCTATGCCTTCAGCTTTAACTACCTTATACTCGTCCTCAAAAAGAGGAGCGGCGTTTATGTTTACCCTGCGAATGCTGAGGTTGTTTTTTCTAACACCGTAAATTTCTCTTACCGTCTTTGCGATATAGTTATAATCACTCTTTGGATGTTCGCCGTAAACCGCTATAAGGCGCTTTTGTCCCATATCAAGCAGGCTTTCTATCTCGTTTTTTAGCTCGTCGTCTTTTAAAATTTTCTTTTTCGTAGCGGTGTTTGAAGCGGCAAATCCGCAGTATTTGCAGTTATTTACGCACGGACTTGAGATATAAAGAGGCGAAAAAAGCACCATTCTGTTGCCGTAAACTTCCTCTTTGACCTCTGTTGCGGCTTCAAAAATTTCATCCCAAATTTCATCGTGAGAGTTATTTAAAAGCACCGCCGTTTCGTAAGGAGTTAGCATGGTGCCTTTTATAGCGTTTTCTTTAGCCTTTTTGATAACGGCTCTAACTTCATCTTTGCTTGCGTTTTTGGTTTGAGATAGAATTTCTTCTATCTCGTTTTCATTGATGAAATCTTCGTATTCGTGCTTGCTAACCCATTTTAGAATTTGTTCGTATCGTTCATCTGTCCACGACATAAATCGCCTTTAATGAGCGGGTTTTGCAGCATCAACCGCCATAAGATCGTTTTCTACCCATTTTGGGGCGTGATGGTGCGCATCATCAAGCGGCACGTCGCCCGCGCCTATTCTAAACATAGCTTTTAAATCCTCTACGTTTATAATCGCTAGCGGCATATGCACGCAAAATGCAAGTAAGCTTGTTAGTATCGAGCCCCAAACGTGGAAGTAAAACATCCATTTAACGAAAATTTTGCCCATCGCGGCAGGATATGCATAAAGCAACCAGCCTGAAACTATAAGCCCAAATATCATAAACATAAATATAAGATAAGCAGCCTTTTGACCGGCGTTAAATCTGCCTTGAGGAGCTACCTCTTCAGGACCGAATTTGATGCCAAACAGTCTTCTTGGATATCCGCCGAAATTCTTAAACCAAGCGAAAGTATCGCGATCCCAGATGAGTAAATTTCTCATCATCAAAGCAAAACGATCAAAATTTAAGAATACAAATCCGAAGAAATTTATCGTAAATACGATGCCTATACCGATATGCCAATCCATCATAAGCTCTGAAGTAGGCTCATCTACAAGCTGAAAGTAGATCAAAACACCCGTTACGATAAGAGCTATCCAAGTGATTAAGTTTACGTTATGAAAGACCTTTTCTGATAGAGGAAATTTTAAAACTCTTTTTTCATGCATGGTTAGCTCCTTGTAGGATCAAATTTTTGCGATCGAAATAAGCATTGGTATGCAGAAGTTTTTCAGCTATCTCGCCCATCGGTTCGGTCTTTAGATCCTCGTAGGATTTCGCACAGCTTGGGTTTTGATGAGAGCTTGTAAGCTTTAAATTTTGACAGCGCTTGTCATCTTTATATAAGCCTTCTTGGCGCATTGCGATATAGGATTTGCGTCTTTTGATGATGTCTGTGATGGCATATCCTGTCATTGCAACGACCGCCGTCATCACTCCGCCCACTTTTAAGAAATCTCTTCTTGAGAAGATTTTGCCTACCGGTTTTTCTATGTATTGAAATTTCATCTTTTGTCCTTTAAATTTATGCTTTTAGAGGTAGAGGAAGCAATGGATGAAGCCACGACGTTCCCATAGCGTGAACCGGCTGACCGCCGCCGTTTACGCAGCCTCCAGGGCAGTTCATAACCTCGATAAAGTGATATCTGTTAGAATCTTTCGTGATATGTTTTAGTATCGTACCGAGGTTTCTTGAAGCGCCGTTTACTACCGCTACTTTAAGCTCGAGCGTCTTGCCGCCGTAGTCCTTTAAAGGGATAGGTATAACGGCTTCGGTTAAGTCTTTATCATACCCTCTTACAGGGGTTAGCTCAGGATCTCTTAGCTCTTGTCCCGATAGTAAGAAATAAGCCGTTCTAAGTGCAGCCTCCATAACGCCTCCGCTGTTGCCGAATATCGTTCCTGCGCCTGTATATACGTTCATTGTTTTTTCCGGATATTCATCGCTCATTTCAAGCGGATTTATGCCCTTTTTACGGAAAATTTCAGCTATATCGCGAGCCGTAAGAGTTGCGTCTATATCAGGGAAGCTCTTTGTATCAGCAGGAATTTCGCCTGTCTCTTTTAGATACTGGTAAGCCGAGTTAAACTCAGGTCTGCTTGCTTCGTAAATTTTAGCCGTACATGGTGTAACGGTCGCTACGTAGATATCGCGCGGGTCTTTGTTCCAGACAAATTTAGCCGCCCATGTTTTAGCAAGCGGTCCGCCCATTTGGATAGGCGATTTTGCACCTGAGATGTGAGGTATGAGCTCGGGATGGAAAATTTCAGCATTTCTAACCCAAGCCGGACAACAGCTTGTAAAGTGCGGAAAAGGGTGGTGCGAAACGTGCTCTAAATCAGCGCTTCGCTCGCCAAGTAACCAGTATTTGATCTTTTTGATTAGCTCGGTTCCCTCTTCAAGTATAGTGTGATCGGCGGCGAAATTTACGTCGTACATATTAAAGCCCGCCATCTCAAGAGCGTTATACATCTTATTTATCGTTAGTTCGCCCGGTTTTCCGCCAAATTCTTCAGCCAAAGAGACACGAACGGCAGGAGAAGGGTGCGCTACGACAAAGGTCTTTTTGTCCTCAAGTTTAGCCATAACCTCATCGACAAAGCTCATCTGCTCGATAACGGCAAACGGACAGTTGATGAGGCACTGCCCACAGGCTACGCATAAATTTTGATCTATCCTGTGTGCGATGCCTAACGAGCCTTCTATCGCATCCGTTGGACAGAAAGAGCGACAGGTGTCGCATCCGACGCAATTATCTTGATTTATCGTTATGATACCTCTAAGTTCGCCTTTGCGATAAGTGCCTTCAAATTCAGCCTCACCGCCTCTTGAATTTGCAGACGGCGGGAAGGTATTTATCTTATAAACACTCAGCATAAAACCTCCTAAGAAAATTTTTATTTTAGTAATACTAATTCAAATTTCGTCATATTGTATATAAACAATTATTAATAGAAAGTAAAAAAGTAGATAATGTTTTTTATATGCAAGATAAAAGATATTTATAGTATTAGATTTGTCACTAAAATGTATCTAAAATCTTGCCAATGCCGTAAATTTAGGCTATAAAAGCTATATAATAGTTACTTTTTAAGGTTAAAATTTTGCCTAAAATTTGGTAAATCTGTAAAATAATAAATTTAAATATTTTGATAATAAATATAAAACAAATCCGGCTAGCATTTAAGATTTTAAAAACTAACTTTTGGTAAGATGTTTTAGGCAAATTTATTTCAAAGGAGCTTTTATGAGCGGCGTTGTATTAATCGTGTGTTTCGTTATAGCTATAATTTTGATGATTTGGCTTATATCAAAAGTCGGCGTACATCCGTTTTTGGCTATCATGCTTATATCCTTGGTTCTTGCGATCGTTGCGGGCATTGATCTGGTTAAGATACCTGGTATCATCGGCGACGGATTTAGCGGGATATTTAAAAGTATCGGTATAGTCATCATCTTTGGCGCGCTCATAGGCATGGCGCTTGAAAAGACGGGTGCTGCTTTAAAATTAGCCGATATGGTCGTAAAATGCGTAGGTGAAAAGCATCCTGAAATGGCTATGCTTATCATGGGTTGGATAGTAGGAATTCCCGTGTTTTGCGATAGCGGTTTTGTCGTCCTTGATCCTATTCGCAGAGCCATAAGAGAAAAGATCGGCGCAAGCCCTGTGGGAATGGCGGTAGCTCTTTCGGGTGGTCTTTACACCTCTCACGTATTCGTTCCTCCCACTCCGGGACCTATAGCTGCTGCCGGATTTGTGGGTATAGGCGGAAATTTGCTTCTTGTGATTATGGTTGGTATCGTAGTTTCTATCCCTGTGCTTATATCAGCTTACCTTTACTCTAAATACATAGGCAGTAAAATAATCATCAAAGAGGATTTAAACGAAGTAGGCAAGAGCTATGACGAGCTTATCAAAGAATACGGCAAGCTTCCGTGCGCATTTTTAAGTTTGGCTCCGATTTTAGCTCCTATCGTTTTGATGGCTCTTGGCTCGATAGTAAAAATCGCAGGCATGAAAGGTGCGATCGCAAATTTCTTTTTATTCTTAGGAAGTCCTGTTATAGCGCTTGGCGTAGGCGTTGTGTTTGCGGTTATTTTACTTGTAAATACGGGCAAGATAAAGAATTTAACCTAATGACAAACGATACGCTTAAGATAGTAGGACCGATTTTGTTTATAACGGCGGCCGGCGGCGTGCTTGGCAAGGTTATAACCGCAGCGGGATTTGTTGAATTTATGAAAGCGAACGCTCACGTTATAGGCTCGGTTGGAATATTCTTTCCGTTTCTTATATCTGCTATCATCAAGACGGCTCAAGGAAGCTCAACCGTCGCGCTTACTACTACGGCGGCGATTATGGGGTTATTTACCGACAGCACATCCATGATGACGGCTCTTGGACTTACTACGGAAATGGGTGCTGCTCTTACCGTTATGGCTATCGCAGCGGGAGCCATGACCGTATCTCACGCTAACGACAGCTATTTTTGGGTTGTTACGAATTTCAGTAAGATGACGCCAGAACAAGGCTATAAGACCCAAACTACCTTGACTATTATCATGGGAGTTGTGGGTATGGCGACCGTTTGGTTAGCTTCGCTTATATTGCTATAATTAGCAAGTGATTTCTCGGCTAAATTTGAACTTGCACTAGAGTCAAATTTAGCCCAAATTTTAATTTATATGCGGCGATGCGAGCCGTGAAAGATCATGTAAGGAGAGTTTATGAGAGTTTTAGTAGCTATTGATTCTTTTAAGGGTTCGCTAAGCTCGTTTGAGGCGGGCAATGCCGTAAAAGAGGGTATTAAAGCGTTTTGCGACGAGGTTATCGTTAAACCCATAGCAGACGGCGGCGAGGGTAGCGTGGAGGCTTTAGCCGATGCTCTTGGCGGCGAATTTATAGAAGCTATCGTGCAAAATCCGCTTGGCGAAAAAATCCCCGCAAGATACGCTATCGCAGGCGAGCTTGGAATTTTGGAGATGGCAAGCGCCAGCGGGCTAACTCTCATAGAAAAAGAGCGCAGAAATCCTAACAAAACAAGCACTTACGGCTTTGGTCAGATGATAGTGCATGCGATAAACAAGGGTGCGAGAAAATTCATCATAGGTATCGGCGGAAGCGCTACGAATGACGCGGGTACGGGCATGCTAAGCGCGCTTGGATATGAATTTTATGACGAATTTGGAAATTTACTTGAAGGCATAGGCGAAAATTTGATTAAAATAACTAAAATTTCTGAAAAAAACGTTATGCCGGAGCTTAAGGAGTGTGAATTTCTTATAGCATGTGATGTGGACAATCCTTTGTTTGGTAAAAACGGAGCGGCTTATGTTTATGGACCTCAAAAGGGGGCTGATGAGAAGATGGTAAAGGAGCTTGACGCGGGACTTATCAGCTTTGCAAGCGCTACGAGCGAGCATTTTTCAAGCGAATTTTGGAATTTTAAAGGCGCTGGAGCAGCGGGCGGACTTGGGTTTGGGTTCGTAAGCTACTTAAACGCCAAATTAAAGCCGGGAATTGACATCATAACGGAAGAAATTCGCCTTGAAGATGAGATTAGAAAGGCTGATTTGGTTATAACAGGCGAGGGTAGGCTTGATTTTCAAAGTTCGATGGGCAAGACGCCTACAGGAGTTGCAAAGATAGCGAAAAAATACAATAAGCCCGTAGTAGCACTTGCAGGATGTGTGACGGAGTGTGCGGCAAACTGCAACGAAAGCGGCATCGATGCGTTTTTTAGTATATTAAATGCGCCCTTAAGTCTTGAAGAGGCTATGGATAAAGAAACCGCAACAAAAAATATAACACGAGTTAGCGAGCAGGTTATGAGGCTTTATAGGCTTTAAAATTAAAGCCTATAAAATTGATATTTGAAATAAAATTTTATTTTAATTGGTTAGGTATTTTAGGAATTTAAATCCGAAATTTTCGTTATGGTTTAAATTTGGCCAATATCAAAAAAGTCTAGCATCTAACCCCATCATTATAAGCGACAACAGGCTATTTAAGCATAGCCTCTATGTCGATTTTTATCTCTATTTTATTTGATATGAGCGAGTCGGGGTACTTTTCGCCTATATTGAAATCGCTTCTAAGTAAGCTTCCTTCTATGTTAAGGCCGATTTTTTCTACGCCATGCCTATCTTTGTTTTCACCGCCGTATTCAAAGTCAAGCTCTATAGGTTTTGTGATATCTCTTATGGTGATATTGCCGTAAATTTTGCCCTTGGTTTCGCTTTTCTTCTCAAATCTTATCATTTTAAATTTTATCTTAGGAAATTTCTCCGCATAGAAGAAAACCTCCTCTACAAGATGTGCGTCGCGCTTTTGATTTTGCGTATTTACGGACTTTGCTTCGATATCTGCTTCAAGCTTGGTTAAGCGGTTTGTAAATTTGTCGTAACTAATTTTACTTTGATATGTTGTGAAATTTCCGTGAACCTTAGTTATCTTAAGGTGTTTTGCCGAAAATCCTATATTGCTATGAGCGGGATCTATCTCATAATCCGCCGCATTTAAAAGTCCTGCCAAAACGGCAAAAGGCAACAAAAATTTTATTATTTTTCCCATTTTTCCTCCTAAATTTCTATTATTTCAGTAATGCAAATCCGATTCCGATTTTATTTGTGTGTCTGTTGTAGTCAATCAAGCTCTCGCCGTATCCGCTGAAATATTTCACATATCCATAAACTCCGCTGTTTCCAAACGGAAATAGCCATCCTGCTTCGGCAGCACCTTTGTTTGTGCTATCAAGACGCAGGTTGTTGCGAAGCATAAGAGTTAGTATGTGCCCGCGGTAAGGAAACGCTATATTTACGTCCGCCACGCCTATATATTTTGTTATGCCAGGATTATCGTCTTTGCCGTCAGGATCAGGCAGTCTCACCCAGCCTCGCGGTATGATTATAAATTTACCTGCGTAAAATTTGGCGCTTGCGTAAATTCTATTCCATGAGCGTGATTTTTCGCCGCCTTGTCCGTTACTCTCGTGTAAAAGCCCAGCCCGCACGTAGTCAAGCTGAGGTAAAAATTCAAATTTCGTAGGAAACGTTACGAAAATTTCAGGTCGGTAGTTGGTTTCTCTAAACGGCGTTGAGCTCTTTGCCGTCTGCCACCACGAGCTTTGCGAGTAGCCAAACGAGATGGTTTCGTTCATATCAAAAACATCATGAAAGAGCGGCTTTTGGATACTAAGCTGGAAATTTGTCTCAAATTTCTTTCTGCCTTCTATATCCTTAAACGCCGTAGTCGCAGGCAAAAGGTAGTTAAGATGGTGCATTTTGATGCCTAAAATTTCATCTATGTCATAAGGCGCTTCGCTCTCGTATATTTTAAGAGGCTCGTTGGTTGCCGCAATCTTTCTTTCTTCTGTAGTAGCGTCCGCGATCGTTTGAGATGGCGCTATGATGCTTTTTTCAAGCTGTTCGCCGTTAGCCTTGATAAACGAACGCTCGGCTGAGAGTTTGTAAAATTTCATTGCATTTGCTGTGTCGCCCTTGCTTTCAAATTCCTGAGCCATGTCGTAAAGTTCTTGTGCGCTTTGAGCAAACAAGCTTGCGGACATAAGCGCTATGATTAAAATTTTTCTCATATTTTTACCTTTATCGCAACTTCGTAGTCGCTAAAATAATTTATATTAAAAAACTCTTTTTCATCTTCAAATTTTACTTTTTTACATTTGCAAACCGAGTGTAAAAGCCCGATCTTATGCTCGCCTTTTTCGTAAAATTCTTTTGCTTTATCTGCCAAATTTGAGTTAAAAAATCCGCACAGCGAGTGTGTGTGATTGTCATCTTGCGGGATAACTATATCAAATTCTTTCGTAAATTTAAAAAGTTCTTCTATCGTTTTTGCTCTAACGAAGGGCATATCCGCAGGGATGATAAAAACGCTTTCGTCTTTGAAATTTGACAAAATGCTCGCTAACGCCAACATCGGCGAAAAATCGTCCGTAACTTTGTCTTTGATGAGTCTTAACGGCGGATCAAATTTCTCAAATTTCGAGCTTACAAATACGTTATCAAAAATTTGGCTAAATTTATCCACTTGAAAGTGCGTAAGCGTGGCAAAATTTCCAAACGGCATGAGAGTCTTATCCTGCCCCATGCGCGAGCTTTTGCCTCCTGCTAAGATAACGCAATTTTTCATATTGTTCTTCTCAATGTCTTTGCTATTTTTTCTTTTATTTCATTTCCTTTTAAAACAAAAGCAATATGTGCTTCGGCTATAATCTCGGAGTTGCTTTGATTGATAGCATAGTTTGTAATCTTTTGGAATAGTTTCATAAATTCTTCATAATCTTTTTTGAGTTCAGGTGCATAAACGCTTATTAAAAGGTGTAGTTTTCCAGTTTCGTTTTTTGGAATTTGTGATTCTAAGTTTGGATTTGTTAAAGCAGAAGTATATTTTATTGAATTACCTACCATATCACCAATAATAAGAAACATTTCTTCTAGTTTTTGAATTTTAATTTTTTTATTTTCTCTTTTATTTGTCGCATAAAAATAAACTAATTGACCAATAATTGTCAGCAAAGCACCTATAAAAATTTTTGCCATGTCAAATAAAAAATCCATCAATTACCTTTTTTAATTATTACAAATCCCTAGGATCGGCTATCTTGCCCGCTATTGCGCTTGCTACGGCTACGGCTGAATTAGCAAGGTAAATTTCGCTTGTTCTATCGCCCATTCGCCCTACGAAATTTCTGTTCGTAGTTGCTACGCACCTTTCGCCCGCGCCTAAAATTCCCATATATCCGCCAAGACAGGCTCCACAAGTCGGGTTACTCACTACTGCGCCCGCTTCCACAAATATATCCATGAGCCCCTCTTTTTGCGCGGCAAGGGCGATTTTTTGAGTTGCTGGCGTGATGATAAGGCGAGTTTTGCGCGCTACTTTTCTTCCTTTTAGAAGTTTTGCGGCGATTCTAAGATCGCTTAAGCGCCCATTCGTGCAAGATCCGATAAATACCTGATTGACCGCCAGATCGTCTTTGACCGCCTCTCTTACGCTCTTGCCGTTGCTTGGTAAAAACGGATAGGCTATGACGGGATCTAAATTTGTAACGTCTATTTCTAAAATTTGCTCATACTTTGCGCCCTCGTCGGAGTAGAAAAATTTCGGTTCGCAGCGTAAATTTTTATCTTTTAAAAATTCTTTTGTTATATCATCTACCGCGATGATTCCGCTTTTTCCACCCGCTTCTATCGCCATATTGCACATAGAAAATCTTGAGTCCATGTCAAGCGCTTCTATCGTCTCTCCGCTAAATTCAAGCGCTTTATAAAGAGCACCGTCAACTCCGATTTGCCTTATGATCTCTAAGATCAAGTCCTTGCCGTAAATATGCTCGCCAAGTTTGCCTTTAAATACGACTTTGATCGTAGGCGGTACCTTAAACCAGTTTTTGCCCGTTATCATCGCATACGCAAGATCGGTTGAGCCCATGCCAGTTGAGAATGCTCCAAGCGCGCCGTGGGTACAGGTGTGAGAGTCAGCGCCTATTATCACGTCTCCCGGGACTACAAGTCCTTTTTCGGGCAAAAGCGCATGCTCGATACCCATGTCTTTTTCGTCAAAATAGTGCTTTAAATCGTGCTTGTAGGCAAAGTCGCGCGAAATTTTGGCTTGATTTGCGCTTAGGATGTCTTTAGCGGGGATGTAGTGATCCATTACGATTGAAAATCCGTCAGGATTTGCAAGTTTTGTCGCACCGCTTCGCTCAAACTGCTTTATAGAAATCGGAGTCGTGATGTCGTTGCCGATTACCATGTCTATATCGCACTCTATTATCTCGTTTGCAAAAACTTCGCGTCCTACGTGGCTTGAGAATATCTTTTCGGTTATTGTCTGTTTCATGTTAAATTTCCTTTTTGAATTTAGTCTCTTTGCCTAGTCAAATAGGCCTGATTGCGAGTTGCAAGAGCGCATAAATTTACCTGATTTTATCAAAAATTTGTTAATTTTTCATATAATAAGCCTCATGAAATACGCAGTTTTAAAGCAGATACAAAAGTTTTTATCCGAATTTAGAAAAATCACATCCGTTAAACGCGTCCAAGATATGGTGATCTTGATTTGCTTTGATGGTAAATTTGAGCTGTTTTTTGATCTTTCAAAATCAGCTTCATCTATCTACACAAACGATGAATTTATAGCGATTAAGGAGTATAAAGCTCCTTTTGACGTGGCGTTAAAAAAGCGGTTTAACAACTCTAAAATTTTAAGCGCCGAGGTTCTTAACGGCAATAGAATTTTAAAATTTTGCTGTGTTCAGGAGGGCTCTTATAAAAGCAGCAAAAGCAACCTCTATCTTGAATTTACAGGTAGATTTACAAACGCCGTTATAACCGATGAAAACGATGTGATAATCGAAGCTTTAAGGCATATTGAAAATAGTTTTAGAAGGATCAAACCGTCTAAAAAATTAATCCGGCTTGAGCCCATAGAGATAAAAGAAAAGCCCGTCGGCGAAATTTCGGATTTTAAGAAGTTTTTTAAAGAGGAATTTTTAAAGTTAAATGAGAAAAATTTAAGCGACTTAAAAGAGGTAAAAACAAATCAAATTTTAAAAAAATTACACTCGCTTGAGGAGAATTTAAACTCTCTTGAGAAAGAGGACGAGCTAAGCAGACAAAGTGAAATTTTAAGCGCAAACGCAACCGTTTTGCTTGCAAATTTGCATAGCTTGAAAGAATTTCAACGAGATATAAAACTAAGCGGTTTTAATGGCGAAATTTTAAATTTAAAGCTTGATGATAGCCCTAAAAATAGTGCAAATTTATTTTTCGCTAAAGCAAAAAGACTCAAGCAAAAAGCAATCGGCGTCATAAACGAAAGAGCAAATTTGAATGAAAAAAAGGAGTTTTATCTAAATTTGCTAAATTTGATCAAAAACGCAAAGAGCACAAGCGAGCTTGAAATTTTATACCCTAAACGAGCTAAAAATATAAAGCAAAAAGAGCAGATAAGCGACAATATCGATATTTTTTATATAAACGATTATAAAATTTTAGTCGGTAGAAACGAAAAAGGTAACGTAAATTTGCTCAAAAACGCAAAAAAGGACGATATTTGGATGCATTTAAAAGATATTGCATCATCTCATGTTATTATTAAAACGTCTAAGAATTTGCCCAGCGAAGATGTGCTTAAGTTTGCCGCCAAACTTTGCATGGAATTTAGCGTAAAGGGTGCTGGCAGATATGAGGTTCATTACACAAAGCGCGCAAATGTCAGAGTAAATGACGGAGCGCATGTAAATTATACGGATTATAAGACGATAATAATACAAAAGGAGCAAGGGGGATAAGATGCCCGTAACGCCGCTTGGAAATACGATTTATATAAATCAAAATATGAATGTCGTTGCAAATAAGCAAGCAGATATGCAAAATAGATTTGACCTGCAAAGTCTAGCCGCCATGACTCTTAAAGAAGACGAAGACAAAGAGGTTGTGCAAGTAAGACCTACCGAAGAGACTTACAAAATTGATCCTCAGCATCAACACGAAAAGTCCCAAAGCGATCAGCGTGAGAGTGTTTTTGAGGGTGAAGAGGAGCCAAACGGCGAAAGTAGCGTGGCGCAAGATGACGATGAGAGCGAGATAATTAGCCAAGATAGAATTTTAGATATTAAAATCTAAGCAAAATTTTTATAATATTTCCAAATCAAAAAGGAAATTTTATGAAAACACGAGTAATTACCGGCGTTATAATGTTTTTGGCTATTTTGATAGTATTTCTTATCGATAGCCATCTGCTAAATTTCGCTGTTTTGGGCGCTGTTTTATTTATCTCGTTCATAGAAAGCGAGAGATTATACGGAATTCACGAGAAGTCATTAGTGCTTATCGCTATGATTTTTTATCTTCTAACACCTTTTTCAAATCCTGTTTTTATAGCGCTTTTGGCGGTATTGCTCGTTTTAAGCGTGCTTGTTCATTTTAAAAGCGAAAATTTAAAATCCGTCTTGCCGTTTTTATACCCGATGACTCCGATATTTCTTATCTGGATGCTTTATGATACATACGGTATAGGATATCTGGCGTGGATGATATTTATAGTTATAGCTTGCGATAGCGGGGCATATTTCATCGGAAAGCGCTTTGGCAAGCACTCCTTTAGCCCGACTTCGCCTAATAAAACTTGGCAAGGAGTAATCGGTGGCATATGCGCTGCAAGCGTTGCCGGAAGCGTGTTTGGCTACATAATAACCGAAGCCTTTTTTCATAGCTTGCTTACAAGCTTCTTTGTGGGCGCTTTTAGTGTTTGGGGCGATCTGTTTGAGAGCTATTTAAAGCGCAAAGCGGGAGTTAAAGATAGCGGCGATCTGTTTCCTGGTCACGGAGGCATGCTTGATAGGATAGACGGGTATCTGTTTGGCGTAGTTGCGATGCTTTGGATGCTTTCGTGGTAGTTCTAGGCTCAACCGGCTCCATAGGCAAAACCAGCTTAAATTTAGCTCATAAATTTAATATCGGCATTGAGGCTATTAGCTGCAACTCAAACTACGAGCTTTTAAACGAGCAAATTTTAAAATTTAATCCCAAATTTGTCTGTATAAACGACGAAAATTTGGCTAAATTCGTTAAGCATAAGCAGGTTTTTACAGGAGAACAGGGTATTTTAGATATGCTTGAAGCTTGCAAGTCTAAGCTTGTGATAAACTCTCTTGTGGGTTTTGCGGGGCTTGCTCCAAGCGTGAAAATCCAAAATTTAGGCAAAAAACTAGCATTAGCCAATAAAGAAAGCCTTGTAGTGGGCGGTAAATTTCTAAATGCAAAAGAGATAAATCCGATAGATAGCGAGCATTTTGGACTGAAATTTCTACTTGAAAACAAAACGCCCGCAGGTAGCCTCATCATAACCGCAAGCGGCGGAGCTTTTTACAAAACTCCTATCAAAGCGCTAAAAAACGTAACGGCAAAAGATGCTCTAAAGCACCCAAACTGGGATATGGGCGCTAAGATAACCATAGATAGCGCGACGATGGCAAACAAGCTTTTTGAGGTTTTAGAAGCGTTTTGGCTCTTTGGCACAGATAGGCTAGATGCCTTAATAGAGCCTACGTCGATGATTCATGCGCTTGTAGCCTTTAAAGACGGCTCAACTATGGCTCATCTTTCAAGAACCGATATGAGTTTAGCGATTGCGCATGCTGTTTTGGGTGATTTAAACGCGTCAAATGCAGATCAAAAAAATAAAAAATTCAGTCAAAACATAACTGCGAATTTAGATCTGCTCGCGCTTAAAAACATAAAATTTCATAAGATAAATTTAAACAAATATCCGATTTTTTCGCTTAAAGACGAGCTTTTGGCAAATCCTGATTTAGGAGTTATCGTAAATGCGGCAAATGAGATCGGAGTATTTAAATTTCTAAAAAACGAATGCGAATTTTTAGAAATTTCAAGAGTGGTTTTAAAAAGCGTTAAAGAGTTTGGAAATACTAAGATTGCAAGCCTTAACGAGCTTTTTGAGATAGATAAAGAAGTAAGAATTTGGGCTAGCAAAGAGATAAAAGAAAGGGTGTGAATGCAAAAATACGAAGGGTATAAATTTAGGTTAAAAGATAGCCTTATAGGCGTTCAGTTTTTATTTGTGGCGTTTGGTGCGCTGGTTTTAGTGCCGATTTTAACAGGGCTTGATACGAGCGTGGCGCTATTTACGGCAGGTATCGGAACTCTTTTGTTTCAGGTTGTTACTCGCAAAAACGTTCCGCCGATATTTTTGGCAAGCAGCTTTGCCTTCATAGCTCCTATAACTTTTAGTATCGAGAAGTGGGGACTCTCTGCTACGATGGGCGGGCTTTTTGCCGCAGGGATTTTTTATGTAGTGCTTAGCTTTATCGTTCGCTACCGAGGCGAGGGCTTTTTGCACAAATTACTTCCGCCTGTGGTTGTTGGGCCTGTGATAGTTACTATCGGACTTATTTTGGCTCCCGCTGCGGTAAATATGGCGATGGGTAAAGGAAACGAGGCCCTTTACGGCCAAAACACGGCGATGAGCATAGCCTTTTTGTCCTTGCTTGCTACGATTTTGGTTATGATGTTTGGCAAGGGAATGATGCGACTTATACCGATTCTTTGCGGTATAGTGGTTGGTTATGCGGCTTCTTATTTTGCAGGCATTGTTGATTTTGCACCGATTGCAAAGGCGAGTTGGTTTGCGGTGCCAAATTTCACTACGCCTAGCTTTAACTTTGACGCTATCATCTATATGGTGCCTATAGCTATCGCGCCTGCTATCGAGCACATCGGCGATATGCTAGCTATCAGTAACGTTACTAAAGAGAATTTCTTAAAAAATCCGGGGCTTAAAAACACCCTTTTAGGAGACGGGCTTGCTACTTCTGCGGCTTCGCTTTTCGGCGGTCCGCCAAATACGACTTACTCCGAGGTTACGGGTGCGGTAAGTATCACTAAGGCATATAATCCTGCGATCATGACTTTTGCTGCGATTACGGCGATCTTGCTTGCATTTATCGATAAGCTTGGAGCCGTGCTTGCTACGATTCCGACTCCTGTTGTGGGCGGTATCATGCTGCTTTTATTTGGTATTATCGCTTCTGTCGGTATAGAAACACTTATAAAGCACGAAGTTGATCTTGCCGAGCCAAGGAATATGATCATCGTAGCGCTTATCTTTGTTTGTGCGATAGGCGGCATGGTGCTTGACTTTGGCGTGGTTAGCTTTTCGGGTGTGGGTCTTGGTGCGCTAGTTGGTATCGTGCTAAATTTACTACTACCAAAAACCAAGCATTACGAGGGCTTTTAGAGGTGATTTTAGGGATAGAAAGTAGCTGTGATGACAGCTCTATCGCGCTTTTTGATATCAAAAATTTAAAGCTCATACATCATAAAAAGATATCTCAAGACGAAGAGCACTCAAAATTTGGCGGAGTGGTGCCCGAGCTTGCCGCAAGGCTGCACACTGCCGCTTTGCCAAAGCTGCTTGAAGAGATAAGGCCAAATTTTAAGGATATCAAGGCAATTGCCGTTACAAATGAGCCCGGGCTTACCGTAAGCTTGGTGGGCGGAGTGAGTATGGCAAAGGCGCTTAGTATCTCGCTAAATGTGCCGTTAATCGCAGTAAATCATCTCATAGGGCATATTTATTCGCTTTTTTTAGAAGAAGAGGCACGCTTTCCGCTTGGTGTGATGCTCGTTAGCGGCGGTCATACGATGATACTTGACATCGATGAAAAGGGAGATATCAAGCTGCTTGCTTCCACGATGGATGATAGCTTTGGCGAGAGCTTTGATAAGGTTGCTAAGATGCTTGATCTTAGCTATCCGGGCGGGGTTGAAGTGCAAAACGCAGCGCAGCGATGTGTGCAAAAAGACAGGTTTAAATTCACGGTTCCTCTTTTGTTTGATCCTCGCACGGCTTATAGCTTTTCAGGGCTTAAAAATCAGGTCAGAGTCGAGATAGAAAAGCTAAAAGAAAGCGGAAATTTAATCGAGCAAGATATCAGCGACATCTGCTACGCTTTTGAAAATGCAGCCTGCGAGCATATTTTAAATAAGCTTGAGAAGGTATTTAACGAGCGAAAATTCAGGCGTTTTGGCGTAGTAGGCGGAGCAAGCGCGAATTTAAATTTACGCTCTCGAATTGAGAATTTATGCTCTAAATTTGATTGCGAGCTTTTGCTTGCACCGCTTAAATTTTGCTCGGATAATGCCGCTATGATAGCTAGAGCAGGGCGTGAGAAATACCTTAAAAATCAGTTTGTAAAATTTGATGAGCTAAAGATAAATCCGCGTGTTAAATTTGATGAGGCTTGAATTTTAGTTCTTGTGCTTTTTTATTGACTTAAAGTCTGCACCAATCTAAAAACCAAGTAACTTTGCGTTCAAGTAGCAAAGACAATATTAAAAGGCGTTGAAAGCGCTATGAAATTTAAATTTGATTGCTATTTGCTACTGTTTATAAATTCTAAAATTTCATCTTTTTTATCTAGGAATTTGTCTGAAATCACGATAAATTCGTTGCTTTTTAGATTTTGCACGGTATAAAGCGGCGAATTTTTATTTTTTAGATCTATCATCACGGCACCCGCTTCGCTAGCTATAATTTCACCTGCGGCGTTATCCCAGATACAGCTTGGACTAAATCTTGCGTAAATTTCAGCCGTATCCTCGGCTATTTTACAAAATTTGATAGCGGAACTTAGTCTAAAGGGCTCTAAATTTAGGCTTTGGGCTAGCAAATTCGGGATTTTATTTTTGCTATACCTGCTAACGGTTATTAAGCTTTTACTCGCTTTGTTTGATACGTTTTTTAAATTTTCTTTTGAAAATTGTGCGTTTTGATCTTGATAAGAGCTGAAATTTGGCATTTTTTCGTAGTGCGATCCTTGATTCTTGATCGCATAAAAAAGCTCGTTTGATATCGGTATATAAATCACGCCTAAAATCGGTCTAAAATCCTTGATAAGGGCTATGCAGACGCAAAATTCACCTATCCCGCTAATAAAATCATTTGTGCCGTCAAGCGGGTCTATAAGCCAAAATTCATTTGTATTTTCATCTAAAATTTTCTCTTCCGAGCAAATCGGCAGACCGCTTGAGCTTAAAATTTCAAAAATTTTGTCGTTTGAGGCAAGATCGGCTTGAGTAACGGGTGATTTATCGGGCTTTATGTAAATTTCATAGCCTATTTTTTCTTTTGAGTCGTTTTGCTCAGGGCTGTTTGAAATTTTGCTTTTCTTAAAAGGCAAATTATCTTTATCAATCGGTATATTTTGCATTAGCGCTTGTTTTAGCTCTTTATCTAAGTCGCTTTTGTAGAATTTTAAAATCTCTTTTCCGCCCTCAAAGGCGGCGCTTTTGGCTAGTTCAAGTAAAAAATTCAGGTCTTTCATTTTAATCCAAATTTATAGATATGGCATAAGGCAATCAGCTTAAAAATTTAAACTTTGCCCACTTTTATTTTTATCAAGGGGGCGGTTGCTCAGAGTTACAAGGCCCGCTCCGTCCCCTTTAACCCGCACCTAGGGCGACGTTATAAGTTGCTGTGCTTTGCACAGGTTTAAAAATCACTTCGGCGTTCGGTTTGTCTCTCCGACATAAAGCTGTCTAGGACGAACGATCTTGATCGTATCTTGCTCTTTTAGCTCTATCCACTGGCTTATCCAGCCCGGTGTGCGCCCGATCACAAAGATAACGGCGAACATATCGTTTGGAATCGATAGCGCCTTTAATATAAGTCCCGAATAAAAATCCACGTTCGGATAAAGATTGCGCGAGATGAAATAATCATCGCTAAGTGCGATTTCTTCGATCTTTTTGGCGATTTTTAAAAGCTCGGTATTTATGCCGATCTCGTCAAAGAGCTGATCGCACATCTTTTTAAGCACTCTTGCGCGCGGGTCGAAATTCTTATATACGCGGTGCCCAAAGCCCATGAGTCTAAACGGATCGTTTTTATCCTTTGCGCGCGCGATGTATTTTTCTACGTTTGCTACCGAGCCTATCTCTTCAAGCTGGCGTATGACTCCTTCGTTCGCTCCGCCGTGAGCCCATCCCCAAAGAGCTCCGATGCCTGCCGATATACACGCATACGGATGAGCGTGTGTTGAGCCTACGGTGCGGACTGTCGTGGTTGAGGCGTTTTGCTCGTGGTCGGCGTGAAGCATGAAAACCGTATCAAGAGCCTTTACTTCGATAGGTTTTAAATTCACGTGCTCATAAGGATAACTTCTCATCATATAAAGAAAATTTTCGGTAAATCCGCGGTCCAAATTCGGATAAATAATAGGAAGCCCTCTTGAGTAGCGATAGCTAAACGCGGCTATGGTAGGGATTTTGGCAATTATTCGCATAGCCATTTCGTGGTATTCTTCGGGTTTGTCCATATTAAGATGATCGAAATAAAACGCACTAAGCGCAGAAACGCTAGCTTGCAAGATCGCCATAGGATGAGCTTTATCCGGAAAAGCGTCGAAAATTTTCATCATGCCTTCGTGTATAAAGGAGCGCTTTTTAAGCTCGAGTCTAAATTCATCATACTCTTTTGCGTTAGGCAATTCTTTGTTTAAAAGCAGATACGCGACATCAAGGAAGGTTTTGTTGTCGGCTAGATATGCTATATCATATCCGCGGTGCATAAGCTCGCCTTTAAGTCCGTCTATATAGGTGATAGACGAGCGGCACATTGCGGTTGAAGTGTACCCGCGGTCAAAGGTAAACATACCCGTTTGGCTGAAAAATGTCGATATATCTATGACATCAGGACCCATAGTGCCTTGTAAAATCGGGAATTCGTAGCTCTTGCCGTTTCTGTTGTCCGTAAGCGTGACGGTGTTTGACATCTTTACTCCTTTGAGATTGCTCTAAAATTTTTCTTTTGGGAATTCATCAAAATTTTTATACTTATCATCACTATTATAGCCTGAGTTAGACTTGCAAGGATACAAGAGAAGTAAAATTCCTCGCTTATGTCGCCTGATTTGTGAGCTATGGTAGCAACGGCTATCAAAAGCGTAAGCGGCATAGAGTGAGATAGTGCGTAAAGCATAGTCTTTTTAAAGCCGAGCAAATTTAAAAATACAAGGCTTGCTATCATCCTAAAGCCTATCATTACCGATACTATCAGCATAGCGTTTTTGATGATGCCATCCATGAATAAAGCGTCAATCTTAAAAGTAGAGCCGATATATATGAAAAACGTAGGTACCAAAAAGCCAAATCCAAAGCTTGCAAGCTTATGCGGAAGATCTTTTTTGTGATCAAAAAATGTCGCTATAAATGTGCCTGCGACAAAAGCTCCAAAGGCTATCTCAAGATCAAGATAAAGCATAAGTGCGATAATGCCGAAAAATAGCGCCATAGAAAGCCTTATGTCTTTTTCGGCGTTATCATAATGAGGCATAAGCATGACTTTTAGCTGAGGATACCACCAAAAAAGCACGTTTAGCATCTTAAAGCCAAATGCGCTAAGCAGTAAAAATCCTCCAAGGTAAATGATAGAAAGTGCCAGCTCGCTTCCGGCGCCAAATTTCAGATATGCCCCGACAAACGTCAAAAGAACTATACTTACAACTTCACCTATGGAGCCGACAAGCATGCCTAAATTTAGCCATTTTTCTTCTCTTCCGTACTCTTTAAACAGCGTAAATATCATACCCACGCTCATAAGCGGTATGATGAGGATAAAAAGAGGTGTTAGATCAAAGCTAAACGTAATTATAGATGAGAGCAGATATAGTAGTGCGATGTATATGAGCCCTGATTTTAGTATTTTTTTATCGGTTGTAAAAAATATCTTTAGATCAACCTCGGTTCCCGCTAAAAACATCAGGTAGAAAAACCCGACTTCGCTAACTATGTGAAATATATCGTTGTGCCCTATAAGTCCGAAATACCCCGCAGCCGCACCTAAAATGATCTCAACCGGAGCGATTGGGATACGCAAAATTTTAGAAAAATACGGCGAGGTAAATACTATAAAAGCAAGTGCTATTAGTATGCTAAGACCGCTAGTGGCAGAGTGTGGCAAAGCTATATCCCCTTTTTGTAAGCTCTTTTATATCGCTGCTTGCAACTTCGCCTTTAGCCGTAAGATAATCTCCTATCACAATAGCCTCCGCGCCGTAGTCAAAAACTTCATATTGACGCTCTTTAAGCACCGCTTCGCGGCCGCCTGCTATCATTACTCTTGCGTTTGGCAAAGCCTCTTTCGTATCTTTTATGATTCTTAGCGCCTCATCTTGGCTTAGCTTTTTTTGTTTTATAGGAAGTGCTGCGTGCGGGATAAAGAAATTTATAGGCGTGGAAAACGGATCAAGCTCTTTTAGACTATTTCTAAAGCTAACTCTATCCTCGTTACTCTCGCCAAGTCCGTATATACCCCCGCAACAAAGCGTCAGTCCTGCCCTTTTGGCGTTTAAATTCGTCTCAAATCTCTCATCCCAAGTGTGCGTAGTGCAAATTTTAGCAAAGTATTCGCGGCTGGTTTCAAGATTGTGGTTGTAGCTAAAAACTCCCGCACTCTTAAGCTCTTTAAGCGCTTCGTAGCTTGCCATTCCGTTGCATGCGATCAGCATTAAATTCGGAAGCTCTTTTGAAATTTCTTTCGCCGCGCGGCAGATAAGTTCAAGCTTTGTGTCGTTTAAATTTTTACCCGAAGTTACTAGGCAAAAGCCAAGTGCGTGGTTATTTGAGGCTATTTTAGCCTCATAGATGATCTCTTCGATTGTTTTTAATTTGTATTTTTCTATTCTGGCGTCTATTTTTGCGCTTTGCGTGCAGTAACCGCAGTCTTCCGAGCAGTTGCCGACATTTAGCGAACAGATCGCGCATAGCATAATTTGTTTCATAAATTCTCTTTTTGTTGATTTTATAAAAATTAACATTATACAAAATCAAAGCTTTTATCTGTTTAAACGCGCCTTGTTTTGGCTTTTTGGTTGCAAATTTGAGTTAAATTTCTACTTTGAATAGGCTAAAATTTAGCCGTTTGAATTTTGATTAATCTTAAGCGTAAAAAGAGATATTGGCTTGGTTATCGTGTCGGTAAAGGTGGAAATTTTGGCGGAGGCGGCTCAAGCGGTAAAGCGGCTTAAGATATCAGGCAAAGTATCTAATACTCACTCGTTTTACTCGTTCGAAATTCTTTGTATAGAGGGATGGGCGAGTGATTATCCCTCTATCTGCTTTTTATTTTTGCACTTTACGCACTCTAGGAAAATGCCTTTTTTAAGCTCTTTTCTTGCCATCATGCCGCCACACTCGTCGCATTTTTCGGTTGTCGGCTCGTATTTACTGATAAAATTGCACTTCGGATAGCCTGAACATCCGTAAAATTTACCTCGCTTGCTTATGCGCTCAACCAGATCGCTTCCGCACTCAGGACAAGGCACGTCAAGCTTTTTAAGCTCTTTTTTCGGCTTTACTTGGTCGCTTGACTCGCTTGTTTCTTGTTTTTTGATATTGCGCGAGTATTTGCATTTTGGGAAATTTCCGCAAGCTATAAATTCACCAAATCGCCCTTTTCTAAGAAGTAAATCGCCTCCGCATTCAGGGCATTTTTCGCCGATCGGAGTTGCTACTTTTTGGCTTTTTATATTTGTTTTGCCGCTTGAGATCTTCTCCATAAACGGATAGTAAAATTCGCTTAAAAGCTTTTGCCAATCAACCTTATCTTCAGCTACGCTATCAAGCTTTTCTTCCATAACCGACGTAAATTCGCTATCCACGATATCGCTAAAGTGTTCTTCAAGCACACCCATCATCGTAAATGCTATCTCATTTGGTATGAGCTGCTTTTTTTCCACTCTTACGTAATCGCGCGAAGTTAGTAGCGATATGGTCGGTGCGTATGTGCTTGGGCGACCGATCCCTAGGCTTTCAAGCTTTTTAACAAGCCCCGCTTCCGAGTAGCGACTAGGCGGTTCGGTGAAGTGCTGGCTACTTGATATGCTTTGTAAGCTCATCTCGTCGCCGATATTTAAATTTGGTAAAATTTTATCCTTATCCAAATCCCCGTAAGCTTTATAAAAGCCGTCAAATAGCACCTTTCGTCCACTTATCTTAAACTCGCCCTTATCGCCTGACACAAAGACATTTTGCGTTTGGCTTATGCTTGCGCTCATTTGGCACGCTAAAAAGCGGTTGTATATAAGCGTATAAAGCTTAAGCGCGTCTTTTTCCAGAAATTTAGCCGCTATTTCAGGAGTGAAGCTTAAATTTGTAGGGCGTATCGCCTCGTGAGCTTCTTGTGCGCCTTTACTTTTGGTAGCGTAAATTTTAGCCTTGCTTGGCAGGTATTTCTCTCCGTATTCGCTTTTAATGATCTTGCGTGCTGCTTCAACTGCCTCTTTGGCTAAATTTAAGCTATCGGTTCTCATGTATGTTATCGCGCCCATGAAGCCTTGATGGGTTTGCACACCTTCATATAGGCTTTGAGCGATCATCATTGTTTTTCTCGGGCTAAATCCAAGTCTATTGCTTGCACTTTGTTGAAGTGTTGAGGTCATAAACGGCGGACTTGGCTCGGTTTTGCGCTCTTTGCTTTCGATCTCGCGAATTTTAAATTTGTCGTTTTTTAAATTTTCTACGATAAATTTTGCACGATCCGGGTTTGTTATCGTAAGTTTTTCTATCTTTTGGTTTTCAAATTTTACAAGTTCGGCTTCTAAATCTTTTTTAAATTTTGTATCAATCGTATAGTATTCTATAGGCTTAAATGCCTGAATTTCACGCTCGCGATCTACTATTATCTTTAAAGCAGCACTTTGCACTCTGCCCGCGCTTAGTCCTTTTTGAATTTTTAAATTTAAAAGCGGAGAGAGTTTATACCCCACTATGCGATCAAGCAAACGACGCGCTTGCTGCGCATTTACGCTTGACATATTTATAGTTCGCGGGCTGTTTAAGGCGTTGTTTATCGCGGTTTTGGTTATCTCGTGAAATACGATTCTTGGCAGGCTTTCGGGTTTTTTGCCTATCGCCATTGCGATATGATAGGCTATGGCTTCTCCCTCTCTATCCTCGTCGGTTGCCAGATAGACGTTATCAGCGCTTTTAGCAAGCTCTTTTATCTCTTTTACTACTTTGGAATGATCGCTACTTACTTTGTATTCGGGAGTGAATTTGTCATCTTCTATCTTTATACCAAAAGTCGTTTTAGGAAGATCCCTGATATGCCCTTTGGAGGCTATCACATCGTAGTCTTTGCCTAAGAAATTCTTGATAGTTTTTGCTTTGGCGGGTGATTCTACGATGATTAAATTTTTCATTATTATAACCTTATTAAAAATTTATCGGCTAATTGTAGCAAAAATTTTATCATAAAAATAAAAATTTAATTTTTTTCATTTTGGCTATAAACTTTTTTTTAAAACTCACGATATAGTTTTTGTGCGACATGAAGTCGTAACTAAACTTAAAAGGATTTAAAATGAGTTTTCGCATTAACACTAACATAAATGCACTTAACACACACGCAAACGCAGTCAGTAACAACAGAGAGCTTTCTATGTCTCTTGGCAAATTAAGCTCAGGTTTGAGAATTCAAACCGCAGCTGACGACGCTTCAGGTTTGGCTATTGCAGATAGCCTTAGAGCTCAAGCTAACGCTTTAGGTCAAGCTATAGCAAACGGTAACGATGCTATTGGTATCATCCAAGTTGCAGATAAAGCAATGGACGAGCAGTTAAAAATTCTTGATACTATCAAGGTTAAAGCTACTCAATCGGCTCAAGACGGGCAGACAACTCAGTCTCGCCAAGCACTTCAAGCCGATATCGTTCGCCTTATGGAAGAGCTTGATAACATCGGTAATACGACTTCATTTAACGGTCAGCAACTACTTAACGGAACATTCTCTAACAAAGAGTTCCAAATCGGTGCTTACTCAAACCAAACTGTTAAAGCTTCTATCGGTGCTACAACATCAGACAAGATCGGTCTAACAAGATTTGAGAGTTCAAAGATTATGACATCGGCTGAAATAGTTAGCCTTACATTTATGAATGTGGATGGTGTGAATAACGTTAAAGTAGCATCAGCTGTTATATCTACAGGCATCGGTAAAGGTATAGGTGCTTTGGCTGAAAATATAAATAAAGTTGCGGACAAAACAGGTGTTAGAGCCACATTTGATGTTACAGCTATCGCAGATAAAGCTATCGCAGGTGGCAAGATAAGATCTCTTACTATTAATGGTGTCAAAATAGGAGACTTGGTAATTAAAGCAAAAGATGAAAATGGAGCTCTTGTTAATGCAATTAACTCTGTAAAAGATCAAACTGGAGTAGAGGCTTCAGTAAATACTGAAGGCAAACTTGTTTTAACAAGCCGTGAAGGTCGCGCTATAAGAATTACAGGTGACAATGGTGCTGATAAAAAAGTAGGACAGGCTTTGGGTATGTCAGAAAAAATTGCTGATATGCTAAGTAAAGAAGGTTCTGTGTTTGCAGGAAGGCTAAATCTTGTTCGTCTTGACGGTAGAGATATAAAAGTAGAGAGTGGCAATGCCGGCAAGAGTAAATTTTCTGTGGCATTTAGTGCAGATGGAAACAAAAATGGTGGTAATCAACAATCAGTATCTTTAAGAGATATAAAAGGTCAAATAAACGTAAGTGTTGCTGCAGCTATGGGCTTCCAAAGAATGAGTAGAGGTGTTATGACTTCAGCTCAATCAGCAGGTGTTATGACACTACGTGGTGCAATGGCGGTTATGGATATAGCAGAGTCTGCTCAACGCACGCTTGATTTTATCCGCTCTGACCTAGGTTCTGTTCAAAATCAACTTGTAGCAACAGTTAATAACATAACAGTTACTCAAGTAAACGTAAAATCGGCAGAGTCTCAAATAAGAGATGTTGATTTTGCTAAAGAATCAGCAAACTTCTCTAAGTTTAACATCCTAGCTCAATCAGGAAGTTATGCAATGAGTCAAGCTAACGCTGTTCAACAAAACGTTCTTAGATTGCTTCAGTAATCTAAGATAAGTTTCCTTGAAAACGTTTTAAGACTACTACAGTAGTATTAAAACGTTTCTACGCGAAGCAGGATTTTTTAAAATCCTGCGAAGTCAGCAATCTAGAATATCCATCCTTAAGCTTAAAAGCTTAAGGCTTCTTCAAAATGTGTTAAGTTGCTTAGTTGTTAAAACTCAAATTTCAAGCCGGATAATCCGACTTGAAATTTTAATATACTTAAAATTTAAAACTATCTTTGCTTTTACTTATAATTTGATTTTTCTATCAGACCTCTTTTTTTAAGCTCTTTTATCAAATTTCTTGAAGCTTTTTTAGTGGTTTCTATATCGGCATTTAGACCACCTGCAACTGAAAACAGCCAGTATTTATGAATTTCAAGCCACTCTATGAGCTTATTTACTTTTTCTATCGCCGTATCGCTTGGAGCAACTGAAATTTTAGCAAGTTCTAGCTCTTGGTAATAAATCGACATTGAAATAATGCTTTCTAATTGTTTTTGATAATTTTCTTTCATAATAAAATCTTTAGCTTTATCAATTTGGTTTGAAATTTTAACTAGTTTACCAAAAAGATTTTCTGTAATTTTTCCTTCATTTCTAAGTTTTAGTATTTTGTCTATTTGTGGAACTACATTTAAAAACACTTTTTCTACTTTAGATTTAGCAAGTTCTTGAATTTTTATTTTTTCGCTTATAACTTTATATGATTGCAAAAGGTATCTGTTTGCGGTTTTTTCTTTTACTTCGTTGATGTTTGGTAAATTTTTTACTTTTTTGTCTTTACAAAGCTTATCCATTACCTCTAAAAAAGGCTTTTCGATAGCGCCTTCTATCCTTGCTCCGCCCTCGGTGCAGTTATATGTTGCGATATCTTCTTTTTTGGATTCTTCTATGTCTTTTTCAAATTGATTTTTAAACTTATCCCAAATGTAAGTAGTTCTTACTTCGCCTTCTCCGCCATAAGCTTTGGTGTAGAGGTGTTCTTCTGCTTGAGCAAATGCGTGACCGGTCGCATGGCTCTTGCCGTCAGGAGCGAATGCTAAATCCTGTCCTATCAAAACGATATTTTTATGCCCTAGTGCATAGGCTAGTTGATATGCTTGATTGGCAGTGCTGTGTCCTATACCAAGATAGCCATAGTCTTTGAGATTAAATACAAATTCGCTTGATTGAGGGCGCATGGTTAGGACAAGTCTTCTTGGTGATATGTTTTTGATAGTTTGCTTGTGAGTGAGCGAAGCTACGATAAAGTATATGTCTTTATCGAATTCTTTGTTTTTATGCTTAAAAAAGCTTGAAGTAGCCACCACTCTTTCGATAGATGTTACGTAATCGGGCTTTATGCCGTGCTTTAATAGTATAGGATAAGAGGCATCAAGGCTGATGACCGTGACGTATGGAGCGAATTTTTTAAGCGTTGCAAGCTGTTTATCAAGACTAGGTCCTGTTGATACTACGACGGCTGTATTCATTAGTCCGTAGCGCTTTTTAACAAGATTGACATAGGAGTATCCTGTAATCATAACAGGTAAATTCTCTATATGGTGCCTTATGCCTATAAGCATATCGTCAATGCTGTTTCCGTTGCTTACTACCATTTGAGAGATGGCTTTAGTGAATTCTTGGTTGATCCTTTGGTAATCATCGGCAAAGTTGTCATAAAAAGCTGTATGTATATGCAGATCGTAAAGCTTTGCGTACCTGTTAAATTCAATTTTTGCTACCAAATAATAAAACTGTGAATAATTGGCAAATTCCGAGTAAAACAGAGTTAATCGCTCACTTGCAAGTTCGTTTGAAAGATCGATTAAATTTAACACTATATAAATTATCTCAAGCTCGGGCTCGACGACCACTATTCTTTGATGTGTTTCATTGCAAAGTAGTGCTTTGTATAAAATTCCGTTGCCAAGTCCGTAAAAATACATAATCGGATAGCGCTTATACTGTTTTTCAAGACTTTCAAGCATATCGTGCGTGTCTTTTACGGGATTTTCGTATATGTATTTAAAGCTTTTGCGATCAATTATGTTTATATCAAGAGGATCTTTTCCTATAAAAACTTCGTATTTGTCTTGAGCACCCATAGCAAAGAGCCTAGCGGCTAGAATTTCATCTTGCTGAAATAACGCTTGAAGGTTTCTTTCAAAGATAGGGTTTTGTATATGCCCTGCTTGACTGTCGGCTTTATTCTTAGTCTCTTTTGTGCTTATATTACTTTTGCCTATTTGCTCTTTTTTATCTATCTTTTTGCCCATTTTTTCTCCTTTTTTATAGATCCTCTTGTTTTATCGCTTCGCCAAATTCTATATCTCTTTTTACTGTTTTTCCTATTAGCTCTTTTTTAAATTTAGGATGAAGTCCGTAGCTTGGACGCACACTTTTTACGTTATCATCGCTAAAAATTTCTCCAGCTTTTATATCTTTGCTTGCATAAAGTGAGCGAGCAAATTTGCGGCTTTCGCCACCTGAGATAAACTGCTTTTTGCCAAGCAAGGCTTCAGCGTCTCGCACCGCTTTTACCATTTGGGAGAATTCCGCTTCATCAAGGCTAAACGCATCATCTACGCTTTTTACATCTTTGCTTAGTATGAAGTGCTTTTCGATTATACATGCCCCCAAGCTTACCGCTACAACGGGCGTAACGATACCTAAAGTATGATCGCTAAAGCCTATTTGCACGCCAAATTCATCTTTCATATAAGGTATATTTAGTAAATTCATCTCATTTAACGGCGCAGGATAGCTTGAAGTGCATTTTAAAAGAGCGATTTCGTTATTGCCTGTATTTTTGCAAATTTGCACGATATCCTCGATCTCTTCTTGAGTTGCGATGCCTGTTGATATGATGATTGGTTTATTTTTCTTGGCAACATACTCTACAAAATCATAATCAATCGCTTCAAAGCTGGCGATTTTATAAACCGGCGGATTAAACTGCTCTAAAAAATCCACATCGTCTTTGCAAAATGGGCTTGAAAAGCAGATTAAGCCCTCCTTATGCGCAGTGTCAAAAAGCTGCTCATGCCACTCTCTGGGAGTCATGGCTTGCTCGTAAAGCTCGTATAAATTTCGCCCGTCCCAAAGCCCGCCTCGTATAATAAAGTCCTCTTTTTTAGAATTTAGCGTAAGACTATCGGCAGTATATGTTTGTAACTTTATCGCATCGGCTCCGGCGCGTTTGGCTGCTTTTATGGTTTGAATCGCTGTCTCCAAGCTTCCCGAGTGGTTGGCTGAGAGTTCGGCGATGATAAATACGCTTTTACCCGTATCAAAATTTCCTATTTTCATATTGTTTTGCCTTGTAAATTCGCTTTTGTAAGCCTTAGATAGCTCATTTGATCATCCTTATCATAAATTTCAAAGCCAAATTTTTCATAAAGCGCAATGGCTTTTTTATTGAAATTATAAGCGCATGAATTGAGCCTAAAAACCTTTAGCTTGTCAAATGCATAGTTAATTATAATTTGCATTAATTTTGCGCCTTGATTTTTTAAATTCGGATTTGCATAAAGTCCGAATTCGCACTCCTTATCGCTTATGTTTATAAAGTCGATCACGCCGATAAATTCGTCATTTTCCTTTACCAAAAAGTAAATTTTATCATGTGCGGTTTTTAAGTTTTTGATAAATTTAAGATGCTCGTTTAAGTTTATATTTTTTGAGCGCATAAATTTCGCTACTCGCTCATCGTTTCGCCAATCAAAAACCATCATCTTTTGCTCTTTTGTAAGCTCGGTAAAATTTATAAGACGGATCATATCTCCTCGCTTGTATAGGCTTTATATCCGTTTTCTATAAGCCATTTATACATCTGTTTTTGATTGTTTGCAACCATAACCGCACTGAAATTTGCGCCTAAAACAAGCGCTTCGTTTACAAGGGAGCTTGCCGAGATGATAAGCTCTTTACTCTCGTTCATTAGTTTTGCGATTTGATTTGAGTCGGTAAAAAGAGTTAAGTTTTTATAGCTTTTCTCAAGCCTTTTAAGCGCGTTTAAATTTGCATTGGCACTTGTTGTAACAAGAGCGATTTTTAAATTTTTTTCAAGTAGTTTAAGCGCTAAATTTGCACTTAAATTTTTACTGTCCGTTCCGCCAAGTGCGATAAAAACGTCATAAATTTTCTCTCTTTTTATCTTTTTTTCTTGATAAAATTCATCTCTTACCAGCATAAATTCTCGCCCGCACCAAATTTCACAAGCGGGAGGCAGTAAATTTTCATATTTTTTGGTATTGGCAAATATATTTACGTTTAATAAAATATCGCAAAAATGGCTCTTATACTCATCGTCAAAGCTTAAAATTTTAACTCCCGTAGCCTCTTTTATCGTCTTTTCATCTTCGTAGTTAATGCCGTAGTGATCAACGATAAGAAGTTCAAATTTATGAGCGTTTATAAGGCTTATTAGCTTATCTAAATCGTTTGTTTTAAGAGTAAAAACAGGGGAATTTATCTCGTTTATGAGCGAGCCTTCAAAATTTATGCAAGCA
Source organism: Campylobacter sp. CCUG 57310 (assembly GCF_013201975.1). Taxonomy (NCBI): domain Bacteria; kingdom Pseudomonadati; phylum Campylobacterota; class Epsilonproteobacteria; order Campylobacterales; family Campylobacteraceae; genus Campylobacter; species Campylobacter sp. CCUG 57310. The sequence goes on from NZ_CP053845.1 coordinate 150,528, forward strand.
AAGCCGATGTCTTTGAATTTTTTTGCAAGAACAATATCTCGCCTGATGTGTCCGTGCCCGATAGTTGCGGAGCTGTCGGCTCTAATTAAGGTTTTTAAATTTGCAAGTTTTTCAAAGCTCATGATTGATTTTATAAAGTTTTTGCGCGAACTCAAAATCTGCAAGCGTGTCTATATCACATACCAAGTGTCTTGGCAGGATAAATGCCCTAGAATGTGCCGCAAATATCGGCTTTTGCTCAAGCCACGCCTCGCGTTTTGCGAAATAAAACTGTCCTGCGTCGTGATACACTCTTTCTAAATCTTGCGAGCGAGTGCTTAGATGCTGCGGATAAAACATACTTACCGCGCCTTTTTCATCAAGCTTGATTGCACGCTGAATAGGAAAGCTAAATTCGCAAGCGGAAAATAAAAACTCACACTTATTATCTTGAAATTTCTCGTAAGCCTCACACAAAATTTCAGCCATTAAAAGCGGAGCCGTAGCATAAAGGCAACAGACGTTTTTAAAATTTTCGCCCATTTTAAGGCAGGCGTCTTTCATGACATCGCTTGTAGTTGCAAAATCATCGCTTAAATTCGCTTCTCGCATGAACGGCACTTTTGCGCCGAATTTAAGCGAAATTCTTGCGATATCCTTATCGTCTGTACTGACTATTACTTCGTCAAAAATGCCCGAATTTAGCGCACTTTTTATACTGTGAGCAATGAGCGGCAAGCCCGCAAAGTCTTTGATGTTTTTATGCGGTATCCGCTTGCTTCCGCCGCGAGCGGGTATGACGCAAAGATTCATATATCGCGCCTTTGGTTTGCAAATTCGCTAAGCACTTCAAGCAGAGTATCGGCTACGAATTTTGCGTCATCCATGCTCATGCTTTGGTGGCACGGCAAACTAAGTTCGGCTTTGTAAAAATCCTCTGCCGTCTTTAGCTCGATCTCTCCGTAAAGCTTGGTATAAAAGCTAAACTGATAAGTCGGTTTATAATGCACCTGCACGCCGACACCTCTTAAATGAAGCTCTTTAAAAATTTCCTCTTTTGAATTCCAAAGATTGCTAAAAAGCAAGATCGGATAAAGATGACGCGAGCTTTTTTTGTTTTCAGGGATTTTTATGAGGCTAAAATATGGATTTTTATCAAATCTTTCGTCGTAAAATTGAGCGATATTTTCACGAATTTCGATCATCTCGTCAAGTCTTTTAAGCTGGTTTAACCCTAGCGCGCAAGCTACGTCGCTTAGGCGGTAGTTGTATCCAAGCAGGCTCATATCGCTGTGCCAAAGTTCGGTTTTAGAAATTCCGTGACTTCTATATAGGCGCGCTTTTTTGGCTATCTCGTCGTCGTTTGTTACAAGTGCACCGCCCTCAAAAGTAGTGATAGGCTTAATCGCATGGAAGCTAAATACGCTTGCGTCCGCATGGCAGCCTACTTTAACTCCTTCTATAGCGCTACCAAGCGCATGTGAGGCGTCATCAAGCACTTTTATGCCTTTTGCGCGAGCTATTTTCATGATCTCTATTATGTTTACGCTATTTCCGCCAAAATCAACGGGAGCTATGACCTTTGTTTTTGATGTGATTAGCTCAGAAAGCTTGTTTTCGTTTATATTTCCGTCAAATTTGATGTCGCAAAATTTAACCTTAGCTCCCGCCATTAAAGCTGCGTTTGCCGTTGCCGCAAAGGTTAAAGGCGTAGTTATGACCTCGTCGTTTTCTTTTACGCCAAGAGCAAGATATCCGATGTGAAGCGCAGAAGTTGCCGAATTCATTACCACTGCGTGTTTTACTCCGACGTATTCGCAAATAGCAGCTTCAAATTGAGCCACCTTATCTCCGCCTGTTAAAATTTCCGCTTGCATAGCTTCGCAAACGGCTGCTATATCGCTATTTGTGATCTGTTGCTTGCTATAAGCTATCATTTATCATCTCCAAAAGACCCTCTTTATCAAGCCAAATTTTATTAGTATTTGAGCTGTATTCAAACCCGTCTTCTACAAGCTTGCCTCTTTCGCCAAGCGCATTTGTCGAAAAGTCTTGTATAGTCGCAAACTGAATGGACGGGCTTATCACGTAGTGGTCGCTAAATTCGTAAGTTAGGTGCGCATCGTCTTTTCCAACCATCACTTCATGCATTTTCTCTCCCGGTCTTATGCCTATGATTTTGACTTTAAGCTCAGGCGCAAGGGCGCGTGCAAGATCAAGCATAGTCATTGAAGGAATTTTAGGTATGAAAATTTCTCCACCCTTCATGCGCTCGAAATTTTTAAGAACGAAATTTACCCCTTGCTCAAGAGTGATCCAAAATCTCGTCATCTGCTCATGCGTTATAGGAAGCTCTTTTGCGCCTTCTTGAATGAGCCTTTTAAATAGTGGAACTACCGAGCCTCGAGAGCCGACGACATTGCCGTATCTTACGACGCTAAAGCGAGTTTTTTTACTGCCTGCTATGTTGTTTGCCGCGACAAACAGCTTATCGCTAGCAAGCTTTGTGGCTCCATATAAATTTACAGGATTGCACGCTTTGTCCGTTGATAGTGCGATCACTTTATTTACTCCGCAGGCAAAGGCTGCATCAATGACGTTCTGGGCGCCGTTTACGTTTGTTTTTATGCACTCCATCGGGTTATATTCGGCTATGGGAACGTGTTTCATCGCGGCTGCGTGAATGACAAAATCAACTCCGTCCATCGCAGTCTTAAGCCTCTTTTCATCGCGCACGTCACCGATAAAATATCTCATCGCGGGATTTTTAAAAACTTGAGCCATTTCGTATTGCTTAAGCTCGTCTCTTGAGTAGATAATTAGCCTTTTTGGTTTAAAATTATTAAGTAAAATTTCGGTGTATTTCTTGCCGAAGCTTCCCGTTCCGCCGGTGATTAAAATATTTTTTCCGTTAAACATCTTTATTTTCCTTGAGACTAAATTATAAATTTAATGCGCTGGATTTATTGTTTTCAATAACTCTTGTGTAAATTCCCTGCTTCTGATGACTTCCTTTGGATGTACGGCGGTATTTTTTAATGCTGTATCCAAGGCATCCTCTGCATCTTTTATATAAGGAGCTAGCTCTTCAAGGCTTTCTTTCTTTAAAATCAAGTCTTCATAACATAAATTATTTTTTATTTCTTGCTTTATTTTTTTAAAAATAATTAAAGCTAAGTGATATTTGAAGCGTTTATATTTGGTATTTTTTCTTTTGTATAATGTTTCTATTCTATTTACAATTAAAGCCGAAAGATAGTAGTCTTCAAAGCCAGTTTTGTCTACAAAAATTTTATCACGATTGCTATTTAGTAATTCTCCAAAATATCTATGTGTACTTTGTGGTTGTGCAAGAACCGTTGAAACATATGATTTGATTTGTCCTGACAAAGAGATAATTTGATAAGGCTTAATGTTTGCATTATCAATGAACTCTTTGGATCTTCTTTCGTAGTATATGGGATACTTAATTTTGTTTGCTATTGCCTTATAATATTCTTGTAGCCCTCTATGAAATGGCTTTATTGATTCAAAAGACTCCTCTTTTACTTCTGTTTGCCTATTTGTAGCTCTTATTATTTTATTTATAATCTCTTGATCATTGGTTTCTATAATTTTTAAAACTATATTTGTCTCTGGCGCTATTTTGTCTCTGTTATTAAATAAAACATAGCTTGTTTGACATCCATTGATAATTTGAAAATCGGTCAACTTTATTTTGTTTCCAACTCTATCTATTTTTCTAGATATTATAGTTATTCCATTGTTAAGTAGTAATAATAAAGATTGCTCATTCCTTGAATTTAATGTATTTTTGATCTCTAAATTAACTTTGTTATTTCCTTGGTAATCTCTTACATTATCATAAAATAAGCCTCTAGATAAGTTGCCGTCGCTATCGGAGATAAGCTTTATATAGTCTATAGCTGATGCGCAGCCTAAAAAAGACTGTTTAACGCCTCCTTGATTACTAATTTCTGGTAAAGCTACTTGCGTAGGAATACTTATTTCTTTTATCACTTTTCTGTTTATTTCTCTATATGTAGTTTTGAGTTTTTCAGCATCATAAAAATCAATAACTACATCCTCGGAAAATAAGTTTTTATTATTAAGTTCCTCAAGTTCCCTTTTTGCTCTATTTTTTATATATTCTGACTCTTTCCATTTGCTAGCATTGGCAAAGTATAGTTTTAGAGTTGGGTTTGATGCAAAATTTATTGATTTGCTATATATAGCATTTTTTATTTCTCTAGCTATTTTAATTTTTTCATTTTCTTCTATCGATGGAGAATCATCAAATAATGATTTTACCCCAAAAATAAAAGTTCCAATCCAGTCTGATTTAGTTCTAGATGATTTTTTTGATTGTATTAATACAAAAGTTGTTTCTATTGAATTATCATTTTCGATTAGCCCATAAATTTCTTCTGGACTATTAATAATGTTACCATTTACTATAATAGCTATACCATCAATACCAGTGTCGTTTTCTCCATCTACAGACAGTTCTTCAATATCAAAACTTCGAGGATAGAACTTTGAAACTATATTATAATTTACAAATAGTTCAAATTTCTTACTATCGTCTAGGCTTTCAAAACAGTATTCCTTAGAGAAAGTATCTATAAAATTATTAAGAACAGTATCATTTGTCATAATTTACACCTTTTTATTTCAAAATTCTAGGTAGCGTTATGCCTTCTTGAGCTTGATATTTACCCTTTTTATCGGCGTATGTCACTTCGCATGGCTCATCGCCTTCTAAAAATAAAACTTGCGCTATGCCTTCGTTTGCATAAATTTTAGCCGGAAGCGGGGTAGTGTTTGAAATTTCAATCGTGATATGCCCCTTAAACCCCGGCTCAAAAGGCGTTACGTTCACGATGATGCCGCAGCGTGCGTAGGTGCTCTTGCCAAGGCAGATGGCTAGCACGTTATCAGGCATATTAAAATACTCGACCGTGCGAGCAAGCGCGAAGGAATTTGGCGGAACTATACATACATCGCCAACAAAATCAACTACGTTTTTCTCGTCGAAATTCTTTGGATCTACGACCGTGCCGCCGACATTTGTAAAAATTTTAAACTCATTTCCGACTCTTATGTCATAACCGTAGCTGCTAACGCCGTAACTTACGACACCTTTGCCTACCTGCTCCTCGCAAAAAGGCACTATCATGCGCTCTTCTAAGCTTTTTTTTCGTATCCATCTATCGCTTTTTAGACCCATCTTTTTTCCTTATTTTAAATTTGTTAATTATATCATATTCGCGATGCATGAAGTATTTTGTAAATTTAAAATATAAAATTTAAATTAATATCGATATAAAGCCTATTTTATTAGTATATAAGTATATATTTTATATTATTTGCGAAATTTTAAAACTCAAAGGATCGGCATGAAAAAATTTTTATTTTTAGCGGCCACCGTCTGCTTGGCATTTGCTTCGGATGCTTTGCTTGTAGGCGCAGGTGGCGGATATAAAAAGCCCGTAACGGCAGTTATTGAAAACCTTAAAAAAGACGGCATAAATGTTGAGGCTGCCTTTGCAAACATCAAGCAAATCACTATCCAAGCAGCAGAAGGCAAGATGGCGGTGATAGTAGGCGATGAAGCGTTTTTAAACAAAAGCGGACTTGCGATAAAGGGCTACGAACGCCTTGGCAAAGGTACTTTGGCTCTTGTAACTCCCAAAGGAAAAACGATAAATGATATCAAGGATATCTTGAAATTTGAGCGTATCGCGATGCCTGATGCTAAAAAAGCTATTTACGGAATTCGCACTACTGAGTTTCTTAAAAATTCGAACTTAGAAAAAGACGTGGGCTCAAAGATGCTTGCCGTAGCGGGCGTTCCTCAAGTGGTGGCTTACGTGCTTAACGGTGAAGTTGATGCGGGATTTATAAATTCGACCGAAGCTGAAGCTAGAAGAGATGAATTCGGTTCGGTGATTTATGTAGATGAGAGTCTTTATAGTCCTGTTTTTATAAGTGCGGCCAAGCTTGCGGCATGTGAAAAACACGTAGATTGCTCTAAATTTATAGATGAGCTTAAAAGCGAGCGTTCAAAAGAAATTTTTGCCAAATTCGGTTTAAAGTGAGTGCTTGATCTTTTAATTTGTCGCTTCTAAAAGCAAAATTTATATAGAATTTAAGGCTTTAAGATTTGCTAGCTGAGTGGAATTTGTAAATTTGATTAATTTAAAATCAAAAGAGAGTTTAAAAATAGATTTCCGTGGTTTGGTAAATTTAAATTAATTTGCGTTACAAATAAAAGATTTAAGATAAAATTTCTAGCTTTTGTCAAACTAAATTTATGCGTGAAAACTAAAAAGGTTTAAAATTTGAGCGAGTTTTCTTGGTTGGTTCACCCTTTGATTTTAAGTGCCAAAACGCTTTGCATAACCTTTGTCTGTCTTGTTTTGATCGGACTTCCGATAGCATATTTTCTAGCATTTTATAAGGGCAAATTTAAGCCGGCTCTTGAGGCTTTGGTTATGTTTCCTTTGATATTTCCGCCGATTGCGACGGGATTTTTGTTGCTTTATTTGCTGGGGCGCAACTCGTTTTTGGGAGAGGCTTTAAATTTGCAGATAGTTTTTAGTTTCAGCGCTCTTGTTATAGCTTCGTTTTTAGCAGGGCTTCCGCTTTTGGTTAAGCCCGTATCCGCAGCGCTTGAAAGCTTGCCTAAAAGTCTTATTGAAGCGGGGCAGAGCCTTGGCAAGAATAAATTTGAAATAGCAGTTTTCATAATCATGCCAAACGTCATTAAAAGCATCATTTCAGCCCTTGTTTTAGCTCTTGCAAGAGGCCTTGGCGAAGTTGGTATCACGCTCATGCTGGGCGGAAATATAGTAGGCAAGACAGACACGGTTTCGCTTGCGATTTTTAACGCCGTTTATGACGGAGAAAACGAACGCGCGCTCATTTTAAGCCTTATTTTGGTTGTCTTAAGCCTAGCAATGTTTGGATTTATAAATTTACTTGAAGCAAGAAAGACCGGCGCGTAAGTCAAATTTAGCTAACTTAAAGCGTGCTTTAGGCTATCTTCTATCTTTGCGTAGTCAAATTTAAATCCGTTTTGAAGTAGATTTTTAGGATATACTTTCTGCCCTTGAGTTAGTATCTTAGCTCCTTCGCCAAATTTAAGCTTAAGTGCGAATTCTGGCACCTTAAACCAAGCCGGTCGTTTTAGAGCGTTGGCAAGAGCAGCGGTAAATTCTTTGTTTGATACGGGATTTGGCGAAGAGAGGTTGTGTATGCCTTCAAGCTCGTTTGATAATACAAACTCATAAGCTCTTGCCAGATCGTTTATATCTATCCATGAAAATCCTTGTTTACCGTCGCCTAAAATTCCGCCAAGACCGAGTTTAAAAACGGGAAGCATCTTTTCTAGTGCACCGCCCTTGCCGATAACTACCGATATCCTAAAAATAGCCGTTTTGATGCCTAGATGCTTGGCTTTTAGCGCCTCTTCTTCCCATTTTTTAGAAAGCTCTCCTAAAAACCCGTCGTCAAATTCCTGCGAGCTTTCATCGTGTTCTTTGCCTGTTTTATATATGCCCACAGCCGAAGTACTGATGAAAATTTTTGGCTTATTTTGTAAATTCTGCATAGCTTTTACTAAATTTATCGTCGTATCCAGCCTGCTTGATACAAGCTCTTTTTTGTATGATTCGCTCCATTTTTTAGCTATGCTGGCACCTGCTAAATTTATTATGGCATCGCAGTCTTCTATCTTGTCTTGCAGTTGTTTTATGTCGTTATAAATTCCTCTTGGTATGCGCACTATCTTGTGTTTTGACTTTAAAAAATCAGTCAAGTAGTTGCCCACAAAGCCTTTTGTACCGTTTATAGCTATCTTCATTCTTTATCCTTTAAATTAAAACTTTGCAATACGTAGCCTTTTGAGTGAATATTTTTAATATCTAAATTTAGCTTTCTTTTTAAATTCCCTACTAAATTTTGCATAGATATTTTTGAATGGCATTTACCTTCATAAACTATCTCATCTATCATACTAAAAGAAGTGAGTTTATCTACATTTCGGCTTAGAAGCAAGAGCAATTTATGATTTGAATTTGTAAGAAAAATTTGTTTGTTTCGGTCATAGATCTCTTCTTTTGTGAGATCTACTTTTATATTTTCGTTTAAATTTAGAAATTTAGGCTCATTTTTGGTGGTAATCAAGATAATATTGTCTAAAATGGCACTTGATCTTATAGGTTTAAAGAGTATCATGGAGCTTCCTCCGTCAAAATTTTTTAAAAATTTTTGATAAGTTTTTCTATTTTTAGCTAAGAATATAAACTGTTGATTTGGATTTATGGATAGAATTTTAAAAAAATCAATCTCGTCTTCTTTTTTGATAAATTCGTCCAAATCAATAACTATAATGTCTAAATTTACATTGCAGTTAAGATAGTAGTTTATGAAATTTTCACTATCGGCAATATATAAATTCCTAAATTTTTCTTTTTTTGATTTGATTCGGCTTAGTATCCGATTTTCCATACAAACAAAGAGAATAGAAAGCCTTTTAAGCCTTAAAAATATACTTTTTATCTCAATATCCTTTTATAAAGTTAAATAAAAATAAATAATTTTATAAAAATAAGTTAAATTTAATTTTAAAATTGAATTTAGAGTGAACTTTTTGATTAAAATTGCCATGATTATAAACAATATCTAAGGAGAAAAAATGTCAATTTCAAGGCGAAGTTTTTTGAAATCATCTGCCGCTGCAGCCGTTTTGGTTTCTGCAAATCCGCTTTTGGCAAGCCAAAAGAAAGTTAAAACTATACCTCATGCATCAAATCTAGGAGCTTTTTATGCTGATGTCGACGAGAGCGGGAGGATAGTTAAAATAAGATCTCAGGAGTCTGATAAGGATCCAAAATTTCCAGGAAATGAAGCATGGATAGATAGAGTATACTCAGACACCAGAATAAAATATCCTTGTGTGAGAAAGAGTTATTTGGAAGGCAAAAATACCCCAGAACTTCGCGGTAAAGAGGAATTTGTGCGAGTTAGCTGGGACGAAGCGATGAAGCTGATAGTAAAAAAGCTTCAAAGCGTAAAAATAGATGAAATTTATAATGCCAGCTATAGCGGATGGGGTCATCCCGGACTTTTGCATAACTGCAACTCCGTAGCCGGTAGGTTTTTTAACACTGCACTAGGAGGAGCCGTAGGAACTGACGGTGAATACAGCAACGGGGCTGCAGGAAGAGTCAATGCTACTGTAGTGGGTGATTTGGAAGTGTATTCGCTACAAACTGCGCATGAGGTTATGCTTGAAAATACAAAAGTTTATGTTATGTGGGGCGCTGATTTGTTTAAATGCAATCAGATTGATTATGTCGTAGCAAACCGCGGGAATAACCCTTACTTTGAAAAGTATGCAAAATCAGGTATTAAATTTATCACAATAGATCCTCAATACACCGAAATAGCAAAGAAATTTAATGCGGAGTGGATAAAGATTCGCCCTAATACCGATGTTGCGCTTATGCTAGGTATGGCTCACTATCTTTATACAAGCAATCAATACGATAAAGATTTTATAGAAAAATATACTTACGGATTTGATAAATTCCTTCCTTATTTGCTTGGAAAAACGGAAGATAAGATAGAAAAGACTCCTACTTGGGCGGCTAAGATAACGGGCATTGAAGAAAAAGTTATAAAAGCGCTTGCCGATACTTTTGTAAAAAACCGCACATTTTTAGCAGGTAACTGGGCTATGCAAAGAGCTCATCACGGAGAGCAGGCTGACTGGATGCTTATGGTTTTAGCTTCCATGATAGGTCAAATAGGACTTCCTGGGGGCGGATTTGGATTTTCTATGCATTATAGCGGAGGCGGTCAGGCATTTTCCGGAGCAAAACTTCCTCTTGGTCTTCCGCAAGGAAAAAACAGAGTAGATGTAAATATACCTGCTTCAAGAGTTAGCGAAGCTCTGCTAAACCCCGGCAAGAAGATCAAATTTAAAGGCGGAGAGATAACATATCCTCATATCAAAGTTATGTATCTAACGGGAGCTACTGTTTTAGGACATCATCCGAACACAAACGAACTTATTAAAGCCGTTCGTACGCTTGATACTCTTATAGTGCATGAGCCTTGGTGGACTCCTATGGCAAAGATGGCGGATATAGTCCTTCCTTCTACAACGCCGCTTGAAAGAGACGATATAAGCTATGGAGGCTCTTATTCGCAAGATTATGTTTATGCGATGAGAAAGGTTATAGAGCCTGTTTTTGAAGCGAGAAACGACTATGACGTGTTTGCCGATATGGCTAAAATGATAGGCGATAAAGAATATAGAAAATTTACCAGCTCAAGAACAAAAGAGGAGACTATAAGAAGATTTTATGATAGAAGCGATTGCGCTAATGTAATGAGCTTTGAGGAGTTTTGGGAGAAAGGATTTATATATTTTGAGCCAAATGAAGATGCAAAGAAATTTGTTCGCCACTCCGCCTTTAGAGCTGATCCTATAGTAAATAAGCTGGCTACGGAAACAGGCAAAATTCAAATTTTCTCTGAAAAATTTGCAAATTTCAAATTAGAGGATTTTAAAGGTCATCCGATGTGGTTTGAACCCGCAGAATGGCTTGGAAACGAGGCTGAAACCAAAAAATACCCGCTTCACTTATTAAGTCCGCATCCAAAATACAGAATTCACTCTCAGCTTGATAATTCTTTTGTTAGAAAAGCATATAAAGTAGGAAATAGAGAGCCTGTAAGAATAAATGATGAAGATGCTAAGAAATTTGGTATAAAAGATGGAGATACGGTTGAAATTTACAACGACAGAGGTAGAATTTTAGCCGGAGCTATCGTAAGCAAAGATATAATGCAAGGCGTAATTAGCGTAGATGAAGGCGCTTGGTATGATCCTGAAAATATAAATGACGACAAACCAAGATGTAATGCAGGGCATGTAAATATACTTACAAGCTCAAGACCGACTTCTACTATGGCACAGGCAACTTCTGTAAATACTTGCCTTGTAGCCATTAAGAAAGTTGACGCTAAACCTTATGGCGGCGTAAAAGCACCGGTTGTAAAAGGAGTATGAATATGAGAAAAATTTTAGCTTTAGGAGCGATTTTAGTAAAATTTGCTTTTGCAAAAGATATGTTTGTGTTTGATATGAAAGTTGATCTTATGGATGTAAATACAAAAGAAGTGGTGGGTCAAATTTATGAAGGAACGCCTGTTAAATTTATAAAGCAAGTTGATAAATTCGCTCTTATAGAAGTTAACGGAGAAGTTGCCGGTGATAATGAGAAAGTTTTGGCGCATAAAAAAGACCCTCTTGTTGTATTCTTAATGCTTAAAAATCAAAAAGCAAGCCCTAAATCTCAATTCTTGATAGATGCAAGCAAGCTTACTGCCGACTATATGGCTGCATGGGACGAGATTGATTTGTTTTATTATGATGCTTGCAGCTCTTGTCATGCCGCACATAAGCCAAAAGAACATCTTATGAGTGAATGGGACGCATATGTAACAGCTATGCAAACATTTGCTAAGATTAATGATGAAGAGAAGAGTAGAATTTTGCGCTTTTTGCAAGCTTTCGCTAAAGACGGTATAGCAAAAGACGAATAAAATTTCGGCTAAATTTAGGAGTTAAATCTTAAATTTAGCCGTTTTATATATGTTTTATACTCCTTTATTTGGCTCTATTTCAGCCGCTTGAAATAATAAAACAAAGTCCAAAATTTAGCTTTTTTTGATACAATACCCTAATTAGCTTAAAATTTTTAGGAGAGCTTTATGAAAAAAGAAGACATCAAAGAGTTGATCGAGTTTTTTAACGAAATGGATATGAATCGTATCAAGATTAAAAGCGGAGATTTTGAAGTCGAGCTTGAAAAATTCGCCGATTGTTGCGAGCTTCCTAAGCCCGCGCCCGCTCCAATGCCCGCTCCGGCTCCAACACCCGTAAATGTAGTAGTAAGCTCTGAAGTTAAGCAAACTACAAGCGCAAAAGAGAGTATCAAATCGCCTATGGTAGGGACGTTTTATGTGGCTCCAAGTCCCGGTGCGGCGCCGTTTGTAAAAGTAGGACAAAGGGTGAGAAAAGGCGATGTAATAGGCATCATAGAAGCCATGAAGATAATGAATGAGATTGAAGCGGAATTTGACTGCACTATCACCGAAATGTTGGTTTCAGACGGACAGCCTGTTGAATTTGCGATGCCGCTATTTGGAGTGGAGAAAATTTAATGGAAATCAAAAGAGTCTTAATCGCAAATCGCGGTGAAATAGCACTGCGCGCACTAAGAACTATCAAAGAGATGGGCAAAGAGGCTATCGTGGTTTATTCTACCGCCGATGCGGATGCCCTTTATGTTAAATACGCAGACGCAGCTATCTGTATAGGCGGACCGCGTTCAAGCGACAGCTATATAAACATCCCTGCAGTCATCAGCGCTGCTGAGATAAGCGAAGCCGATGCGATATTTCCGGGATACGGTTTTTTAAGCGAAAACCAAAATTTCGTTGAAATTTGCGCTCATCACAATCTAAAATTTATAGGGCCTAGCGTAGAGGCTATGGCTTTAATGAGCGATAAGAGTAAAGCAAAGCAGATGATGCAAAGAGCGGGAGTGCCTGTAATACCCGGCTCTGACGGAGCTATCTCGGATACTAAAGCCGCCAAAGAGCTAGCCAAAAAAATCGGCTACCCCGTTATCTTAAAGGCTGCCGCGGGCGGTGGCGGTCGCGGTATGCGAGTGGTTGAGAAAGAAGAAGATATCGAAAAGGCGTTTTGGTCGGCTGAAAGCGAGGCTATGAGTGCATTTGGCGACGGAACAATGTATATGGAAAAATACATCCTAAACCCACGTCATATCGAAGTTCAAATCATTGGCGATAAATTCGGCAATGTTATTCATGTCGGCGAACGTGATTGCTCTATGCAGCGCAGACATCAAAAGCTAATCGAAGAAAGCCCTGCTATTTTGCTTGATGAAAATACCCGTGCAAGACTTCACGAAACCGCAATCAAAGCGGCTAAAGCCATAGGCTATGAGGGTGCGGGGACGTTTGAATTTTTAGTTGATAAAAATTTGGACTTTTACTTCATCGAGATGAATACCCGCTTGCAGGTTGAGCACTGCGTAAGCGAAATGGTAAGCGGACTTGACATCATCGAGCTTATGATAAAAGTCGCAGAGGGCGAGAAGCTTCCTAGCCAAGATAGTATCAACCTAAAAGGACACGCGATAGAGTGCAGGATAACGGCTGAGGATCCAAACACTTTCGCGCCAAGTCCGGGAAAGATAACCAAATACATCTGTCCTGGAGGTAGAAACGTGCGTATGGATAGCCATATCTATCAGGATTACTCTATACCGCCTTATTATGACAGCATGATCGGCAAGCTTATCGTGTGGGACGAGGATAGAAACAAAGCAATCCACAAGATGAAAGTGGCTCTTGAGCAGCTTGTCATACATGGTATAAAAACCACTAGAGATTTTCATATAGGAATGATGGAAAACAAAGATTTTATCAACAATAATTACGATACGAATTACTTATCTAAACACTAAAATTGCACTAATTCGGCTTTGTTATTTGCAAAGCCGAAAATCTTTTCTTTTCTGCTTGCTAAGACCAAAGCTGTTTATTATTTCAAACTATTAAACCATACAAGGAGACAAAATGGACTCTTATATCGTTATAACTGGCGCTAGCTCGGGTATCGGATATGAAGTCGCCAAAGCTTTTGCAAAGCGTGGCGAGAATTTAGTGCTTATAGCTAGGCGCGGAGAGCTTTTAGATAGCTTAAGGGCTGAAATTTTAGCCGATTTTAGCAATCTTAAAGTGATAACTAAAATTTGCGATCTCTCAAATCCTAAAAATGTTCATAAATTTTATGACGAACTTAAAATTTATGATATTAAAGCGTGGATAAATAACGCAGGCTTTGGCGATTATAGCCTTGTAGGTTCGCAAAATTTAGACAAAACCGAGCAGATGATAGATCTAAATATCAAGGCTCTTACTATCTTTTCAACTCTTTTTGTAAGGGATTATTTTGATAAACCTGCCAAGCTTATCAATATCTCTTCAGCCGGAGGATACAGCATCGTGCCAAACGCAGTTACGTATTGTGCTAGCAAATTTTACGTAAGCGTGTTTACCGAGGGGCTATATCATGAACTTAGAGCAAACGGCGCTAAAATGCAGGCTAAAGTACTAGCTCCTGCGGCTACTAAGACTGAATTCGGTATGAGAGCAACCGACAAAGACGAATACGACTATGACGCAAATTTTAAGAGATATCACTCATCTAAGCAGATGGCGGAATTTTTGCTTAAGCTTTATGATAGCGATAAATGCGTTGGTTTAGTAGATAGAAATAGTTTTGAATTTAAGCTAAGCGAGCCGATATTCGCTCATGTTTTTAGATAAATTTAAAAAGAGTGAAATTTAAGCTCAAATTTCACTCTTAAAGAACTATCTAAGCATTTTGATATTTGCTCTGGCGCGAAGTTTGTTGAAGTATTCGCTTATGACGCGCTCTTCTTCGAGTCTATATATGCTATTCATGACTTCGTTTTTTACATCTTCAAATCTTGGCATCGTTACGCCTGATTTTGAACTAACTAAAAACATCTCAAATCCGCTTGGTGTTTGGAAAATTTGAGTAAATGAACCGTCTTTCGTCATCTCAAAAATTTGTCTTAGTTGAGGCGGAATTTGCTCGCTTTTAAGTTCTAAAATTTCGGTTTTTACGGCAGGATTTACGCTTAGTGGCGAATCTTGAATAGATTCTAAAAGCTCCCTTTGTCCTGATATATATCGTGTTGCTTTAACCTCTGCGAATTTTACGAATTGACTAGGATTTTGCTCAAAATAAGCCCTCGCTCCCTCTTCGCTAACATTTACTTTTGCGTCTTTGAATATGTTTTGATAGAGCTTTTCTTGCTTGATACTCTTTGCGACATCCTCTTTAAAATCGCTATAGTTTATGCCTTGGCGCGATAGCACGCTGCTAAGATCGGCTAAATTTACACCGTTTTCTTGTGCAATTTTTTGCATTCTTTCATTTATCTCAAAGCTGCTTGCGTCGATGTTTAAAGCTTTTATCTGTGCTTGCTCGAGCCTATCTTTGATTAAAAAATTTATAGCGCTTTTTTCATCTGTTTTTAAAATTTGCGAAGTTTTATAAACCTCATACATCGTTATAGGTTCGTTTTCTACTATGGCCGCCAGTCCGTTTACGAGTTGCTGCGAAAAAGCGAAATTTGCACTGAGTAAAAAAGCCAGAAAAAACATCTTTTTAGACATATAAAACCCTTATTTAAGTTTAAAGTAAATATAATTATCCGCAATTATAACATTTTAATTTTTAAGATTGATAATAAAGGCAAAATTATGATAGTTACGAGATTTGCCCCGAGTCCGACAGGGTATTTACATATAGGCGGACTTAGAACCGCGCTTTATAGCTATCTTTACGCTAGGAAAAACGGCGGGAAATTTCTACTTCGTATCGAAGATACCGACTTAAAACGCAACTCCGAAGAAGCTACCGTCGCTATAAAAGAGGCATTTGATTGGTGCGGGCTTGATTATGACGGAGAGGTTGCTTATCAGTCAAAGCGCTTTGATATATATAAAGAGTATGTTAAAAAGCTGCTTGAAGAGGGCAAGGCGTATAAGGATTATATGAGTAAAGAGGAGCTTGATGAGCTTAGAGCCGAGCAAGAAGCGCGCAAAGAGCGTCCTAAATATGACGGCAGATACCGCGACTTTACGGGTGTGCCGCCTCAAGGAATCGATCCTGTTATACGCATAAAAGCGCCTTTAACTGGCGAAATTTTGATAGATGACGGCATAAAAGGCGAAGTTAAATTTAGAGCCGAAGATATCTTGGATGATTTTATTATCGCCAGAAGCGACGGTACGCCTACATATAACTTTACGGTAGTTATAGATGATATACTTATGGGCATAACTCACGTTATAAGAGGCGATGATCACCTCTCAAACACTCCAAAGCAGATCGTTTTATACGATGCGCTGGGCTTTAAGCCTCCTAAATTTTTTCACGTCGCGATGATAAACGGCGAAGACGGCAAGAAGCTAAGCAAGCGTCACGGAGCAACGGACGTGATGGAGTATAAACGCATGGGCTATCTGCCTGAAGCGCTTTTAAATTTCTTAGTGCGACTTGGCTGGAGTCATGGAGATGATGAAATTTTTAGCATGGAAGATATGCTTAAATACTTCGATCCGCACCATATAAACAAATCCTCAAGCACATATAACGCGCAAAAACTTGAGTGGCTAAACGCTCACTACATCAAAACTCTGCCTTATGATAGGCTGGCTAAGGATATGCTTGAATTTGGAGTGGATTTTAAGGCTATGCCAAAGGGTGAAATTCTGCTAAATTCGCTAAGAGAGCGCTCTAAAACCTTGCTTGAGATGAGTGAAAGTGCAAAGACTATCATCAACGCGCCAAGCGTTTATGACGAAAAGGCTTTTGGCAAATTTATAACCGATCAAAGCCTTGAAATTTTGGCTAAATTTAAAGAAATTTTAACTTATGATCTAAGCGCTGCGGGCTATGAGGAGATAACTACTAAATTTTTAGAAGAAAACGGTCTGAAATTAAAAGATCTGGCTCAGGCTTTAAGAGTGAGTTTAACGGGCTCAAGCGTCTCTCCTTCGATATTTGAAGTACTTGAAGTACTTGGAAGCGCGGAGATAAAAAAAAGAATAGAAAATATAATAAAATACAAGGAAACGAAATGACACATGTAACGAAAGAGGAGAGTTTAGCTTATCACGTTGGCGGTAAGATAGAGATCAACGTAAAAACTCCGTGCGAGAGCGCAAGGGATCTATCCATGGCTTACACTCCCGGTGTTGCAGAGCCTTGCAAGGCGATTGAAGCGGATAATGAACTTGCGTATAAATATACCAATAAAGCGAATTTAGTAGCCGTCATAACCGACGGCACGGCGGTACTTGGGCTTGGCGATATAGGAGCCGTAGCGGGTAAGCCCGTCATGGAAGGCAAGTCTGTTTTGTTTAAAAAATTTGCAAACGTGGATGCCTTTGATATCGAGCTTGACGAAAAAGATCCGGATAAGATAGTTGAAATTTGCAAAGCGCTTGCTCCTACCTTTGGCGGTATAAATTTAGAAGATATCAAAGCTCCAAAATGCTTCGAGATAGAAAAGAAGCTTCAAGAAGCCGTTGATATCCCCGTAATGCATGACGATCAGCACGGAACGGCTATGATAACGAGCGCCGGTCTTATAAACGCGCTTGAAATTTCAGGCAAAGATATAGAAAAGATTAAGATCGTAGTAAGCGGCTCAGGCGCTGCGGGAGTAGCTTGCGCTAGGATGTATAGACTGCTTGGTGCTAAAAATATCGTGATGATAGACAGCAAGGGCGTAGTGCATGATGAAAGAGACGATCTGACCGCCGAAAAGCAAGAATTTGCCATAAAAACAAGCGATAGAACTATGGCTGATGCCGTTAAGGGTGCGGATATGTTTTTAGGTCTTAGTAAGCCGGGAGTGCTTACAAAAGATATGGTAAAAAGCATGAATCCGGAGCCTATTATATTTGCTCTTGCAAACCCGACACCTGAAATTTTCCCAGAAGAAGTTCTTGAAGTAAGAAGCGATGTCATGATGGGAACGGGCAGGAGTGATTATCCAAATCAAGTAAATAACGTGCTTGGCTTTCCTTTTATCTTTAGAGGAGCGCTTGACGTAAGAGCTAGAAAGATAACGGAAAATATGAAAATGGCGGCTGCCCGCGCTTTAGCCGACTTGGCAAAAGAGCCCGTGCCTGAGGAGGTTTGTAGGGCTTCAGGCGAAGATGAGTTAAAATTCGGTAAGGATTACATCATACCAAAGCCTTTTGATAAGCGTGTTTTAACGGCCGTTGCTCCTGCTGTTGCAAAAGCCGCTATCGAAGACAGCGTGGCAAGAGTTGAGAATTTCGATATAAACGCTTATACGGCTAGACTTGCAAAGGGCATAGTATGAAAAACGTTAAGCTCATCTCTCATCCGCTAATAGAGCATAAGCTGGCTATTTTAAGAGATATCTCGACAGAGCCGTTTCAATTTCGAATGCTTGTGGATGAGATAAGCCATTTGATGATATTTGAGGCCACCAGAGATCTTGGTTTGCGTGAAGTTAGCGTCAAAACTCCCGTCGCCGATACGACGGCTAAAAAGCTAGCCGATAAAATCATGATATGCCCGATATTGCGCGCCGCTCTTGGTATGCTTGATAGTGTTTTTACGCTGATTCCTGATGCAAGCGTCGGCTTTTTGGGCTTTCAGAGAAATGAAGAGACGGCTGAGGC
Organism: Campylobacter sp. CCUG 57310; assembly: GCF_013201975.1. Lineage (NCBI taxonomy): Bacteria > Pseudomonadati > Campylobacterota > Epsilonproteobacteria > Campylobacterales > Campylobacteraceae > Campylobacter > Campylobacter sp. CCUG 57310. The sequence continues at coordinate 168,876 of NZ_CP053845.1, forward strand.
TGAGTTTTTTTACGCTAAACTTCCAAAGGACGCTAAAGATCGCGTTGCTATCATCATAGATCCGATGTTCGCTACGGGCGGTACGGCTATAGACGCGGTTAAATTTTTAAGAAAAAACGGCGTTAAGCATATCAAATTTATCTCTATCATCGCAGCTCCTGAAGGGTTAAAAAGATTTAGTGAAATTTATCCTGATGTTGAGGTTTTTACCGCGGCGATAGACGAGAAACTTGACGAGAGAAATTATATAGTTCCGGGTCTTGGCGATGCGGGAGATAGAGTGTTTAACACACTATAAGCAGATATTTTCGTGAAATTTAATGAATTTATAAAAAGGAATAAAATGAGAAATTTTCTAGCCTGTTTACTTTTATCTGTTTTTATGGCGGGTTGTGCTGCTTCTAGCACGACAAAACCTAGTGCTAAAGTCGAAGAAAGGCAGTTTTCAAGCGTATTTTATGCGGTTAAGCTAACTAGCAGTGACGGCTGGCAGACTGCAACTATGGAAGATAGCGACGGAGATGTTTATGAACTTAAGAAGAAAGATACTCCTAAGGGGTTGTTTTTAGTAGCTGATAATAAAAGAGTAAACATCCATATCAAGGGGCAAAATGCTTTGCTTCAAAACAGTATGGGTGAATTTTTCGTACTTGAAGAAGCGAAGTAATCAGTAGTATTTTTTGGGTTAAATTTATCTGGTTTATATAGCCAATTTAAAGCCGTTAGTAAAGATATTGTGGATATAATTAATCTAAATTTATATGTTAAAAACGGATAAATTAAATACACCTGAAAGGAATAGTAATGAAAACCGTTGTCATTATGTCGCATCCGGATTATCAAAATTCAAGAATGAACAAGGCTCTTTTTGAAGCCGCAAAAACTATCAATGATGTTACCGTAAGGCATTTAGAAGCCATCTACGGATATGATACAAAGGCTTTTAACGTGAAAGAGGAGCAAAAAATTTTAGAAAGTGCCGATAGGATAGTCTTTCAGTTTCCGATGTTTTGGCTTGCAACTCCTGCGATGCTAAAAGCTTATATAGATGAAATTTTTACTTACGGCTGGGCGTATGGAAGCACGGGAAATAAGCTTGCAGGCAAAGAGCTTCAGATAGTGGTTAGCTTAGGAAGCGCAGAGGCTGCGTATTCAAAAGAGGGTAGCATCAAGCATACCGTTAGTGAAGTGCTTTTGCCTCTACAGATCACGGCTGATTATTGCGGGATGATATTTAATAGAATTTTTATAAACGGCGGCTCGTTCAGTGCAAATGACGATGATATAAAAGAGTGCGTCGAAAAATACGTAAAACTACTTCAAAACGAGCCTATAGAGGAGTAGATTTCAGGAGTTTTCTCCTGAAATTTTGAAGGAAATTTGTGATCTTTGGCAAGATTGATTATCTGAATTTACTTCCTTTTCACATATATCTTAAGCGCTCACCACTTCAAAGCTACACTAAAAAAACGATTGAGTTTAAAAAGGGAGTTCCAAGTCGTTTAAATAAAAATTTACGCGCTCGCAGAGTCGATGCTGCAGTCGTTTCTAGCATAGAGAGCTATCAAAAAAGATATAAAAAGCTTAATTTCGGCATAGTCGCAAAACGCGATGTAAAAAGCGTGCTGGTACGCAAAAATTCTCTCCCAAAGAGCGATCCTGCATCCGCCTCTTCAAATTTGCTTGCTAAAATTTTAGATGTCAAAGGCGAGGTTATCATAGGCGATAGGGCCCTTAAAGCTTATCTTATCGAAGGCGGCGAGCGGTTTTACGACTTAGCCGGGCTGTGGCATGAGCGGACAAATTTACCTTTTGTATTTGGCAGATTTTCATGCACGAAAAATTTCAGTAGATACAAAAGGTTAACTAAGAAATTCTTAAACCAAAACATCAAAATTCCAAACTATATACTAGCGGAATACGCTAAAAGTAGAGGTATCTGCAAAGAAGATATAAAATGGTACCTTGAGTTTATCAGCTACAAGATAGAGCCTAAAGAGCAAAAATCGCTTAGGATATTTTTTAAAGAGGCAAGACTTTTAAAATCCCGTCCAAAACAGCCCAAAATTTAAAATTTAAAGCGCAAGTGGTTTGTAGTGTGTTTTAGAATTTAACGCTTTTTAATCATGCAAATCAATAGTATTTGGTTTGTGTTGTGCGAGATATTTAAATTCGGGCTTTGTAATGCTTGAGTTTGGCTTGTATTAAATAACAATTTAAATTTCAGTAGAGCTAAATTTGTCTAAAAGCAACCTAATAAATTTATCGCTAAATAAAATTAAAATTTACAAAATCTCTTTTTTAAGATAAATTACCGACGTTAAAGCTTATGCGAACTTCTACTAGAGCGAATTTATAAGCTTTTAAAGTGATGAATTTTAAGCGGATAGCTTAAAATTCATTTTGTATAACTGGAGTAAATTCTTCCCAGTGAAGCTTGGTTTTTGCCGTAGGCATCTTGCTTTGAAATGGCTCTTTTTTCATTGAGGCCACCGCTACGCTATCGCCGATAGGTTTAGCAGGCGCCTCAATAGAAAGTATCGTGCGCTCAATCTGCATAAAAATTTCTATTATCTGAGCGTAGGCTTTAAAGAAATTTGAATTTTTGTGATTATGTAAAAGCAGGGTGAATTCATCTACAAAATTATTTATAACCCCTGAAAATAGCTTGTCGCTGATGTTTTTTGCACCGCTAAATTCATCGTTTAAAAAAGTTGACATCGCCAAAAACACAAAACCGATGAAGTCCTCGCTATCTTTGCAGTTTTGCACGTCGCGTCTATACGGGCTTAGCTTAAGGCACTCTATCACTCTAAGTCTTGCTGCGCCGTCATCACGACCCTCTTCGTAAAAAGAGGCGTTTAGCGGGATGTTTGAGTAGGCAAAGTCAAAAAGCACGTCGTTTTGCTCACGCAAAAACGTTTCAAAATCAAATTTCTTAAGATGAGCAAACGCCTCGTCCGATTGCTCGGAGATCGGTGTTGAAGCTAGATACTCAAGCTTTTCTTTCCACTTTTCAAATTTTGATTTGTCGGTATTAAAAAACAGCGGAAAGGCTAAAAATTCGTAAAAATATGAGCGCGCTTTGGTGATATTGTTATCCATTGAAAATATCCTTTTGCATCATCTCGATTTGCGCTTGCACCATCACTTTGGCTTTGCAATCCGCACAGCAGTAAAGCGTCTTATGCTTTATCGGATCGGAGGCGAATTTCGGACCCATTATAGAAGCGATTTTCTCAACGGCTTTTTTAGTCGCAAACTCTTTGCCGCACTCTATGCAGGCAAAGAGTTCGTCGCGTGCAAGCTCGTTATATACGAAATATTCCGGTTTTAGATCTATCTCTCCTCGTTTAAGTACTATGGTGTCTTTTTCGGCGCAACTTACCTCGCAGTATCCACAGTTGGTGCATATACTTGGGTTAAACATTATGGAATTTGTCTTGGTGTCCGCAACGAGCGCGCTTACGTTACATGCACCCACGCAGCTTAAGCAAAGCGTACATGTATCGCGGTTTATCTCAACCGTGCCGTAGCTTATGTTTTCACCCGTTTTTACTACTCCTAAATTTTCATCTCCGACAAGCCACTCAAGTCGTTTGCCAAAAATTTCTCTTTTTGGCATTGCGTATTCGGAAACCGAATGCTGTGAACCTTCTATTAGAGTCGCTTTGCTAAGAGCGTCTTTAAGCTCTTTTTCATTCATGGCGACATAGACCGCTTTGCGGGCGAATTTGATCTCATAAATTTGATTTACTATGTCAATGGCGTCTTTTGAGCCGCGACTTACGAAATCGGTATAAAATATCACGCTTGCTCCGCTTTCTTGCAAAAGCGTCATAAAGTGCGCCTCATGTAGCCATTTTTCGCCTTCTATGGCAAAAGGAAGCACGCCCGCAGGCAAATTCAGACTTAAATTGGCTAGATCCATTTTCTTAGGCACGATCAGCGCGATTTTGCCTTTATACATCTTTGCTATTTCTCCAAACGCAACACGCGGAGTATATGAGTAATCAAGCGCACCGCTAGGGCATACGCTGATACAGCCGCCACATCCAAGACAGTCTATGTGAGAAAATACAAGATGTTTTGTCGCATCCTCTTTTAAAATCGCAACCGTAGGGCAGACATCCGCACATCTTCCGCAAATTTCTTGTCTGCGCTCGTGGTATTGACAAATGGTAGAATCATAAAAAATATGCGTTTTGTATTTGAATTTCGGGCTTTTTTCAAGCATAAAATTTAGCACGTTCTCATCGCTCATATTTGCTATCTCGTAGCAACCGCTTTGCTTAAGCATATAATCTCTTGCGTTTTCAACCAGCAAGAAATCGCAATCAACTTCAAACTCGTCGTTTTCTCTTAGCATTATCACGCTTAATTCGCCTGCCGCGCCATATACGAATTTCATCTCAAAGTGCGTTATTTCAATAACCTTAAATCCGTTTTCTTTTAAAATTTCAGCCAAATTTTCGCGGCCTGTGTTGCTTACGATGACGACGTTTTTGCCGACTTCCTTTTCGTGCTCGACATCTCTTGCAAGGTCAAATCCGTGAGCTCTTGCTTCGTATAATAAAAGCGTGTTTTTGGCTTTGTCAAGTACGCTATCGCTACTGTTTTTGAGATAAAAATTTATCTCAGGGGCTATGATATCAGCCTTTAATTTATCCGAATTTGAGATCAGGTACTCGCCTTCTTTTGCTATTTCAATCTGTTCGTTTAGCATCAAAGAGTCGTCAAAATCGTTATAAAAGCCAAATTCTTTCATTAATATTCTCCATTATCAAAAACTACTGCATTTTAATACTTATGTCATTAATGAGTACTGAATTTAAAAATCTATTTTTAATATATAAGCTAAAATCTCTTGCAAAATTTATGATACAATCCTCGTAGTAAAACAAAATTACTTGGAGAGTTGAAATGAGCGAATTTAAAAGCCTACCGCAGATAGATAAAATTTTAAAAATGCCCGAATTTAAAGATAAGATTCCAGCTTTTGTAGCCAAATTTGCCAGAGAAGAACTTGAGTTTCAGCGCGAAAAAATCATAGCGAATAAAACTTGCGATCAGTTGCAAGATATTATAAAAAATATCCTAAAACGCTACGCAAAATTTGAAATTTCATCTTTGCAAAGCGTGATAAATGCAACAGGCGTTGCCGTGCATACAAATTTAGGCAGAAGCGTAATAGACGAAGAAATTTTGATGCGCGCAAAGGACGTCATCACGGGGTATTGTAATTTAGAATACAGCCTTGAAAGCGGGACTCGCTCAAACAGATACGATTACGTCGGCTCGCTTTTAGCGGAGCTTTTTGGCTTTGAAGACGCAATCGTCGTAAATAATAACGCAAGCGCCGTTTTTCTCGTGCTAAATACCTTTGCAAAAGGCGGTGAAGCGGTTATCAGCAGAGGCGAGTTGGTTGAGATCGGAGGAAGCTTTAGAGTGCCTGAAGTGATGGCAAATTCGGGAACTTTATTGCGCGAGGTCGGCACTACAAATAGGACAAATTTAAAAGATTATGAAGCGGCTATCGGTGAAAACACCAAGATGATCGTAAAAGTGCACCGCTCAAATTTCGATATAGTCGGATTTAGCGAGGATGTTTGTATAAACGAGCTTTCAAATTTGGCTAAAAAGCATGAAGTGATTGATTATTACGATCTTGGAAGCGGATATGTCGGCGAGCTTCCTTATAATCTAGGCAGAAATGAGCCGAATGCGAGGGAATTTAGCGATGTTTCGTTACTAAGCTTTAGTGGCGATAAGCTGTTTGGCTCCGTTCAGTGCGGTATAATCCTTGGCAAACGCGAACTAATAGCAAAGCTTAAGCAAAATCAACTCCTTAGAATGCTTCGAGTGGATAAAGTGATAATATCGCTTCTAAGCGAATCGGTAAAGGCTTACATAAATAAAGAATTCAGTCTCATAACCACAATTAATCAGCTCTATAAAGACATTAACGAGCTTGAAAATACCGCGACCAGGATAAATTTTGCTCTTAAAAAACCGCTTGAAGTGGTGCAAACCAAGACATTTGTGGGCGGAGGCACTATGCCAAATAAGGCTATACCGAGCATTGCTCTTAAAGTGCGCGGTAACGCAAATTTAAACGAGGCGAAATTTAGAGCTAAACATATCATCGGACGGATTGAAAACGGAGCGTTTTTGCTTGATTTAAGAAGCGTTTTGCTTAAGGATGAAACAAGGCTCATAAATTCGATAAACGAAATTTTAGGAGAGTGCGATGAATAGCCTTATAATCGGAACCGCAGGACATATCGATCACGGTAAAACGGCACTTATAAGAGAGATAAACGGCTTTGAAGGCGACGTGCTTGAAGAGGAAAAAAAGCGCGGCATAACTATCGATCTTAGTTTTTCAAATTTAAGGCGAGGCGAAGATAATATCGCATTTATCGACGTTCCGGGACATGAAAGCTTGGTTAAGACGATGATAAGCGGGGCGTATGGATTTGATGCGTGCTTGTTTGTAGTTGCCGCAAACGACGGGCTTATGCCTCAGAGTTTAGAGCATTTGCAAATTTTAAATTTGCTTCAAATAAAGTCTTTGATTGTCGCCGTAACAAAGTGTGATTTGGTAGATGAAAGCAGGATAGAGCAGGTTAAATTTGAAGTTGCAGAGGCTATAAGCAGGCTAAAAAATCTTGAAATTTTGGAATTTTTTGCAGTTAGTATAAAAGACGTCCAAAGCATAGCCGAATTAAGAGATTATCTCTTTACTTTAAAGCCAAAAACCAAAAGCGAACACGGCGTGTTTCGCTACTATATCGATAGGGTCTTTAGTCTAAAAGGAATCGGTAGCGTAGTAACGGGAACTATCATAGAAGGAAGCGTAAAAAAAGGCGAAAAGATCTATAACTACGGCTCAGGCAAAGAAGCGCTTGTAAGAAGCGTGCAAATTCATGATAGTTTCGTTGATGTCGCGTATGAAGGCAGCCGTGTGGCGCTAAATTTAACAGGTATTGAGCTAAATGAGCTTAAAAAGGGGCAACTTCTAAGCAAAAAAGGCTTTTTTAGGGGATTTAGAGAGGCTGATTGCTTCGTAAATGCAAAAAATTTAACTCACAATGAAAGCGTGACGTTTTGCGTGGGAGCGCAAACCGCAAGTGCAAAAGCGATTATTTTGAGCCAAAAAGACGATAGTTGTTTTGTAACTTTTAAATTTGAAAAGGATATGTTTTTAAAATTTGACGAGCCTTTCGTCTTGGTTGCAAATTCGCGCGTGATAGGCGGCGGTAGGGTTTTAAATTCGGTAAATGAACCGCTTAAAAAGGCGCAAAAAATTCTATTTTTAAATCATCTTTTTAAAAAAGATTTCACAAACGCTTTTACTTTGCTTAAGGACACGCATAAAAACGGCTTTGGCATTATCTCCTCTTATCAAAGATTTGGTTTAACTCACGAAGAAGCGGTTAATATAGCAAAGCAAATTCCAAGTGTTTATGTAGATGAAAAAGCCTTAAATATCTACGATATAAGCGCGATTTCTCGCATTAAAGAGATTATAAAATTTATGATAGAAAAAAATCCTTATGCGATATTTTCTGCTTCAAGTATCAGTCTAAAGCTAACTTGGGCGAGCGAGGAGCTATGCCAAAAAGCTATCGACGAGCTTTGCAAAAGCGGCCTCATAGCTCAAAATGAAGGCGTTTATACAAAAACAGGGGTTGATATCAAAGAGCTTAAAGTAAGGCTTGAAGAGCGAATTTATCAAATTTTGGAAAGCTCAAATTTAGCTCCAGCCGCGCCTTATAACATCTATGACGAACTTGAGATAGACAGGTTTAGCGGAGATAACGCGCTTAAAAAGCTAACGGGCATAAAGCGAGTAGTAAGGCTTGCGCATAATCTTTTCATAACTTCAAAGGCTTTAAACGAGGCGACTAGTAAGCTTAAAGAGATAATAAAAACCGAAGGCTTCGTAAACGTAACAAATGCAAAAGATCATCTGAATTTAAGCAGAAAATACATAATCGCATATCTTGAATACCTCGATACTATGCCTGATATCTTAAAAAACGGCAATGATAGAGTGATAAAAGAGTGATTTTCTATCCGTTTAAAAAAAGTTATTATAATCGAGCGAAATTTCAACAAAAGGTAAAACAATGAAAAAAATTATATTAGCGTCCGTAGTTGCGGCTACAAGTCTATTTGCTGCCAGCAATGAGCAGATAATCGATTTTTATAAGTCAATAGCTCAGCCGGGACTTATGTTTAAGGTTACTGAGCGCCAAAAACTGGCCGAAAACCCTGAATACGAAATGGTTGTAGTAAATATCAGCAACGGCAAGCTTAGCGAAGATGAGATAATGTTTACTAAGGGCGATCTGCTTCTTCCGGATATCATCGATCTAAAAAATAAAAAAGCTTATAAAGCCGAGATGAAAGAGAAGATAACTGCTAAAAATATCGCAGCTCAGTTTAATAAAGAAGAAAAGAAAAATATCATAATGCTTGGCAACGACTCTAAAAAGCCTACTTATGTTATGTTTTCAGATCCTGAGTGCCCATACTGCAGAATGGAGCTTGAAAAGATCGAGACAACCCTAAAAGAGGCAAATGTCCATATAATCCTAACTCCTGTACATGATAAATCAGCTCTTCAAAAGAGCTTTTTAATATATAAAGATGCGGTTAAGGCAAAAACCGATAGCGAAAAGATCAAAATTCTAAGAAAATATTTCGCTGAGGATTATAAAGTAGCGGATAATGCAGTAAGCGACGATGAGGTTAAAATGATGGATGATCTTCGCACAAAATACCTTGCGGCAGGCGTTAGAAGCGTGCCTTATATAATAAATTTGCAAGATCTTAAAAAATAACACTTCATTACAAAAGCTCTCTTTTTGAGGGCTTTTATCAAATTTAGCCACTTTAAATTTTAAATTTTCTTTTTCGTCCGCTTAACCGCTTTGGCATTGATACTTAAATTTTATAATCTCTCATTTTAAATTTCATCTTTGAAGAAATATTATTATTTTTTTATATTTTTAAAGATTTTTAAAAAATATTATTTAATATCAGTTCTTTACGATTTCCAATTATAAGATATGCTAAATTTGCATAGTTAATATTTATGTAGTTCAAATTAGCTATTTAACGCTATTTGATAGCGATTTCCAATTAGAAATATGCTAATTTTGAACATTTTAAATTGAATTTTACTTTTTAATATAGACAAGTTGCTTTTATATATTTAAAAGCTGAAAGGAGAAAAGATGGAAGGATCAAGACGAGATTTTTTAAAAAAATCTTTAAAAATTGGCGCCGTGGGCGGCACGATGATAGCTACCGCTGCTATCGCAAATAGCGGCAACAAGGCTAGCTTGCAAGCTGATTCTAACGGCGTAGTGCTTGGTAAGTCAAGCAAAAAAGAGGTGCTTTATCAAAAAAGCAAAGAGTGGGAGTACTACTATAAAATCGCTTACTAAGGGAGAATACTATGAGTGATTCACGTATAGGAAGACGCTCTTTCCTTAAGCTTGCAGCCCTTGGAGCGGGTAGCACGGTCGCTTTTGGAGAGAATGAAGTCTTTAGAAAAGCTACGAACGAAGAGATAAAAAATCCGTTTGAGGGCTCAAAAAAAGTTAGAACTATCTGTTCGATATGTTCTGCCGGATGCGGTATAGAAGCAGAAGTAAAAGACGGCGTTTGGGTTCGTCAAGATATGGCGATGTATCATCCCGTATCTCAAGGCAGTCACTGCTGTAAGGGCATAGATCAAATCGATCTAACCAAGAGCAAGCAACGCATCAAATACCCTATGAAAAAGGTAAACGGCAAGTGGGAGCGCATAAGCTGGGAGACTGCGGTAAACGAGATCGGCGATAAAATGCTTGAAATTCGTAAAGAGCACGGACCTGATTGTGTCGAATTTTTGGGCTCTGCGAAATTTAGCAACGAGCAGTCGTTTTATTTTAGAAAATTTGCAGCATTTTGGGGCACAAACAATATAGACCACGTTGCACGTATTTGACATAGCGCATCAGTCGCCGGAGCGGCGAATACTTGGGGTTATGGCGCGATGACAAACCACTTTGGAGACGTGGCGGCAAATTCAAAAGCCATTATGGTATTTGGAGCAAATTCCGCAGTTGCAAATCCAGTCGGAGGCATGAAGCACTTCCTTCAAGCCAAAGATAGAAACAACGCAAAGCTGATAGTTGTAGATCCTATCTACACAAAAACAGCGGCAAAAGCCGATATATATGTGCGTGTTAGACCGGGAACGGACATAGCTTTTGTTTACGGGCTGCTTCATATCATATTTAAAAACGGCTGGGAGGATAAGAATTTCATCGCCGATAGAACTTACGGCATAGATGAAGTTCGCAAAGAGGCCGAGCACTGGACGCCTGAAGTAACGTCTGACGTTACCGGAGTTCCTGCCGATTTGATTATGCAGGTAGCAAATATTTACGCTCATACAAAGCCGGCTTCTATCGCATGGTCTCTTGGAATGACTCAGCACAGTATCGGCAGCTCAAATACGAGAATTTTGCCTATCCTTCAGCTTGTGCTTGGAAATATGGGCGTAGAGGGCGGCGGATGTAACATTATCCGCGGACACGATAACGTTCAAGGTGCAACCGATATGGGCAACCTAGCCGACAGCTTGCCTACATACTACGGGCTTGGCGATAAGGCTTGGAAGCACTTTTGTAAGGGTTGGGGCGTAGAATTTGACGAATTTGTAAAACGATTTGCCGTTTCAACCAAAGAGCCTAAAAAAGGCGGCGCTCTTATAAAAGGAACGAAATTTGAGGAGTATTATTACCACGATCCTAAAAATCCTGAAGATAGAAACTGGAGAAATGAAAAAGGCTGGTCGCTTTCAAAATGGTGGCAGGGCGTTTTAAAAGAGGAAAATACCTTTACAAGCGGCGAGCTTAAGGTGCTTTGGGTTCAAGGAACGGGAATTACCTCTATGGCTCACCTGGCAAAAATTCAAGAGGCGATAGATAAGCTTGATTTACTGGTTATCGCAGAGCCGTTTGTAAACGAGGTTGCGATCTTAAGCGATAGAAAAGACGGAATTTATATCCTTCCTGTTGCGACTCAGTTTGAAAACGAAGGTATCGTTGTGGCTACAAACCGAGCTGCGCAGTGGAGAACGAAAGTTGTAGATCCACTTTATGAGAGCAAGCCTGATCATGAGGTTATGTTTGAATTTGCTAAAAAATGGGGCTTTTATGAGGATTACACTAAATCCTTAAAGATGAACGATGATCTTGAAGTAGTAAAAGATAGCTTCGTGTGGCCTGATGACGCTACAAGAGAGCTGGCCAGAATGGGTCAAACTATCGGGCTTCAAGGTTGGCAGCCTGAAAGATTAAGAAAGCATCAGCAAAATTGGGAAAATTTCGATCCCGATACGCTAATAGGAATAGGCGGAGACGTAAAAGGCGAATACTACAGCTTGCCTTGGCCTTGCTGGGATAAGCAGCATCCTGGAACTCCTATACTTTATGATCTAAATAAGCCTTATACCGAGGGCGGTTGCGGATTTAGAAATAGATTTGGTCTAGAGCATAACGGCGTTTCTCAAATCGCCTCTGAAGCTGTCCAGCTAAAAGGCTCTAAGGTTAAAGGCGGCTATCCGCAAATCACTAAGGACAATATCGAGCAGGTGCTTGGCATAACCTTAACCGAGGAGGAAAAGGCTAAGATCGGCGAAAACTGGACTATGGATTATAGCGGTATCATAAATCAAAAATGCCGCGAAGCAGGCGTTGCTCCTTATGGAAACGCAAGAGCAAGAGCTATAGTTTGGGAATTTATAGATCAAATTCCAAAACACAGAGAGCCGATACACTCGCCAAGATGGGATCTGGTACAAAAGTATCCTGCTATCGACGATCAGGCTAGAAATTTCCGCGTTGAGACGAAATTTAAATCAGAGCAACAAAAGCAAGATTGGAGCAAGGATTTCCCTACTATCATCAGCTCAATGCGCTTGGTGAATTTAAGCGGTGCGGGAATGCTTGAGCGTACAAGTAAATATCTAGCGGCTATCACGCCTGAGATGTTTGCTAACGTTCACCCTGAACTAGCGCTTAAATACGGCATACAAGACGGCGATATGATGTGGATTCACTCTCCGCAAGGCACGAAGATAAAAGTAAAATGCTATCACAACAGAAGCGTTACGCCCGATAGAATTTGCTTGCCTTATAACTTCGCGGGCGTGATGCAAGGCGTTGATCTAAGCCATAGGTATCCTGAAGGAACTAAGCCATATACGATAGGTGAGCCTTCAAACATCGTAACAAACTACGGATTTGACCCTGTTACTCAAATTTCAGAGTATAACGCAGGTCTATGCCGTCTGGAAAAAGCGTAAGGAGTAAGCCATGGCAAGAATGAAATTTTTCGTAGATAACAACAGATGTATAAGTTGTTTCGGTTGTCAAGTAGCTTGTTCTTCGGCGCACGAAACTCCTGTGGGCATTAACCGTCGCAAGGTTATCACGCTGTATGACGGCGTTGAGGGCAAGGAGGTTTCAACAACCATCGCATGCCAACACTGCACGGACGCTCCTTGCGAGCAAGTTTGTCCTGTGGATTGCTTTTATATCCGCGAAGACGGTATCGTGCTTCATGATAAAAACAAATGCATAGGCTGTGGATACTGCTTATATGCTTGTCCGTTTGGTGCGCCGCAGTTTCCAAGAGACGGGGCGTTTGGCATTAAAGGCGAGATGGATAAATGCACGATGTGCGCGGGCGGTCCTGCAGAGACAAATTCTCACGAAGAGCGCGAACTATACGGACAAAACCGTATCGCAGAGGGCAAAGTGCCTATGTGTGCGGCGGTTTGTGCGACAAACGCTCTTTTGGTTGGAGATGCAACCGAAGTTGCAAATGTATATCGCAAACGCGTCACACTTCGCAATACAGGCTTTTCTATCTAAATTTAAGGGGGCAATTCGCCCCTTTTTCTTCTCTTTTATTCTTTAAAATTTAGCTTTTATTTTATCTTTCATTAATCGCAGCGAGTTATAATTTCATGTAAAATCATAAAATTAAAGGATTTGAGATGAGGTATGTTCAAATTTTACTCCTTTTATTTATAGCCTTTTTCTTTGCGGCTTGCAGCACAAATAGCACGCCAAAACTATACTTAAACTCCAGCGCGCCCGTATTTATTACAAATTTAGACGCAAACCAAACGGTCTTTATAAATTTTAAAAACTCATCAGGACATCAAAACACTCTTGAAGAGACGGTTAGAAAGAAATTTGTAAGTAAGGGCTTCGTGCCCGTAGCTGATAAAAAGCGTGCCGATATCGTCTTGCTTGGGGATTTTATGATGCTTGAGAGAGTGGAGCGTAAGGATCCTAATGTCTTTATAAATTTAGGCTACGGCTTTGGCTCGTTTGGACGTAGGAGTTCAGCGGGAGTTGGCATGGTGTTTGGAGATCCTTTTTATGATGATTATTACGACACTCGCCACTATATCTACAAGGCAACGGTTAGCGTCTCGATCGCTACAAAAGAGCGTGAGCAACGTACCATACTTGATGTGCAAAGCGATAAAAACGTATATTCGCCAAGCTACATCATGCCTTTTGTAGAAGATAAAATAGCTACTCAGATAATCAACTTCTTTTATTAATTTTGTTTGTAAAGAGGACGGATAGGCTCTCTTTGCAAGCCTTTATCCTTTCAAGCCACGCTTATAATTTATCGATCTAAATTTCAAATTAAGCTTTTAGTGTATATTTTAGAGTTGATATATATCAATATCTTTAACTGCTTAATAATGATATACTTAATCAAAATCAAAAAATCAAATTTCTCATAAATTTCATACAAACAAGGACACAAGATGAGAGTAGTTTTAAGTTGTGCCGCGTTAGCTAGCTTGCTTGTAGCAAATAGTGCAAACCCAGATAATATCGCTCCGTTAAAAGATTTCGCGCCACCTAAGCCATATACGCCAAATATCGCTCAAAGCGCATTTCCCGCACATCAGTTTGATCGCACGAATAGGGATGAGTATTTTTTCGTAACCGACCTGCTTGATGATTCGATGGATAAATTTCACGTTTCAGGCGGATTTTACGGTAGAGATTTTTATAGCTCGACTCTTTTTAAATATCGCGGGGCAAATTTCTACACCATCTTAAACGCAAATTTTTCAAAGGGCAACCGCTATAAAGACGGCGGTGGCAATGAAGTTGATTTTGGCTACTCAAGACAAGGTCAAAGCGCTATTTTGGGCTTTGTGCCAAACGATATAAGCGAATTTCGTTTTACATTTTTGCGTGATAATATAGATAACGAAAAAGAACCTCATCACGCGATGGACGCAGTTAAAACCGAGCGTAAGATAGCGAAATTTAACGCTCGGTTAGGCGAAGAAAGTCTTGCTAATACGCTAAATTTAGAGCTTATGCTAAGAGATATCAACCGCGACGCAAACAACTACGAGCTAAGAAATTCGGCTCAAAAAGTAAAAGTCGAAGTAGAGAGGAAAATTTTTGACGCGAAGCTTAGCTATGACGCTGATTTTGGCAATTTTCACAACATGATAGGCACTAGCTATCAGCACGACTTGCACGAGGGCAAAAGGTACGGATTTGTGAGTGGCAAATGGGTGTTTAACGGATATCGCTTCGGAGATGTTAAGAACCAAAGCGCGAGAGTGTTTGACGAGATATCTTATAAATTTAACGAAGCAAACAAGCTAAATTTGGCGCTTAACTACGAGTGGATGAGCTCAAATTTGCGCGCGGCGAACAACCCATACTCAGCGCCTATGCCTCAAATTTCAACGATAAAAGGGCTGGTTAAGTCAATTTACGGCGAAAATTTAGACGGCGACATCAAGCATAAGGCTTTAAGCGCGAGCCTGAAATACGAATTTAGCCCGAATGAAAAGGATCTTTACTACGCGGCGCTTGAGAGCATTAGCAGGATGCCTTCAAACATGGAGCGCTTTAACACCCTTTACGGACCGCTTGATAACGGCTGGATATCAAATCCGTTCTTAAAACCTGAGCGCCACAACCGCGTGAATTTGGGACTTGAGTATAAAAGCGAGTTTTTCAAAGAGTATCTAAGCTCAAAGCAGGGCGAGGATAGTTTCGCTGTCAAAGCTCATCTTATCGCAAGCGACGTAAAAGATCTCATCATCTATGATCGCAGGCACTCAAAAGCGGCTATGCCGATGAACAAAAACGCCGTTATTTCCAGAAACGTTGATGCTGAAATTTACAGCGCAAATTTAAGCGCAAGCTATAACTTCTTACAAAATTTTGGCTTAAAAGCAGCACTTTTTTACAACTACGGACAAAACAAAACAGACGGCAGAGCCCTTTATCAAATTCGCCCGTTTGAAGCGAATTTAGCAGCTGATTACAAGAGCTACGCAAGCTTTGGAAGCTTTAGTTTAGGCAGTGCGCTTAGATATGTGGCAAAGCAAAACAGAGGCGATTTTGATAAAAACAGCGGTCTTGGGATAGACAGCAAAGAAGCAAAAGCGTTTACGCTCATAGACGTTTACGGTGCGGTTGAATTTAGAAATAAATTTGGCTTAAGGTTTGGCATAAATAATATCTTTGATAAGGAGTATGCGGAGTTTATAAGCGGCGATCATGTAGCAGCTCTTGATCCAAGGAGGGTGAATGCGCCGGGTAGGGTGGTGTTTGTAAGTTTTCACTCAAGTTTTTGATAAAAGCTAGTCTCGCAAGCGCTTTTTTGAGATTTTGCAAAATTTTCACTGCAGCAGGCTATCTTGCCTAGCTTTGCTTAATTTTGCTTCAAAGCTCAAAAAATCATCTCGCGATACTTTGCTTTTACGACTTTATTTTAGTTAAAAATTCAGATCAACACAAAGGATAAAAGATGAAAAGACGAAATTTCTTAGGTTTAGGCGCAGCTCTTGGAGTAACGGCATTTGCTCCAAATTTG
Source organism: Campylobacter sp. CCUG 57310 (assembly GCF_013201975.1). Taxonomy (NCBI): domain Bacteria; kingdom Pseudomonadati; phylum Campylobacterota; class Epsilonproteobacteria; order Campylobacterales; family Campylobacteraceae; genus Campylobacter; species Campylobacter sp. CCUG 57310. The sequence goes on from NZ_CP053845.1 coordinate 184,824, forward strand.
TTTGCAAAAGAGAGGTTTGACATCTGGGGGATGCCCGCTATCCCAAGCACTATGCTTGCGGTTGCAACCATGCAAGGCGAGCTTAACAAAACTCACGATATGAAGCTAAGAATTTGGAATAATCCCGATCAACTCCGCGCGGGTGTGGCAAGCGGAGATATGAAGCTAACTGCCGCACCTAGTAATGTGGGCGTAAATTTAGCCAACCAAGGCATAAAATTTGGCATGCTAAACATCATGACAAACGGACTTCAAAACGTCCTTGTTAAAGACGCAAGCATAAAAAGCATAGAGGATTTGGTCGGTAAAAAGCTTATCATGCCTTTTAAAAACGATATGCCCGATCTCGTCTTTCGCGCCATTTGCAAAAAGCGCGGCATAGACATCTCAAAGATCGACATCACCTACGTGCAAACTCCGCCTGAGTCGGTTGGGCTGTTTTTGCAAAAAGACTATGACGCTGCACTATCCATCGAGCCTATGAGCTCGGCTGCCATACTTAAGGGTAAAAAGATGGGCGTGGATGTAAGCGTGGGCTTTGAACTGCCTGAAATTTGGGGCGAGAGCTTTGGCGTGAAGCCATATATCCCGCAAGCGGGTCTTATAGTGAGTTTGGATTATTATAATTCTAACAGAGAGGTTTTTGAGGTATTTCATAACGACTTGCAAAACGCTCTTGAGTGGATTTTGCAAAACAAGCAAAGTGCCGCTAAGATCGGCGCTCAGTATCTGCCTGCGCCGGAACCCGCTCTTGCAAACGCATTTGAGCGCTCAAATTTAACCGTAACTAAAGCAAGCGATTTGGCTGATGAGCTGATGAGCTTTTTTGAAGTGCTGTTTGAGCTAAATCCAAAAATTTTAGGCGGTAAAATGCCTGATAAAAGCCTGTTTTTATGATTTTAATCGATAACGTTAAAAAAGATCGCGCGGCGATAAACCGCGTGGTTGATTATCTCTGGGGCGGATTTAGCGGATTTGCTACGATATGTCTTTTGATCGCTCTTTGGCAGCTTGGTAGCGAGAAATTCGGCGAATTTATGCTACCTGCTCCAAAGGTCGTCTTTCTTAAGGCTTATTCGCTTCTGCTTGAATACAAGGCAAGCGAGATTGACGTAACGCTCTTTAGGTCGCTTGTAGGTGTGGGAACTGCATGTATCATCGGTATCACACTTGGGCTTATTGCCGGTGCTTATAAGAGCTTTGCCGCGCTTTTAAAGCCGCTTATAACGGTGCTTTTAGCCATGCCGCCGATCATTTGGATAGTGATGGCGATATTTTGGTTCGGATTTGGAAATTTTAGCACCATCTTTACTATCATCATAACTGTTTTGCCGCTAACGTTTGCAAGCTCGGCGGTTGGCATGATGAGCGTTAGCGAAGAGCTAAAGGAGATGTTTGACGCATATCATTTGGGACTTGTTAGGAAAATTCGCCACCTTTACATCCCGCATCTTACGGGATATATCATAAGCTCTTTGAGTGTGGCTGTGGCGATGGGCGTTAAGATAGTCATTATGGCGGAGCTTTTGGGAGCAAATGAAGGAATGGGTGCAAAGATAGCAAGTGCGCGTGTTATGCTTGATACGACCGAGGTGATGGCTTACGTGGTGCTTGTTATCACGCTTATCATGCTTTTTGAATATCTCATTATCGAGCCTTTAAAGATAGCACTCATGCCTTGGAAGCGCTAAGGAGAGTGTAATGCTAGAGCTTAAAAATGTAGAATATGAAATTTTGCGCGATAAGGTAGTGAGAAATTTTAGTATAGATGTTAAAAGCGGCGAGGTTATAACTCTTTTTGGCGCAAGCGGGTGCGGTAAGACTACGATACTTAGGCTGATTTCCGGTATCATAGAGCCAAGAAAAGGGCGCATAATCAACAAATTCGCCCGCACGACCTATCTTTTTCAGGAAAACCGCCTCTTAGAGTGGAAAAACGCGCTTGAAAACGTGCTTTTGGTTATGGATAAACCCGATGAAAGTCTAGTGCTTAGCTACTTTGAAAGGCTTGGTCTTGGCAAAAAGGATGCTAGAAAATATCCTAATGAGTTAAGCGGCGGTATGCGCCAAAGAGTCGCCTTCGTGCGCGCTATCGTGACTGAGCCTGATTTGCTTTTGATGGATGAGCCGTTTTCGGGGCTGGATTATGATATGAAAGAAATTTTGATGGAGATGATCGCAGACCGTGTGAAAAACGGCATGAGTGTAGTGCTTGTAACTCATGATAGGATGGAAGCTGCCAAGATGAGCGATGAAATTTGCTTCCTTGAGAGCAAAGGTGCCGTCATCAAGCGCAGGCTAAAGCTTGAAAAACGCTTTGAAGATAGGAATTTTGAGTACTTAAACGCCGTGATAAATGAGAATTTTAAGGGGGAAATTTACTATGATTAATGATTTTTTTACCTATCCTATGCGGATATTTTTCCTTTCAAGCGCGATTTGTGCGGCACTTGGTGGAGTTATATTCTTTGCGCCGGTTGATTTTATAAGCCTTCATAAATTTATATTTTTACACCTTGTAGGCGCGCTTGCTTATGCGGGATTTTTGCTTACGGGACTTACGGACTGGACGAATTTTACTAAGTCGCTTAAAATTCACGCTCATATTTTGTTTGGAATTTTTACTCTTAGTTTCCTTGCCTCGCTCGTAAATTTGTGGCTTGCCCATCTTTTTATGGCTACCTTTTGGGCGTATTTGGTGATGCTTTGTGCTTATATGATCTGGCTTGATAAAAATGATGATCAATTCGGAGTCATGGGCTTTTTGCTTGGAATTTTGCTCTTTGAAATTTGCTATATTGTAACCGGCGAAGAGAAGTTTTTAAATTTGCAAATTCATCTGCATATCATCGCGATTTTGCTCATATCATTTCGCGTTAGTATGGTGCTTGGACGCGAGGCGATAAAGCGCGAAAGCGATATGGATGAGGCTGTGTTTGTGCCAAATTTGGTCTATAAAAATATCGCCATTTGTTGCGTTTGTGCGTTTTTGATCTTAAGCGTGTTTTTTGAATCAAGCGGCGCGATAAGTTATGCGGCGTTAGCTTGCGGTGCTGCGATTTTTGCCAAGCTTAAGGAGTGGCATTATAAAGAGCTCTTAAGGCATAATTTTATCGTTTTTTACTATCTTATGCAGCTTCTTGCGGCAGTTGCTTACGCCGTCTTTGGCATAAGCGGAATTTTGGGTCTTGGGCTTGAGGCAAACATGATTCACATACTTGCGATTAACGGCATGATATTTAGCATTATGCTTATCTTTAATATCGCCGGGCTTCGTCATAGCGGACAGGAGCTTGAGTTTCTACGTCTTAGTAAGATAGCTTTTGCTTTGGTCATGGCCGCGGGAATTTTTAGAGGGTTTTTTGCCTATGCTTGGAGCGGATTTTATATACATCTGCCGGCGACTTTGATTGTAATCGCTTTTGTTTTATGGTTTGTTGATTTTTATAAAATTTTTAAAGAAAATGAATTTAGTGATGATCCCGAGTAAGAAATTTAAAAGAAAATTTTTTATAAAATAATGATATTTTAAATCAAATCAAAGGAGATTTAATGAATAAAATCATTTCAAGTGTTGTTGCGAGCATGCTTTTGGCTAGCTCTGCTTTTGCTTTTAGTGCTAAAGGTGATCCTGAGCTTGGCTACATAGGATATAAAACAGCTGCAAAGACTGCTGTACCGGGAGTTTTTAAGAAATTTGAGTTTAAATCGACTAAAAGCGATAAATTTGCCGATTTTGCAAAGAGTATCGAGATAAATATCGACTCAAACGGTATAGAAACCAAACCAAAAACTCCGCTTCGCGACAATCGTATTATTGCGATATTTAAAAAAGAGCCGATAATGGCTAAAATAGTTGATGTTCAAGGTGATGAGAACAAAGGTGTGTTTAAGCTTGAGATCACTACAAACGCAGTTACTAAGACTTATGACGCTCCTTATGAGCTTAAAGACGGTATGCTGATGGCAAAAGCTATAATTGATGTTCTTGATTTTAACTTAAATGAGACTTTTGCAAAATTTGCAGAAGAATGCAAGGCCCTTCACGCAGGTAAAACTTGGAGCGAAACTGAAGTTAGCCTAAAGCTTGCCGTAGAAAAATGATTTAAAGCCCAAATTCGGGCTTTAATCTAATCAAGCGTTCTTTTATATCTATACAACGATAAAGCAGTACTAGCGCATAAAAATACAAACATAGCTATCACGTCATAGACGTAGTCTGTTATAAGAGCGTTTTTAAGCCAAATTCCTCTAATCATACGCAAAAAGTGCGTCAGCGGAAAGAATTCTCCTAAAATTTGCGCCCATTTTGGCATGCCGTAAAACGGAAACATGAACCCCGAAAGTAGCAGTGAAGGCAAAAAGAAAAAGTAAGTCATCTGCATAACTTGAAGCTGATTTTTAGCAAGCGTGCTAAAGGTAAATCCAACTCCCAAATTTGCAAGCATCAAAAGAGTGCAGCAGGCTATAAGAGAGCCCCAATTCGTTATGACGGGAAGCTCAAAAAGATATCGCGCGATAAACAAAAGCACGCAAATTTGCAGATACGAGATAAAAAGATAGGGCAAAATTTTACCAAGCATCACCTCGGTCGGATATAGCGGTGTCGCGAGCAAATTTTCCATCGTGCCGCGCTCATACTCCTTAGTCATCGAAATTCCCGCCAGCAAAATAGTCGTAAGCGTAAGAAGTATGCCCACTAGCCCCGGGATGATCTGATATCTTGTTAAAAGCTCAGGGTTGTATTTGGTATGAACTATCAGCTCAAATTCGCTGTTTTGATGCTCTGTGCTAAATTTATCCCTTGAAATGGCTTGGTTAAAAGCTCTTATAAGCGCGCTTGAAACCTGAGCCGATGAGGCGGGATCGGTAGCGTCAATGTCGATTAAAATTTTTGGCATAAAGCCTCTTGTTAGATCGCGCTCTAAATCATGCGGGAAGTGGATAATAAACTGTACATCGCCTTTTCTCATCAGTTCATCTGCAAGCTCTAAATCCCTCGTAATACTTTTTATATGAAAATATCCCGTGTTTTGCATGGACTTAATAAGCGATCTGCTAAGCTCTCCTTGCGAATTTATGACAAGTGCGGTTGGTAAATTTCTTGGATTGTTGTTGATCGCGTAGCCAAAAAGCAGCATGAGCATAAGCGGCATCATGATGATAAGAGCGAGTGTGCCTTTATCTCTTAGAATTTGGCGAAATTCCTTGATAACTACGGCGTGAATTCTAAGGATTGAGAATTTTTGCATGATTTTTCCTACGCACGCTCATCTTCAAAAATGTTTAAAAGATGGATAAATATATCTTCCAAACTCGTTTTTATCGGCTTTAAATTTGCTTGAGCGTTTGAGTATCCAAGATTTTTTATCTCGCTTTGGAGCAAATTCGCATCGCGAGCTACTATGTGATAGCTGTTTCCAAAAGCAGAAACTGTATAAACCGCTCTGCTTGAGGCTATTAGCCTTGAAATTTCAGCTGCGCGCGAGCCGCTTAGATCCCAGATGTCAAGTTTGTATTTGGAGATGATCTCATTTTCACTGCCTTGGGCTAAAATTTTGCCGTAAGCTATGTAAATAAGCTCGTGGCAGCGCTCGGCTTCATCCATGTAGTGGGTTGAAACTAGCACGGTTATGCCGTCGTTTGCAAGACGGTGTATGATATCCCAAAACTCTCTTCTTGCCTTTGGATCAACGCCTGCTGTGGGCTCATCAAGCAAAAGCAGTCTAGGACTATGCACAAGGCACATCGCAAGTGCAAGGCGCTGCTTCCAACCGCCAGAAAGAGCGCCTGCGCTTTGGTTTTGTCTAGCTGCAAGCCCAAGCTCATCAAGCGTCCTATCTATCTCAAATTTTTGGTTTTTAAGCTTGAAAAGCTTTGCTATAAACTCTAAATTTTCTCTAACGGTTAGGTCGCTATACCAGCCAAATTTTTGCGTCATGTAGCCCGTGTTTAGCCTTATGGCGTCAGACTGCGTTAAAAAATCATATCCGAGACACTGTCCGCTTCCGCTATCGGCCTTTAAAAGTCCACAGAGCATACGTATCGTTGTCGTCTTGCCGCTTCCGTTTGGACCTAAAAATCCACAAACGCTGCCTTTTCGCACTCTGATATTGACGTTATCCATGATGACGCGCCCGGCAAAGCTCTTTGAGAGTCCTTGAACGTCTATGGCGTACTCGCTCATCGCCTTTGCCTTACACTGATAGGAAGAGAAGGGTGTAAAAACTCGCTTGGGTTATCAAGCAGGGCTTCGACGCGGTAAGTTAGCGTATCTTGTGTATTTTCGCTGTATATGATGGGCGGGGTGTATTCGGGCTTGGAGGCTATCTTGCTAACGGTTGCGGTTAAATTTTCACATCCAATGCAGCCGATTTTTATCTTTTGTCCCTCTTTAAACTCGCCGATATAAGCGATCGGCACGAAAAATTTGGCTTTTAGCTCGTTTACGGGAAGTAGCAGGATGGCGGGCTTTGAGTTTAACGCCCACTCGCTCTCTTTATAAAAAATCTCTTCGATCTTGCCCGCTTTTGGAGCGTAAATTTTGGTTTCGTTTAGCTGCCACTCTTTGGCTTTGATATCTTCTTTGAGTGCATTTATGTCCGCTTTTAGGCTGTTTATTTGATTAGCTCTGGCGGGCAAATTTGCGATCTTTAAAGAGGCTTCAAGCTCGCTTACTACGGCTCTTGCTCTTTCAAATTCGGCTTTTGCGATATCTGCTTCTTTATTAGAAACCGAGTTTTTGGCTATTAGTTTTTTAGTTCGCTGCCAATTTTTATCTGCAAGCCAACTTGCCGCTTTGGCTTCGTCTAGCTTGGCTTTGATACGCTCGATCTCTTCTTTTCGCATGCCTAAATTTAGATCCTCAAGCTTTGCTTCAAGTGAGGCTAAATTCGCTTTAGTTATGTTTAAATTCGCTTTTTGCAAAGTATCTTCAAGCTCAAATAGCAACTTGCCCGAATCAATAATCTCGCCTTCTTTTACGTGAATTTTTACTATGCGTCCGCTAAAATAAGGCGATATGTGGATATATTCACCTTCTAAATAGCCGTTAAAATGCGTGTCGTCCGCTTTCTTGTCGCAACCGGCAAGTAGCAAAAAAAGAGATAAAACTATAAATTTTGCATTCATTTTTACTCCTGAAATTTAGAGTGCAAATGCTAAAAACAGCTTTTTAAAAGCGATATCATTATAGCGGAATTTAGCTTAGCGGCTAAATTTTAGTATCGGTTTGAAATCTTTAAATTTGAGCTTGTTCTGATATAATCATTTTTAAATTTCTAGCTTTTAGGCACGAAATTTGTGAAACAAAAAGGAAAAATATGCGGATAAAAGAGAATAAAAAGGGCGCTATAGGATCGCTTATCATGTCGGTTTTGCTGTTTGTGGCTGGTTTTTTAGGATATGTTTATTATGAACTTGCGGCTTCTGCGATTTTTACCATGATAGCAACTTTAGTATGTGCCGTTTTTTGTGTGAAAAAGATAATTCAAGAGAGTTTTATAGAAATTTTTGATGACGGATTTGGCGTGAAAAAGGGTTCTAAACAACATAAATTTTATTTTAAAGATATCGATGAGATCAGCACTCGCGTTGTGGATAAAAAGCGAGATATTCAGGTTTTAAATGTGAAATTTAAAAGAGGAAGGCTTGATAGAGAGGTCGCTGAGTGGCTTATCCAGCCAATCGGTGAAAACGATGCGATAATCTTAGATAAATACGAAAAATCAAAATATGAAATTTTTAATCTTTTAAGAGAGAAGCTGCAAAAACTTAATACTGAAAAATAACTTTTGTTTTGAAATTTGATTTTTTTCTTGTTGTTAGTTATATTTTATAAATAGTAAAATAATTATTTGTTTATAAATGCAAAATATTTTTTGTGCTAAAAACTTGAATTTATTACGATATATAAGTCATTGTATATAAGTAAAATTTAATTTTTTTAATATATAATTTAAATTATTTTTAAATGAAAAGGATATTTATATGGAAATTTCAAAAGTTGTTTGTGGAGTATTGGCGGGGATAGCTTTAAGTTCGATTTCTTTTGCTGCGGATTATGATTTAAAAGATATACCGCAGATGCAGGCTGTAAATTTAGACGATGATATAGCAAAATCAGAAAAAGAAAAAGATGAAGCTAAAAAAGAGCAAGGAGAAAATAATAAGCTTCTTGAGGGTTTGAAAAATCAAAAGAATCAAAAAGAACAAGAAAAAGTAAATGCCGATAAAAAACTTAAAGATAAAAAAGCTGAAGTTGATAACTTAACTAAAAGCCTGACTAAAGACATTAAGGAGGCTGATGAGAGAATTAGAAAAGCAATTGAAGAGAGGAAGGGAATTGAAAAGTTAATCATATCATTTCCGGAACAAATTAAACAATTAGAAAAAGAACTTCAAGTATTAGATAAAGAGATCAAGGAATTAGAGAAACAAAAAGAATCTGCCGACCCATCTTCACAACCAGGCATTCAAGAAAAAATAGATAAAAAAAAGAAAGAAAAAGATGAAAAAACAGAGAAAAAAGAAATTGTGAAAGCGGATATTGATAGGCTTAAGGAAAGGAAAAAAGGAGTAGAAGAAGATTTAAGAGAAGCTCAAGAGCAGAAAAATAAATTTAATGCTCAAATAGATCAAGCAGAGAGAGAGTTGAGTGAGCTTGTACCAAAAACACAACAACAAATACAAAAGGCCGAACAAGAGATACAAAGATTAAATGGCGAGATAGATGCTTTAAATGAAAAGATTAAAAAGCAACAAGAGAAGATAGATAAGATAGAAAAAGAGCTTGAAAAAGCTAAAAAACAAAGAGATAAATCAAAAAATTTACTTTCAGGAAATGAGCTTAGCGCCGAGCAAAAGGATGTTTTAAGAGCATTGCTTGAGTTTAAGGGAAATGATGTAGTAAATGCTATCATATCACAAGGAACAGCTGAGGAAATTTCAGAATTTGTAAGATCAAATACTACATCTATCAACCAAACTTTAGAGTCGTTAAATAAAGGATTGCAAACGGATATTATAAAATTTAGCTCAGATTTATCGACAAATACTCGTCTTGCTAAACTAAGCAATCCTTTTAAGGGTGATCTTGCTCTTGCCTATGCCGTTAAAAATTTAAAAGGAGAGATGTTTGCCGATAGTGGCGACTCTATGGCTTCTGTGGTTAGATACTATACTGATAGATTTAATTATGATAGTAACTTTTGGGGTAACATTATAGGAGCAAAAGGCAAAGTAAAAGATGGCGGCAACCCTGAGCTTTATGGATTTACTTTAGGATATGACAAAGCCTTTGATGATGTTATATTTGGTGCGTTTGTCACTTATGCTAAGTCAAAAGTTGATTTTAGTATGATTGAGAGCGAGGCCGACAACTACCAAATAGGCGTTTACTCAAGAGCTTATATGGATAATCACGAGATAGACGGTAAAATTTCTATGGGTATAGCAAAAAATGAGCTTGATAGAAGCGTTAAGGCAGGATTAAATACTCTTAATCAAAAAGGCAAATACAATTCATATTTAGCATCTTTTGATCTGGACTACGGATATGTGACAAAGCTTAGCGATACTATGTTTATCAAGCCTACGGTAGGTTTTGGATACTCTTTTGTAAAAAATAAAGCATTTAACGAAAGCGGAGATTTGCCTTTGTCATACAATGCAAATAGGTCTAAAGTCTTAAATTTAAGAGCATCAGGCGAATTTAGAAAGTATGTTAATGACGGAAGTTACTTGTATGTAGCGCCTGGAGTAGAAAGAGAAATTTATAAAAGCATTGATGATAATATAGTAAGATTTGTAGGGTCAAATAAAGATATTATCTTTAAAAACAATGATAAAAAATCAACCTATTTCACACTTCAAACAGGTGCTGATTTTAAAATAACCGAAAGCTTAAGCACAAATCTAAATTTTGGCGTAAAAGCTAAATCAAAAAATCAATTCTACAACGGAAGCATAGGATTGAAGTATAAATTCTAATTAAATTTGTGTAGTAAAGTCGCCGATAGTTTTAGTTAATTTAAAGCGTTGGCGACTTGAAATTTATATCTTCTTTTTAGCCTCATATCTCTTGCCGGCCTCATCTCTATTATCTCTCATACCAAACCTTGCTTTGTAAGCTCATCCGTAAAATGATATGTCTCGGTTTGAAATTCTATCGCCAAATGTGAGACTTAGTTGGATAAGAGAGATATAAAAATGTGGAAACCAAAGAAAAAGGAAAAGTGGAGTAAAAAAAAGGGGGGGGGTAATAGGCAATTAAATTGCCTATTAAAATTCCATACCAACACTTAATAAAACATTGATTTGTGAATAATTTTTACCCTGTTCGCTAGATAGACCTATGCGAGTAAAGTATCTTTTGTGTATTAGTTCGGCATCCATTCCATAATACACACTGTGTCTGCCCGCAGTTGTTTTTTGATCAAAGCTTTTGTCTGCAAAATCGCTGAAATGAGTTTTGTTATTTATTTTTTCGTCATTTAATCTTAGAGTATAGTATCCAAAGCCGTTTAAATTTAACTTCGTGTAATCATTTAGCGATAGTTGATAGCTTGTATGAAGCCCAATTGATGTTGATAGGGTTTCGTGTCTCTTTTTATCATAGGTTTTTGCAAAAATTCCGCCTTGCTCATTAAATTTATTTTGCATTACTGTTGAGTAGTTTAATGTCACAACAGGTTTTATGGATAAATTTTCAAAGTTGAAATTCTTTAAAATTCCTATTTGGGATGATGCTAAATAGCTTTTGTAATCAGCTTTTAAGTCGCTTGATGAGCCTACTATATATCTTGTAAGATCGTTAAACCCTATGCCTAAATTTCCTTGAGCTATGAAAGAGTAGTTGTTCCCAAGATCTAAAAGACCGCTTATGCCTACAGAAATTCTTTTTTGTTCGCTTGATGAGTATTTGTGCGTGCTTTTTGAGGTTGCTAGAGCTATTGAGCCGCCAAGTAAATTTTCATCTATCAGTTTTTTGGCTTGTAAATTTGTAGAGTATGTTTTGCTCTTATACTCATCATGATTTAGTTTTATGTAGTTTGAATTTAAAGAAATTTGAGTATCTCTTCTACTGTCTTGGAGCGCATCATATGCTATCTGATCGGTTACGTCAGAGCTTAATGATGCCATAGGCTCGCTTGGTAAAAGCATAGGAGAAAATGTTGAAAGCAAGAAATTTGTATTATCCAGTGTAAGTTTTTCTTGCGCCCATAGATTATCTTTGGCATCACTAGGAACAGGCGAATTTTCAAGGCTATCTAATGTTTTGGCAAATTCACTTTTGCTTGCTTTATCTAGATCTTTAAAAAACTTATTATACTCTGCTGCATGAGGATTGTTTTTCGCAAAATCTTTGCTTAGTTTTATGTCTAGAATTTTATTGATCAAATTTTTAAAATCATCATCATTGTTGTTGTTTTCGAATGGATCTTTCTTTTTGTTGATTTTGATGATGTTTTTATCTTGAACCGTAAAATCGAATAAATTCGTATCTCTTGCGTCTATAGTCAAGTTATCTGTTGGAAGGTTGCCTAGATTTACGATAACTTCAAAATTGTTCGCAAATGTATCTTGGCTGTTTTTATCATAAACGGGCGTATATATAAGCTTTCCGCCTAAAATATCATAACCGTTTGCGTTAAAGCTAGTGTGTCTTGCTTGAGGATTAAATCCTATCTCAAGATCGCCATTTGCATTTTGAGTATATTTACCTTCTATGTTTAAATTTCCTATCGCAAGACTTCCATCCTTAAAGCCTGCCTTAACTATACCGCTTTCATTTATAAGATCGCCTTTTATAGTGCCTTCTCCGCTTAAGACGCCTTGATTTTTGAGCGTCACATTAGGTGTTATGAGCTTTCCCTCTTTAAGCTCTATGTTTCCTGCGTCCGCGACAACCGAGCCACGTATATTATGATCATTTTGACTAGATGTTATGAGCTTTCCGTTTTTATAGATGACAGCATTTCCTGTGATGTCTGCACCTTTTAAATTTATATTTCCACCATCTTTTGCATAGACATTTTGTTTTATTTTTGAACTTGCCTCAAGATCAAGATTGCCTTTATCTACCGCCCAAAGATTGCTATTTGTCATCTCGCCTTTTATCTTTAGGGTTCCGCCAGAAGCTATAGTTAAGCCTTTATAGTCGGTATTTCCTGCTAATGTCAGTGTTCCTTCGCCTATTTTTCTAAAGCCTATTTTATCTATATTTTCAATGTCCATAGCCGGAGAATTTGATGCATCTGCAACATGCAAGCTGCTATCCCATAATTTTTGTGTTATATCATTGGTAAATTCTCCATTGTGTCCTTTTGTATCAATGGTATAAAGGGCTTGTTTTTCACCGTTAAATTCAACTATATTTTCCGCATCAAATCTATTTGCATCAAGTTTAGCTAAACCCTTGAGCGCCTTATCTACATCTAACACGCCTTGACCTATTAAATCTCTTTTGTTAAGTCTTACGATACCGTCTTTTGGAAAAAGTTTTCTAAGCATTGTGTCTATGTCGGTTTGCGAGTATCCTATACTTGAAAGATCTTGCCTTACTTGATTTTGATCTATTTGACCGTTTTTCATAGGTACGTCATTATCTATGTATATGATATGATAAAAAGCTGTATTGTTAAAAGATTTTACGGTAAGTTTTGGCAATATCACGTCATCATTTGCAGTACTTAAGATGATATTTGCCATATCAATTCCACTTAAAAACGGAAATTTTTGTTGCAGCAAGGCCGCAGCACCGCTCACCATAGGCGTTGCTTGGGAAGTTCCGCTCATATTAAAAAATTTAGCTATTTCCTCAGGTTTAGGGTTGTGAAATCCACTATGATTATAATAAGAATTTGCAGAGTCTATGTACTTACCAGGTGCTATTATAGAGTAATAAGAGGCGCCTTTAAAGGCATTTGAAAATTTAGCAAGACTATCGCATTCGTAAGTAGGGGCATTAGAGGCACATTTTCCACTTATAAATTTTATACGTCTTTTGCCTGTAGAGTTATCAACCTTAGTGTCTTGTCCGTTCATAGCCCCTACAACTATCCATGATTTAATCGATTTATCGTAAGACGGAACGATAGCTGTTGAGCTTGGAGCTAGCATACCGTCATTTCCTGCAGCTATTACTATTAGAGCTTTTTCCTCTTTAGCAAGTCTTATAAGGCTTGCAACTCCTTTGCTATTTTCATTAATTTGTGCCAATTTTTCCGCATTTAAATGCTCATTAAAAGTATTGTAGCCGTTTGACATATCTCCTATTCCAAGACTTGGATATTTTTGTGAGCTCCAGCTATTATTTATAATTTTTATATTTTTTCCGCTTAGATCATTATAGAGATTTCCTGTATAGTTTGAAAATAAATTTACATATCCTACTCCGTAATATTTAGCCCCTTGCGCTATACCGTAAGGTTCGTCATTTCCTAGTTTTTTGCCTAAAATAATTCCGGCTATATGAGTTCCGTGTCTAGCGCTATCTTTTTTTGCTCTATCCGCTATTTCATTTATACTATTTTGATCTACGTTAAATAGCCCAAGATCTTTGTTTTGTATGCTTGGGTGATTTGTTTTAAAAAACGAATCGACAATTCCGACTACAACACCTTCGCCTGTTATACCGGGATTGTTTTGGTATGCGCTTGGCAGATTTATTAGCTCATAAGATCTTCTTAATACACTAATATAATCAGAAGAAAATCCTACTATAGGAAAAGCCAAAAGTAAAATTTGAGTTTTTTTCAATTTATTTTTTAGTGATTTTTTCAAATACTATCCTTTTTGATTTATTTTCAATTTTCTAAATCGGCAATTATAGAATAAAATTTAATAATTTCTAAATATAAAATTTGAATCTTGTTTTATTTTACTATATAAAGTGCTATTTTAAGGGGATTTTGTAGTAAAAATTTAAATTGTTTTTTGTTAAATAAAAATTTAAAAAGGGCTAAACATAGCCCTAAATTTATTAAATTTTCCTCTCAACCTCATATCTCTCGCCGGGTTTCATCTCTATTATCTCCCATGGCAAACCTTGCTTCATAAGCTCATCCATGAAAGGCTTAGCGTTAAATTCTTCCATATTAAATACACCTTTACCATTCCAAATTCCTTTAGCAACCATCATAGAGCCTATCATAGCAGGAACTCCCGTGGTGTAGCTAACGGCTTGCGCACCCGTCTCTTTATAGCACTCTTCATGATCGCATACGTTATAGATATAGACTTGGCGCTCTTTGCCGTCCTTTATGCCTCTTATGACGCAGCCGATGTTTGTCTTGCCTTTTGTTCTTGCGCCAAGGCTGGCGGGATCCGGAAGTAGGGTTTTTAAAAACTGGATAGGCACTATCTTCATGCCGTTATGCTCGACTTCGTCTATGCGCAGCATGCCGACGTTTTCAAGGCATTTCATGTGAGTTAGATAGCTTTGTCCAAAAGTCATAAAGAAGCGAATTCTCTTAAGTCCTTTGATGTTTTTAACTAGGCTCTCAAGCTCTTCGTGATATAGCAGGTAGCTGTCTTTTACTCCGATTTTCGGGTAATCCCACTTAAACATTATCTCCATAGGCTTGGTTTCTATCCATTTGCCTTCGCCGCTTTCGTCTTTTTCCCAATACCTGCCCTTTGAGCTAACTTCGCGCAGGTTTATCTCCGGGTTGAAATTCGTAGCAAAAGGATATCCGTGATCTCCGGCGTTGCAGTCTAGGATGTCTATCTCGTGGATTTCATCGAACAAATTTTGCTGTGCATAGGCGCAAAATACGTTTGTCACACCTGGATCAAATCCGCTTCCAAGAAGCGCCATCGTGCCTGCGTTTTTAAAGTCGCCGTCTTTTGCCCATTGAAGCTTGTATTCAAATTTAGCAGTATCGGGATGCTCGTAGTTTGCGGTGTCTATATAAGGAATTTTAGCTTTTACGCAAGCGTCCATAAGTGTCAAATCCTGATACGGAAGCGCCACGTTTAGTAGCAAATCGGCTTTGGTTTGTTTAATGAGTTCTACAACCGCATCGGTATTATCAGCGTCGATTTGAGCCGTATTTATCGTAACTCCAAGGCGCTCTTTGATAAATTTTGCTATAGCGTCGCATTTGCTCTTTGTGCGGCTTGCAAGCGTGATAGTCGTAAAAACATTACTATTCATCGCGCATTTTACGGTTGCCACTTGGCTTACTCCACCGGCTCCGATAATTAAAATATGTTTCATGATTGCTCCTTTTTTATATTATTCTTGCCTGATATTGTAAAATTATATTATATCTTAAAAATATTTAGTAGTTTAAGGTTATAATATCGATTAAACCAAAAGGACACACTATGAAATTTATCTTAGCCATGCTATCAATAATATGTTTAATCTTTTTAACGGGTTGCTCTGCTAAAGATACAAACAACATAAACAAAAAAGAGTTAGAAGAATTAGCTAATAAATACGGAGGAGTGTATATATTTAATAAGAAGTATTTAGAGGAGATAGAGAAGAGGGAAGAGGAAAGAAAGAATTTAAGTGCGGAACTCGGAGATAAGATAAGAAAAAAGATAGGTAAGCATACTTATTCTATAGATATGAAACCCATAGATAAAAAACTCCCTCAAATTCTATCGAACGGTAAGAGATATTATACTTATTGGACTCATTATGAAAACGAAACGGGAAAGACGGCTGTTATTCCTCAAATTTATGTAGATAAAATAAAAAAATTCATAGGACTCGAAAATTATAATAAGTATAAACCCGATATGCTTTTATCTTATTTTTATATTGACAAAAATAATGAAATAATTCCTGTATCTATATCTGTATATTATAATGTTATTAATACCGAATACGGAATATTCGGAGATGAGGGTGCAGGAATATCTTTTACAAAAAAAACAGTAAAAGATTTGGGCGGATTTAATAAATTCTATTTAGAATAATCTAAATTAAAATTTAATAAAATAAAAACTATAAATTTAAAAGGCTAAATAATGAACAGTGATAATAAATCGGTATCTAAAATAATACAAGACATAAAAGATTATGCAAATTTAGCCGATGCTTCTTATGTTTTAGCCTTAAACTTAATGTTTGTATAATAAACCATAGCATACATTTTTATAAAAGACAAATTTAATTAACAAATCAATATAATAAAACCTACTAAAAACTCTCAATAAACCAAAAGGACACACTATGAAATTTATCTTAGCCATGTTATCAATAATATGTTTAATCTTTTTAACGGGTTGCTCTGCCAAAGATACAAACAACATAAACAAAAAAGAGTTAGAAGAGTTAGCTAATAAATACGGAGGAGTGTATATATTTAATAAGAAGTATTTAGAGGAGATAGAGAAGAGGGAGGAGGAAAGAAAGAATATGATAAATGAATTAGGAGATAAGATTGTTATATCTAAAAAACAAATAAAAGTGGGGGATAAACCAAAAAATATATATAGTATCAATATGAAACCCATAGATGAAAAACTCCCTCAAATTCTATCAAACGGCAAGAGATATTATACTTCTTTTTATAAATACGAAGGCAAAGAAAAAGTTTCAGACAAAACAATAGAAAAAATAAAAAATAATATGAGTAAGGAAGCTTACGAAAAATCCAGAATAGTTCCAAGGTATTTTTATATTGAAAACAACGAACTTATTCCCATAGTAATAACAGTAACATTTGATTATATAAAAACCAACTACGGAATATTCGGAGATGAGGGTGCAGGAATTAGATTTAAAGATAAAGAAATTATATATTTAGATAGTGATAATACATTCTATTTAGAATAATCTAAATTAAAATTTAATAAAATAAAAACTATAAATTTAAAAGGCTAAATAATGAACAGCGATAATAAATCGGTATCTAAAACAATACAAGACATAAAAGATTATGCAAATTTAGCCGATGCTTCTTATGCCTTTTACAATTATGTGGATAATAACGAAAAACTAAGTCAGGCAGATAAAGATTACAATGAAAACGTAAGAAAAAAACCTAGGCCTGTTTGGGAATTTGCAGATGGAGAAAGAATAGGACATAAGTTAAAAGACGACATAAAAGATGAAGATGGAAATATTTTAATACCCTCGGGAAATCCTACGGCTTACGCTTTGGCTACTGAAGCCAGATTTATGCAAGAAAAGATAATTAAAAGACCCAAAACTATACAAAGAAAACAAAATCTAGGAAATAATAATATTGAATATGAGGATATTCAGATAAATAATAATATTAAAAATTTTATTGTTAAAGACGGTGATTTGCAAGAACTTTTTTACAAACACTCCTATTTATCAACTCGAACCAAGATGTTTTCTAATCGTTTTAGACTGATTCATCATCAGGAAAATACTTCTATAAGCGGGTTTTCGTATACTATTTTTAAAGATGATATATCAAAGTCCGCTCCAAACAGATATACTATAGCCTTTAGAGGAACAGAAGCTTATCTTAAAGGTGGAGAGATCTTTAAAGATATGATTTTAACTGACGGGTTTATAGCCGGTTTAGTGGGAATACCTCAAATCATATCTTTAATCATACTTAAAAAAGAGATGATGAGTAAGATACAAGAGGATTTTGCTAAAAACAATTCTAATTTAAATGAAAAATCAAATACAAGCGCAGCTAAATTTGAAACCGTGGTAGTAGGACACTCTTTGGGAGGGCATTTAGCTCAGGCTACTTATTTGTATAAAAATAGCTTAAATATAAAAGAGCTATATACATATAATGCTCCGGGATTTGGCGGAGCTTTGGCTTCTTTATTTAACATACTTTTAAGAGTGGTAAGAGTTGTAGTTAAATTTATAATAAAGGGCGTTAAAAAGTTATTTGATCTTTTTGGTTTTACAAGAAGAGTTATAGATAGATGTGTAAATAAGGTTTATGGTGGCGGCAAGACTACCGATGAAGTTATAAGCGAGTGCAAGGAGCATACTAACTATAGTCGTGATTTTGATGAGGCTGCAAAAAATGCAAAAGATGCAGGCAAGAATAGCTTCGGCGGTATTGAAATTCATCATATAGAAACTATAAAAAAGGCGATTCCGGTAGATGATTTTACCATTAATAGAGAGTCAAGACAGACTATAGAGCCTAGTGTGTCTGTTATATCGGATCTTGGATATAAACTTGGACTTGGCATAAGAAGCAAGTTGGATTATAAAAATACCGATAGGCTTCATTTGCTTCATATAGGAGAACTAGACGGCTCTTACTATCTAAACAGCCATTATATGACAAGCATTATATATGCTTCTCATTTTTATGATTATCTCTTAAAGCAGGAGAATAATAAAAACAAAGAAGCATTGAGCAAGGATATAGCTTGTGCTCTTGATTATTTAAATTCATACTCTCAAATTTTAGTAGATTTGATAGACAAGGATAAATTTTATAAGGACAATATAAACATTAAATCAAAAAATCAAAACTATATAAGCATAATCCTAGACGAGATGTATTATAGGCTAAAAAATAAAAAAGATAACTCTGAGTATAAGGAATTTATAGATAAGTATGAAAATAATGTAAATAAAGTAGAGTTGGTAAACATAATGCTAGATCTTGCCGAAAAAGAAGTTTTTATAAAGATAATAGATAAAAAAGATCTAGAAAAAGAGTTTGAGGACGATAAAAATTTTAGAGCCTTATTTAAAATGCTACCTTTTGTTCCTAGTTTCAAAAATGATGAAAAGTTGGATAAAAATGATATAACTAAAGCGTATAAGTATAACTCTAATTTCACAAAGACTTATTTGACTAGAGATAAAGAGAAATTTTTAAACGCTAAAAAAGAACAATATAAAAACACTATGTTTGACGACGAGTTTAATAGTATTTATGTATCGCCCGTTTACAACAACAAAAACTATGTAAGACTAAACGAATGGAGCTCTACGGTATTTGTAGATACTCTAAATAGAGAAATTTTTGTATTTAGTCATAATAGGGATGTTGTTGATTGCAAGAGTATTTATAAGCGAGTAGAGGAAAAATTCGCAATTCAAGATGATATGAGCTCTTATAAATATCATATTTTTTTAGATGGTGTGCTTTTAAGCGGAGCCGGCGAATATAAAGATACGGCTTTTGCGTTTGGTTCGCTAGATGAAGGCGGCAATCCCGATGAGTCCAAACCTGTTTATTATTACCAAGATAATGGCGAAGGCGAAGGGACGTTAAGAGTTTTTAACAAGAACTCCAATGTTGATATATTGCACTATTCTTTAGGAGATGAAAGTCTTGGAATCAAACTTATGCCTACCCATAAATCAACGATGCAAAAACGAGAGCTTTCTCGTTCAATACCAAAGAAAAGAGAGTTTGACGATATAGAAAAAAGACAATCAATAGCCGTTCGTTTTCCTATCATAGAAGATGATGTGGTTATGTGCGAACATGGCGGTACGGTAATACTAAAAAGTGTTAGAGGAAGGACTCTTAGGACAAAAGGCATTCCTATAATACTTGGAAGCGATTTTATAAATTCTCCTATAATAAACTGCCCTTGTAACTCTCCTTGCACTAGTGTAGCCGTAGTTCCAAGAAGTGCATTAAGTGAAAAAACGGTAAATAATGAGCATGCCCTAATGCAAGACTATATCTCGGAATGCTTAAGCGATAAGGGAAGCAAAATTATATGTGTTAAGAAGCCTAATGATTTTAAATTTTTTGATTCGAGTCAAGATAGCGAGTTTTTCGATAAACAAGGAAATGCTCAGAATGAAATTCAAAAATCAAATATAAGAGTGCACTTTAAATCCGATGCTTCTCAAAAAGACAACATGCTTGTTTGCGTATATTATTTAAACGATGTTAAATTCGAGGATAAAAATGGATTTAGCAATATAGAACTTGATTTTAATAATGCAAATAGTGTAAGCGACACCAAGCTTTTAGATGATTTAAAGAATAACTACAAGAAAAATCACGAATTTAAAGAATTTAGCTTGAAATTTGGGAAAGATGAAATAAAAATGGTATTTATAATACCGGAGTATATTCATAAAGTAAGCAAGCAAAAGTATAATGAACTGAATAGGCCAAGTAGTGGAATAGGATATTTTTCAAGACTTCACGGCTTTGATAGCACAAAGTGCAAAAAAGATTATGTGGTAAAAACTATCGTGTTTTACTCGCCCGGATATGTTAAAAAAACCGCTCTTGACATAGCAAAAGGGTTTGATGATGATTATGCTTACGAAGTAGGGTTGTGTAGAGTTGATATAACTAACTCTTTAAAAATCGGTTGATACAAATAAGGTTGCTTAAGGACTAATATGGCTTTAGAAAATTTACAAACTATACACAAAATAGATGATCTACTTGAGAAATTTAGCGAATATGAAAAGCGTTGCAATCATATAACTTTTTATTGTTCAAATTTAAATAAATTTTATCCTATTAAGGAAGCATCAGAGCTTGGCGGAAGTATCATTAACCGACTTTTCAACTGCTCTAAAAGCAAATCCGTAAATATAATAACAAAATACTATGTGGATAAAGATGAAATTTTAGATAGTCGAGATGGAGGTGACAATCGCCAAGAAAAATACATAAAGATCAAAAGATTTTTTAAAGATAGCATAGATGTAAAAGTTTTACTTGATGGCAAATCTCCGGTAGAAGAATTTACAAGAGGCCTTATCAGGCTTGCCGATGATATAAAAAGGATTGAATACGAAAAAGAAATATCAAACAACCCCCATTATAGGTCCTACTCTTATAATCCTCCTAAGGCAAATATCCAAACTTATACCGAAGCTACAAATTTATTAATCAAACACTACCAAGAGCAGGAAGCCAACATATTAGGGCTTTTAAAAAAGCTAAAAGACGATATTGTAAAACAAGCCAAAATGATTTTTTCTAAGGAAGAATTTGATGCTGAAAAACAAGCTAAAGACAATATAGAAGAAGCCTTTAATAAGCTTACCGAAAATATGAAAGAGCTTTCTGAAGACGGAATAAGAGTTGTATTAAAAGAGTTTATAAAAATGCTTATAGAGCTTGTGGATATAAGCGATTTCAAAAAGACACTTAAAAAGACAAATTTGCTTTTAAATGCCGATTCGGTGTTTAGATTTGGACTAAACGTCTATAGTTATTATAGCAATAGAGGTTTTTATGCTTTTGCAAATCCGATTAGGAGTTTGCTTGCTCAAGAATTTGGTTTTATGTTTAATCTCGTAAATACTAAGTCGCTTTGCAATATTATAGTTTTTAAGCCCGACAAAGATAGTAAGGACGGTTTTTTTATAGATTTTACGGGATTTGACGTAGGCAGTCAAAATGAAGAAGTAAATGCTGATGAGTATTTAGGAGTTTGTGGGTATGTAAGTGGCGATACGGATGCTTTTGATTATGAAAAAGCTACTAATGTATCTACGGCAAAGCACAATCCGAAAATCGCTCTTAGGGCAAACAAAGGAGAAGGTAGGCAAAAAGATAGCGATAGTATGTATGCGATGCTTACAAATACGGTAGCTTCAAGCCGTTTAAATTTTGTCTATATTCAACATCCTTTTTTTAACTCTTTTAAATTTGCCAAACTCATATCGGGCAAATCAAATATCTCCAAAAACGATAAAACTAACAGTGAGAAATATACGGGAGTGACAAAAAACTATCTTGTTATATCAAACGCCCCTTTTAAAGAAAATGCAGGACTAAGCGAGCGTATCCTTACCGCTGCTTTGCAATACAAAATAACTGATGAGAACAATAGAATAAATAAAAATCCAAAAGTAAACAAGACATATACCCAAGCTCCTGACGATATGACCCCGGTAAAAGATTATAGTAAATATAAAATAGAAATTAATGCAGATAATGAAAACGATGCTTATGTTTTAAATTTAAGCCCGTTTATTCGTATAGAAAAATCATATATAGACGAGCTTAAGCAAGACATACTAGTCGGCAATGAAGCTCTTTGGGATATTGATAATAGCGATGATGTAAAATATAATTTAGAGCTTATTGAAAAAGGTGAAGTGTCTAAGCAAAATTTAGATTATATAAACTTGTTTTTCAAGCAGCCTAAAGACATGGAAGAGATAAGAGAGAAAGAACAAAAGTATCTAGATCAAAGCATTGATTATTTTAAAACTTTTTTTGAAAGTATAAACAAAAAAGATATAACTGTATTTAAAGACTATAGCGGCAAAGTGTTGTATGTTTACGAAGGATTTTTTCCCACAGATGAAGATCCCTTTGTTCAGAGTGATTTCGTAACAAATCCTTACTCTGCGCTAGATGTGGTGCTATTATCGGTCACGTTTTTTATGATTAAACAGATGTACGGAAAGGTAGGTGTCAGTAGGTCTGAGTCAGTATTTAGTGGCATCGGAATCAATACGCAAGCCGACGAATACATATCTGTACATGAAAGGAAATTTAAAGTATTAAATAAGAATGCTTTTATGGAAGATGAAAATTCTAAAAAACGAATTTACTTCTTTAGAGATACAAAGTCTGGAGCAAAAGATGAAGATGCTCTGTGCATAGAGGAGTTGGCCGATGAATTCGAGAAGAATTTAATACGTGACGATCAAGTCTTGTTTGATGATGAATTTTATAAATTATTATCCGAACTTGAGTCGAGTTACGAAGATGATAAACCTAAATCCGATTTATCGAATGAAGAGAAAGATATAGAGGATTTTTTAGATAAAGAGTATAAACTCAATAAAGATAGATATAATCAGCTAATAAGCGATTTAAACAATATGGGCAAATCAGAAAAAGACATTATCGATGAAGCTATTGAAAGCATTACAAACGATATTCTTAAAAATTTATTTCCTTTTTATGCATATTTTTCAGACGAAAACTACAAACACATCCTAAGAACCATAGCAAAAAGTATATTTAAAAGAGAGTCCTTAAAATCTATCCTAATTCAAGAGTTGGGAATTTTAAGCATAATATCTACTTACAACAATATAAGTTCAAAGATAAATATAGTAGCTACCAATAACCCAAAACGGATTAAAGGCATATCTAAGCGTATAGCAAATAAATCATTTGCCAATATTTTAAAATTTAAAAAGTATACTTTCTTGTATTACATAGACAAGGAGAGCAAGTCTAATTATAAAAAATTAAATGATGCAAAGAAGATATATCCCGATATACTTTCAAAGATCAATAAAGAAGTATTAAAACAACACATTGAAACCTATAAAAGTGCATTAATGGAATCTATAGTAAAAAATGGCCTATCAAGCATAGTGGATTGTTTAATCACTACGAAATTTGAAGAGCTAAAAAATGGGTATGAGAAACTAAAATATGAGAAATTTACCCATAAACACAACGACCCTTATGCAGTCGAAAACATATCCTTATGTCCTTTAACACACAAGGCGTCCTCAAATGAAAAAAGTTCATATCTATACTACCCTATGAATATATACTCATCTTTTATGAGTATTGATCTAAAAGATATGTTTATAGGAGGAAGACTATCAAGCGGAGGACTTGATTATAACTCCTTTATATATTACGAGATGGATAACTCAAATCTTAAAACGTCAAATAATCTTTCTAAGCAACTACCTTTAAACAAACTGCTTGCATACTTATGTTTAGATGAGCTTAGGACCACAAGCGATAAAAGCGATCATAAATACTTTAGACATCTAAAAGGTAAAGAATTCGGCTTTATGCCTGAAGAGTTAAAGATAGCAGGGTTTAATAGAGAGCTTAATATATCCAAACTAAACCCTATACCTATAGAGCACAGGAATGAGATGTATAGAGTTTACCAGCAAGGCTCTGAAGATGAAGTTGATATTCCTATAGACAAATACAACGAATCAATGGAAATCCTAAACGACTTTAGCAGAGGAATTTATAACACTGACGAAGAAACCAAACAGGATGATAAGGCAAGAAGGCTTCTTAAGGCTCTTAACGTAATAGGACAGAATAATCTTAAAGGTATGTATGTGGGGTGTAAAGAGAGAGAAAAAGACAGAATAGCTAATATAAATACTGTTATAAAAGAAATCCCCCCTCGTCTAATCGGAAGATTAGCCACTACAATCATAATGGAAGACGGACTTTATATAGGATGAAATTTAATAAACTTACAATAATATCTTTAATATTTATAATTCTAACAATAATCATAGCAATATATCTAAAAGGAAATTCAGTGAATAGTAATGAGACTTATAATATTAAAACAATGGATGGAACATATGTAACATTTGACAAAAGGACAAATTTACTAATTCCAAACAATAAAGACTATAAAAAACCTAGAACAAATCAAGAATATTTAAAAATACATTCTAAATTTCTCCTAGACTCCAGAGCCATCCTAGACTCATCTGCTTATATAAACTATAAACCAAACTACTATAACCCTAAACCCGACTCATACGGACAAACAGATTATCTCTCATTTCAAGCATGGCTTGATATGAGTTATAAAAGACCTCAAAAAGGAAGTATAGCTCCTTGGACTAAAAAAGAAAAAGCTTACTATGAAAGCTTAAAAGATAAAAGAGAAAGGTTTATATATTTAATTAAAAGAAGTAACTTAAAATGTACTATGATAGAAATTCCTGAAGACGCTATGCTTAGAGTAGACAGTAAAGGAGTTCTTACTAAACCCGAATATGAAGATATATATGATAGGGTAAGTGCTAATGTAGACAGTTTAAAATCAAGACTGTTTTCAGGGGAATGGAGAATATGTGCAGGAATGCTGGGAGATAAAAGATCATTTGCAAGGGCAACCATACTTAACTATTCAGGATTTAAGACAAGAGCTAGGCAAGCCGTATTCTTATCTGCCCAATTGGGAGAAGTAGATGCTTTAAAAGTATTAGCCAGATATTTTTCCTCATCATCTACTACATCAGGATCACAAAAAGACTTAATCAGATCAAAAGAATTAGAACTTATATACAACAACCCGCCTTTAGATGAATACGGTATGATACCTTATCTGGACGAGATAATAGGAGTGGATTGGATAATGGATTTTAATAGGGGAGGGTTGGCTTTAGATCCAGGAGGAGATATTATGCGATATTTAAGAGAACTGGTTGAAGAAAAAGGAGAACTACTTGATCCTAGGGATATGGATGCCGATGAAAGATCAAGAGAGGAATTTATGGAGTATGTTAAGAAATTATTGAAAGAATTTGCAGAGCCTTATGATGTGGCTGACCCAGATGATAAAAGTCAAGAGCAAGTTTTGTTGAATAGAGATATAGGAATTTTAGAATCTAAAATAATATCCTTAACTCCTCCCGAAGGCTATCCTAATGCACCATACTACAATACCCCCGAAGAGTTAAAAAGAATGTATGAAGCAGGAACACTGGATAAAAAACTAAATCCTACTATACCTGCAATGTATAGAGAGTATTTCCCTAAAGACTTAAAAGAAAAGATAGAAGATTATGCTTTAAGGCATAATATAAGGGATTAGTTAATTACGGATTGTAGCTTTCAATGGAAATCCTAAACGACTTTAGCAGAGGAATTTATAACACTGACGAAGAAACCAAACAGGATGATAAGGCAAGAAGGCTTCTTAAGGCTCTTAACGTAATAGGACAGAATAATCTTAAAGGTATGTATGTGGGGTGTAAAGAGAGAGAAAAAGACAGAATAGCTAATATAAATACTGTTATAAAAGAAATCCCCCCTCGTCTAATCGGAAGATTAGCCACTACAATCATAATGGAAGACGGACTTTATATAGGATGAAATTTAATAAACTTACAATAATATCTTTAATATTTATAATTCTAACAATAATCATAGCAATATATCTAAAAGGAAATTCAGTGAATAGTAATGAGACTTATAATATTAAAACAATGGATGGAACATATGTAACATTTGACAAAAGGACAAATTTACTAATTCCAAACAATAAAGACTATAAAAAACCTAGAACAAATCAAGAATATTTAAAAATACATTCTAAATTTCTCCTAGACTCCAGAGCCATCCTAGACTCATCTGCTTATATAAACTATAAACCAAACTACTATAACCCTAAACCCGACTCATACGGACAAACAGATTATCTCTCATTTCAAGCATGGCTTGATATGAGTTATAAAAGACCTCAAAAAGGAAGTATAGCTCCTTGGACTAAAAAAGAAAAAGCTTACTATGAAAGCTTAAAAGATAAAAGAGAAAGGTTTATATATTTAATTAAAAGAAGTAACTTAAAATGTACTATGATAGAAATTCCTGAAGACGCTATGCTTAGAGTAGACAGTAAAGGAGTTCTTACTAAACCCGAATATGAAGATATATATGATAGGGTAAGTGCTAATGTAGACAGTTTAAAATCAAGACTGTTTTCAGGGGAATGGAGAATATGTGCAGGAATGCTGGGAGATAAAAGATCATTTGCAAGGGCAACCATACTTAACTATTCAGGATTTAAGACAAGAGCTAGGCAAGCCGTATTCTTATCTGCCCAATTGGGAGAAGTAGATGCTTTAAAAGTATTAGCCAGATATTTTTCCTCATCATCTACTACATCAGGATCACAAAAAGACTTAATCAGATCAAAAGAATTAGAACTTATATACAACAACCCGCCTTTAGATGAATACGGTATGATACCTTATCTGGACGAGATAATAGGAGTGGATTGGATAATGGATTTTAATAGGGGAGGGTTGGCTTTAGATCCAGGAGGAGATATTATGCGATATTTAAGAGAACTGGTTGAAGAAAAAGGAGAACTACTTGATCCTAGGGATATGGATGCCGATGAAAGATCAAGAGAGGAATTTATCAATTATGCTAAAGAAAAACTTATTGAAGAATTAGAATTTTTTGCCTCAGGGTTTCCTGATAGTTGGAATGAAAACCAAATAAATCTTTATATAGACTCAACCCTACTAGAATCTAAAGTAATATCCTTAACTCCTCCCGAAGGCTATCCTAATGCACCATACTACAATACCCCCGAAGAGTTAAAAAGAATGTATGAAGCAGGAACACTGGATAAAAAACTAAATCCTACTATACCTGCAATGTATAGAGAGTATTTCCCTAAAGACTTAAAAGAAAAGATAGAAGATTATGCTTTAAGGCATAATATAAGGGATTAGTTAATAATAGCGAAATTGCAATTATTAACTAATTTTTAGAGTTATAGCTTTCCAAAGCTTTTAAAACAAGATATTCAAATGCTTTTTTGTCTTCTTGCGTACTTTTTATTACAATTTCTGAAAAGTATCTAAAAAATGAATTATTCTCTATAATGTCATACATATGGCTATATAGTTCTTTGCAGATCAGCTTTACTAGAACGGTATTTATGAGTGTTGTCGAATTTGATAGCGGTATAGTTGATATTATTGCTTCAAGATCTTTTACATTTAACACCTCTGAGTTTGTTCTAATAGATGCCGGCTTATCATCTGTTTGCAAATTTTTGATGATTTTTTGTATTAGATTTTCCATGTTTTCTGATGTAAGCATATTTTTTTTAAGAGTTTCTTGTGTTATAGGATTTATAAATTCAGGCTCTGTATTGTTTATTATCTTTTCAGCTTCTCTTGGCGAAAGATTTATATTTGATTTTTCTTTGAAATCAGGATTTAAAATTTTGCCTCTTGGCTCAAGATGAATATTGTCTAATTTATCAAAATTTGGTGTATTTTCTATAAGTTTTTGAGATTGTCCTATGTATTCGTCTATTTTTGAAGGCTCTACAAACATTAGCTTTAAATCGCCTATTTTAAATACATCTCCTTTGTTTATAACTGTTTCATAGTCATTTGCAAGTTTTGAAAAAGAGTCGTTGTAAAATATCTCACAATTATTATAAGGAGATATAGCAAAAAAGCCTTCTTCGTAATTTATGCGTGCATGTTTTGCTTGTATGGAGCCATTTGTGTCTTGACAATAAAAATTTACACCGCTATCACTTCCTATATCGCCTCCATTTTCATCAAATACATAAAATTTAGATGAATAACTTGTCGCATTTTCTAAATTTTGTAAGATAACAGCTATTTGTTCCATAGAAAAATCCCTTTTTAATTATAAAATACTTTTTGGAAGCCTTATTGATCGTATTGTATCCATAATCTTTAATATTTCATTATTGTTTGAAGTAATTTCAAAACCAAAATAAGACTCTTTTTGCATATCAAGATATAACGAATATACACTATTTTGATTAAGAGTCGAAGCTTCTATAAGCCTATACCAAGCCCATTCTCCATTAAATATTTTTTGTTTTGTTTTGTTCTCATTTTGAACTTTTGCTATAAATTTTAATTGTGTCGATGTATCGAAATTTCTTGGCATTATATGCAGACTTGAAGGGATGGTATGATCATAAACTATTCTTTCATTATTGCCGTAAGAAATGTTTATATTGCTAAAATCAGCAGACAAATCAACGGCTTTTAAGTAGAAATTAATTTTGATTCTATCGTCCGAGTCAAGCATAATATTTGCAATTTCATCTAATAAAGCTGCATTTTTTAGAAATCTCTGACTAAAATTAAAATCTTTTCTATAGGCTGATTTAACATAGTAGCCTTTGCTATTTTTTGCTAAAATTTTGTTTAGGTATCTTTTGTAAAACTGATTCCATGTCCCTTTTTTGCCAAAAAATGATTTGAATGATTCTATGCTAACCGATTCTGTTGCTATTGGATTAAATGGATAAAATGGCAATATTTCATTTGCATATTGATTATATACTTCGTCATACCACAAAGAGTTCAAGATAGACGAGGTGCCGGACTCTATCTGTTGCCATGACAATTGAGATAATCTCTGGTAATAGTTTGTTAACTCTCTGGGAAGTAACTTGGAGTTATTGTTTAAGACGATAAAAGGATCATTTTCATTTTTGACTCCGCCTACAACATAAGTAATTTTATCACTCTCGCTTTCTAACATTTGAAAGTTAAAATCAAGAATTTTTTTATGTATTTTAGAGATATCTCCACTTATGGTTTCAAGTATATTGTTGTTTTCGTTTTTTAATGAGTGATATTCTTGAAATTTTGTACTGAAATTTGAAAATACTTTTTTGATTTCAGTTGAAGGAAAACCTAACGAGTATACAAATTTTAATAGATCATCATTGTTTAAATTTGTGTTATCGTTTAAAATATCTATCATAGAGTTAATTGGATTTTGAGTTTTTGATAAAATTTCAAGCTCATTTAATACGTCTGCTCTTGAGTTAAATTTTTTAGGCAGTATATCACTTAAAATAAGTGACCAAGTGCTATCATACTTTTGCAGATATAGTTTTACTACTTCTATTTTTAAGTTGTTTTTATCAATATTTTTTTCCTCATTTTCTCCCATAAGCCATTTTTCTATATTTGTAGTGTTGTCTATGTATGAGCTTAAATTTGATAAGAACTGCTTCATTCCGTTTTTTGTATAAATTTTATTAAACGGATCAAAATTGCTACTATCTTGAACAACATGTTCAAAATTTGTTAGTTCTTGTTTAAGATTATAAAGCTCTTTTTCGCTTTTATAGGAAATAAATTCCAATAGAGAGTAAAGTCTCTCCGGTCTTTGTATCTTTGTAAGCTTAGAATTGGCAGCATTTACGGATTGGTCATTCTGAGTTATATTTATAAAATCAGCATTTAAGATAATATCTACATAAGATAAAAAGTCATTTTTGTTTATATTATATTTTTCAAATTTATCCCAGTTTGAATTAACCCAAAATTTAAATAGATCGACATTGATAAATTTTTTATCAAATAATGATTTATACATATAAAATGTTCTGATTAATTTATCCAAATTCGATTCGGTGTTTAATATATTTTCCATCTCGACTAAAATAGTATGCCTTAAGAAATTTGCACTAAGTTCATAGTATAGTTTTTTAGCCGATTCAAAACCTTTGTATGATATATCTAAAAGAGGGTATTCAAATTTTGTGTCACCGGAAAAAAGTCTAGGATAATCTTTTAATGTGTCTTTTAGTTTATGTAGTAGTTCAATCTTTTGAGTCGGCGTATAGCTAGCATATTTTTCTTCATCAAGTAATGAAGAAATAGCGAGTAATGTATCTTGTGAAGTTTGCTCTTTTAATTTTTTTGTCTCTAAAAAGTGATTTGAAGCAAAGTATGTAAAGAAGCCTATAAGTGCAATAAATATAATATTTAAAAATTTAGTAGCGAAATTTTTATTTAAGGATGTGTGCATTAAATGATGTTTAAAAACTATATCTTTTAAAAGCGATTTAACAAAGTAGCTTTGCTTGCTATAGTTGCTAAAGGCCCTAGTTAGCGGTTTTTTGATATTGTATTTTTCGCAAATCGTGTTTATAAGGTAATTTCTAGGTATGTTTTCTTGGAAAGCGCTTACAAAATAGACACCTTTTATAGGAGAGCCGTTTTTAAGAGAATTTTCCTCTTTTAGCTTTAGCATGAATTCTTCAACTAAAGCAAATAAATTGTCAAGCTGTTTTAAGAATAAGTACGAACGCTTTTTGTCTTCTAAAGAGTGGGCTAGTGAATTTTTATTCATTATATTAAACAGTAAAGATTCGCTAAGTTCTTTGAAATCTTTATTTAAGCTATCTTTTGTAAAAGAATTTGATAGGCTGAGCCCTAAAGCTTTATTTGCTATGTTTTCATTAAAAATTTTAAAATAATCGCCCATCCCATCTATCAAGTCAAGTTTGCTAAAAACTACATATATCGGAAATTTTATTTTTAGGCTACTTTCGCAATCATTTACTCTTTTTACCAAATATCTGATTAGATTGTCAAAATATTCTCTGGAATTTTCTAAAAATTGTTGAGTATCTATTATTAATATGGCTCCATTCAGTTTTGAGTGGAAAATATTTTTATTTAAAAAATTTAAAAATTCTCTCCATATATTTTTTTTAAGTAAAAAATCTTTATTTTTTTCAATATCATCTTCCGGCAATTCATCTGTTGAAGTTGGATTAAATAAGTTTTCTTGTGAGAAATGAACTCCTTCGGTATCTATAAGCGCTCCATCTTTAGAGATGTATAGATTAAAATTCGTAGTGCTTTGATGAATTTTTTTATATGTTTCAAGACTATCTCCTAGCGGATATTCTATGTTTGAGTAATTTATAAATGCACTTTTGCCGACTCTTTCGTTACCGATTATCATTATAAGAGGTATTTTTTTAAGCTTTAAATCCGATTTCCATGTATTTTTGGCATCTTTTATAGAGATGAAAAAATTCCTTTTTGCCTTATTTACCGAGTCGCTTGATAATTTTTTAAGCTCTCTTATCTGCCCTCTTTTTTCGCTTTTAAATGAAATAAAGTAGCGTATCATAGGAACTATAACAAAAATTATAAAGACAATGGACCAAAATACACTAAGTGCGATTATCCTTGAAGATACTTTAGCAAAAACATGAATATCGTTAAAGGCTATATTTGGACTGTATTGCCAAAATAAGAGGCTAAGAACTATAAAGGATATAAAAAGAGATACGTTTTTGAATTTAAAAAATGCTAAGAATTTACTTATATAAGACAAGATAGACAATTTAACCACCATATTCATAAAATATTTTAATCAAAAATTATAGCACAACTTCTCGAAAAATTAAAAATTGAAATTTAATTTATGAATATAATTTAAATACCATTAAATGAGATTTTTTATCTTTTTGATGCAGAGTGGAAGCGTACCCTAACTTGCTGTGAGTTTTATCTTTTAGCTTTAAATTCATTTGTCTTGAATAATTGATTTTTAAGTATAAATCAACTGCAAATTCGTTATTTGTCAAAAAAATAATACTATTTTTTATTTCATTATATTTTTGAGCATTTGGAAAATATTTTAAAGCCTCATTGTAACTTATATCTTTGATATAAATTGCTATTTTGTTTTGATAGCTCAATGCTTTTTTCCCTAATATGAAATTTGAATTTAACGTATTGTTAAAATTTCCAAGGCAATTCCTTTGTTTTGGGGCTATAACGATTTGATGCGGTATGTTTTCTAATATAAAAAGCTTATCTTTTAAATTAAAATTATATTGAAGCACTTTTTGTATATAAATTTTTGGGCGTCTTAGGCTTAAAATAAGCGGTGCAAAAGGTAGATATGTTTTAGCAATCTTTTTATCTTTAATTCCAAGCATATTAAATAAAATTTTTGAAATTCTATCGCTAAAATCACTTTGAAATGACATAGGATAGCTTTTTGTAGAGATGCTTTCAAAAAATATCCATAGAAGATAGTTGTTAAAAAAATCAAAAAATAATTTCCAATCCTCGCTTTCGCTTTTTGCAAATTTGTCAAGCATGTAGCTTGGTAGTTGCGAGGAGCTCCCGCAAATTCCCATAAAATTTACCATTATTTCTACAAAAAGTTCTTTTTCGGATTGATTAAATTTTGAATACTCGATTTCTTTAAAAGGATGCCCTAAATCCGAGCTATTTCTTAGAATAACATTTTTTTTATCGTGATCTTTTATAATATTTTTTAATAGTTTATAAAAAGATATACCTCTTGTGTCATCATTCATATTAGAGCTTTTTTGCCGCTAGATAAAGGATAATCTATGATGATTTTACTATGGAGGCATTTGATTTTGACTTCGCAAAATGAATTTATGGATGAGAAGCTTGAGAGGAATTCCGATAATACCATCCCCATCACATAAACTTCTCCTATGCTATAAAATTTACTTTCATCAATAAGGAATATGCACAAAGTTCCTTTTTTTACCATTTGTTCGTTAACTCGATATATTGATTTTGTTTTTATATCTTCAATGGAATTTGCTATTGTCTGAGAATAGTAGTTATCCTTATCAAATGTAAATGCGCTTAAAACGCCCAAAAAGGAGCCTTTGTCAAGTATCGTTTGATAGCTAAAAGATAGTATAGAAACAAGTCTCCATAATAAATTTCCATCTATGTCTACTTTTTGTATATTTGTAGGTACTGTGATATTTTTTGTAGCCACTTCTTGATGGTTTGGTATATTGTTAATGTCTGATATTTTTAGTTTTGAGGGCAAATTTCCATTGCAACATAGAGCATCTATTGTTATTGTTTGTTCTTTTGTAGAGCCTGAAAAAAATGAAATTTCTTTATATGGATTTAAATTATTATCTATTTTATTGCTTAAAGAATAGTAATCTTCAATTTGATCGTTGTTAAAAAATTTAAATCTTTCGAAGCTTTTGTAGTTTTTAAGAATTCGCCTTCCCGTATCGCTATTATGTGCTAATACTTTATTGATTTGAACAATCTCGTATGCTTCTATTTTATTTCTATCCAAAAATATTCTATAACCGTTTCTTCTGTTGTCGTTTAATATCGGTTCCGCGCTCATCTGGAATAGATTAACTACAGGAGTAGCAAATAATGAAAAATACTCCACTCTTGGTATATATCCATTTGGAAGATCTCTATCAAATACAAATTTAATAATAAAATTTTTTGACTGAGACTTTTTTAATATATCGAGATTTTTTATGCTTATGAAATTAAATTTATAAGGAGTAAAAAATAGTTCCTGTAAGAGACAAAATGCATCAAAGCCAAGGTCTTCATACTTTATCAGTTTTTCATCGAGTCCCATAGCGTGTATGGATGATTTATGAAGTTTAAATTCTTCATTTGTATCCGGACAAAATATAATAAGTTCTTTTGTATACATTTTCATCCACATCAACAATGCTGCAGACATGTATACATCATGGCCTAAATATAAATTTAGATTGTTGATGTCTAAATTAGATAATTTGACATCCTCTTTGGTTATTTTAAGTTCTAAATTGAGAATATAATCTGTTTTATTATTACTTAAATATGTTTTATCTATAGCAAGTGGGTGCAATACAACATCATATATGGTTTTAAATTTACACACAATATCATTAATTGGTTTTGAGCTTACTATTGAATTTTTAGGTATAGTTAGACTATATTTATCGCTATCTTGTTTTAGTGAAAATTCCTGAATACACGAAGAGGGAATGGGGTTTGTATAATTTGGGGATACAATATTGATTAAAGATTCTGCTATCAGAGGCATATTCTCATCAAGTTCTTGGTGAATTTTAGATGTTAATATTGCTACGTTTTCTATAATTCTTTCAACATCTGGATCTTTGCTGTCTACATTTAAAAAAGGAGCTACTTTTGGAAATTTCTTAGCAAATAGATTTCTCATTTCATGCAGATAAGACATTTCTTTGCGAAAATACAGTATATTATTTTCGTTTTTTTTCACTATAAAACCTCACAATATCTATTGTTGCGAAAAGTAACTCTTATATTAAATTCTTTAAATAAATCGGTTTCATAAACATATGCAATATCAAATGTAAGTTGCCATGGTTTTAAAGAATCATCATAATTCATAGAAACAATTTTGATTCTATTTTCATATTTTTTAATAAGATTATATATCTCTTTGCCTATTATTTGGCAAAGGTCTTTTGAGTCTATGCTAAAAAAAGATATATCGGGAAATCCCATGTCGCTTGAACTTATGCAATCATCAAGCTTTGAATTTAAAAGAACGCTGATATTTTCTTTAATATCTTTAAGTAGATCTTGATGATAGGGCTTGTCTTTGTTTTCATCGCTTAAAACATATAAAACCCTATCTGATAACGACACAAAACCTCTTTTTGTCTTATTCTTTATCGAGTTTTCCAACTAAAGATAGTTCAAAATTTGCGCCCATAAATTTAAAATGCGGTCTAGCAAGAAGTTCTATTTTATACCATCCAGGCTCTCCGGGTATATCGCTTACATCTATTCTCGCATTTCTAAAAGGTCTTCTGCTTCTTACTTCTGCAGGTGGATTTTCCTGATCCGAGATATATTGTCTAAGCCATTCATTAAGCCCACGCTCTACGTCAGCTCTTTCCTTCCAAGTTCCTATTTCCTCTCTTTGTAATACTTTTAAGTAGTGCGCTAGACGAGAAATCAAAAATATGTAAGGAAGTTGAGTGCCTAGCCTAAAATTTGTTTCGGCCTCTTTTCCTTCCGGAGTATTTGGAAAAATTTTAGGCTTTAGTGCAGAATTTGCAGAGAAAAATGCTGCATTGTTGCTATCTCTTCTTAAGGTAAGAGTTATAAAGCCATTTTCGGAAAGTTCATATTCTCTTCTATCTGTTATTAAAACTTCTGTTGGAATTTTGGCTTGAACACTACCATAATTTTCATAAAGATATGTAGGTAGGTCCTTAACGGCTCCACCTCCTTTTGGCCCTATTATATTTCCGCACCATCTAAAATCCGCAAAACTTTCAGTAAGCCTTGTTGCAAATGCATAGGCTGAATTTCCCCATAGCATATGATTGTGCGAGCCTTCGACATTTTCCTTGTAGTTAAAGCTTTTTATTGGGTTATCTTCCGGTAAATATGGAGAGCGAGTTAAAAATTTAGTAACTAAAAGACCTACATATTTTGCATCTTCGTTTTCTCTAAAAGTTCTCCATCTTGTATACTGAGGTCCTTCAAGCATACTCTTCAAGTCCTTGATGTTTGCCATTTCACCATAATGCTCTAAACCAAAAAAATTAGGTGATAGCGACGTTAAAAACGGAGAATGGCTCATGGCGGAGACAGATGACATTTTATTTAAAAAAGTCATATCGGAATTCGTTTTGTCTAGCTGATAGTCGCCTATAATTGCGCCTATAGGCTCACCGCCGAACTGTCCGTACTCATGAGAATAAACTTGTTTATAAACAACACTTTGAGTTATATCCAGATTGGCTTCAAAGTCATCAAGAATTTCTTCTTTTGTAATATCAAAAAGAACAATTTTTGTATTTTCGTTAAAGTTTGTTCTTTCTACTAAAAAGCGAATTCCTCTCCAAGTCGACTCTAATTGCTGAAATTGTTCATTATGAAGTATTTCGTCCATTTGCTTTGAAAGCAAACCGTCTATATGGGCTATCATTTCATCAAGAGCAAGCTTGTTGATTTTTTCTTCCGGATTTTCAGATGTTACAATGTTGGAAATAAATTCAGCAACTCCTCTTTTTGCGACACTATAACTTTCATCATCCTTTGAATATCTGCTTCTTTGCATAATGCTTTCAATGATCGGTGTTTGAACTTTTGTTTTTGGCATATCAGTCCTTTTGCTCTTGATCTTGCGTATTTTTGATTTCTAGGAGTAGTTTTTCTTTTGTTTCGTTATTTTTTAGAGCCTCCAAAACCGCTTTTCTAAAATCAGGTATATTTCCCATAGGTCCTTTTAGGGCAATCAAAGCCTTTCTTAGCTCTATTAACTTGTTTATCTCAGGGATTTGTTTGGCTATATTGTCGGGGGAAAAATCTTTCATATTTGATATTTTTAAGTCCACATTTATCTCTTCGCTACCTATACCAAGCTTGTTTTTTACTGAGAAATTTGTTTTGATATCCATTTTTTCCATTACTTGATCAAAGTTTATTTTGTTTATTGAAACAACTTCTCTTTCTTCTACAGGTTTTTCATTGTGCCCTGTTAAATTTGACATGACCATAACTTTTAGCGGAAGCTCAACATCTGCCTCTTGATTATTGGTTTTTGTTTTGTAGGTTATGTTTATACGCTCTTTTGGAGCTATAGAATTATCTGCCACGACACTCTCCTTTTAAAAATCTTTAAATTGGATATAATTATAATTAAAAAATATTAAATTCTTTTTAAGAAATATTTTACAAAATAAGTAGCGATTACTTACAAAAAGATTTCGCTTTTTTATAAATATCTGATAAATAATCTTTAAGTTCAATTGTTTCTATTAAATTTATTATTTGCAAATACATAATTTTGGCGTTACTATCCATATTTTTATTTGTAAATAGTTCTGCCATTGATATCATGGATTGTAAATTTCCTTTTACATCATTTAGCTTGTTTTCATTGTTTATGTCTATTAAAATTTGATCGATGGATTGGTTTTTATAGTCTTTGGTTTTATTTTTTAAACTATTTGTTTCTTTATTCGAATTTGCGAAAAAATCATAAGTCTCTTGCGGGCATATGTCTTGATTGTCTTGAAATTTTAATTTTAATATTTCTGTATTTTGATCTAAAAATATTTTTACTTGATCTGATATAAATTTTGATATACCTGCAAAGCCGTTTTTTTGAAAAAATTCACAAAAGAGTCTAAGCCCTTCTATCCAAAAAGGATTTAAAGACAAATTTTGCATAAAATATTTTATATTATCAACATTAACTTCCGCCATATCTTTTAGTGATATTATTAAATTTTGATCAGGATATCTAATGGGCGTTATATGGTTATTATGAGAAGGAAGAGATTTGATTCTTCCCCACATAGCTTCTAAAAATACGGCGTAAGAGCTTATATTTGATATGTTATTTGCCAGTAAGCTTGTTGCTAAATTTATAAAATAATCTCTAAATTCTCTATCGTTTAGGTGGTTGATGTCTGAAGGATTAGCTTTGGAAGAGTATGTTTCGCTCGGTTTTTTTATATGTTGAGAATTTGGCTTTATATCTTGACTTATTTGTACTTGAGGATCGGAAGGTAAATTAAGATTTTCAAATTTGCATTCAAGTAAAATTTCAAATTCGCCAATCGTCTTTTGAAAAAGCTTGGCTATTTCTTTTTTGCAATTTAAATTTGATTGATTATATTCATTAATAAAAAAATCTATAGTAGTTTTTAGAATTTTCTTTTTGGTTGAGAGCAATTTGTCTGATTGTCCTAGTGTTTTAGGGTTTTCTTTTAAATTTTTTAAAAAAAAGTTTATTGCCTTAAGAAAAATTTCATAGTTTTCTGCTTTGTCTACATTTACGGTTGCTATTGATAAATAATTAAGAATTTTTGTATCAAGAGATAAAGATTGTAAAACATATAATGAATTTCCAAAAACTACATCCCATTTTATTTTTTCATGGGCAAGTGTTTTGTACTTGGACATCTCGTCTTGAAGCTCAATATAGATTTCATCTTCTTGAAAATTCTGATTAAATTCTTGATAAAGTTGCATGCATTCCTCAAATCATTTTATGAAATTTTGGATTATTACACTTAAAAGCTTTTAATAAACTTAACGATATTTTCTAAACAATAGTTATTGTTTGTGATAAATATTTTTATTGCGATAAATTAAATATTAAAAAATATTGTAATTATATTTTAAAATTTAATATGTTAAACTTCAAAAATTTTAAAATAACTTTAAGGTGATGTCAAAATGATTAAAAAAGTAATTTTATCTGTTTTTGTAGCATTATTTTTTAGTGCTTGCGGAAAGTTGAGCGTCGGCGTTAATAATACGCCAAATTCAAATTTTAATCACCGTGGTGATAATGTCCCGATTACTGTCATACTTTATCAATTGAAAGATATTAAAAAATTTCAAGAGGCCACAGAGATGGAACTTCTTGAAAGAGAAGATGAAATTTTGGGCAGGGACAAAATAGACTCTATTAAGCTTCAAATAGAGCCTGAAGCGGATGTTTCGATTTTGAATATAGACAAGCAAGAGGTGCCTTATGTGGGAATCCTTGTTCTTTATGCGGATCAAAATAAGACAAAAATTAAAGAATTCAAAAAAACTGCAGAAATAAAGTCAGATTATTTAGTATTTAAGATTACCGATAAAGATATCAAAGCATTGGGAGCTAAAAGTCTAAGTGTAAAAATTAATCAAAAGGCTAAATGATGGCGGATAGACTAAAGGTAGTCTGGCACAATGGAATGAATGTAGATAAAATTCATTTTGAGCAACAAGAGAGATATTTTGAGAGAAATATAAATTTAAAAACCATCTCTTCTTTTACAAATTTATATGGAGTTTTGGATTTACAGATTTCAAATGAGTTGCTTGAGCAGGGCAAAATAAGCTTGAAGAAAATTTCAGTGATAGCTCAAGACGGATCCATTTTGAATGCTCCCGATGAAGATGATTTGCCGGAACCTTTAGAAGTTGAATTTGATTCATTGGCCTCTTCGGTTATAGTTTTGAAGATTCCCGTTGATAATTTAGTTGTGGATGTGAGTTTGCAAAATAGCATACCTAATTCCAAATTTAAAGCCAAGAGAGCGATAGTAAACTCTAAAATACACGATGACGCAAATATTGATGTTTTAAAAGATTTGAGCGATGAAGAAGATTATTTGCTAAGCTCGGCATTTAATCAAGACAAAGAAAATGTTGTTCTTGCAAGCTTAAAAACAAGCTTGGGGGTTTTGGGTAGCAAAACTCCGTATGAAGTTGAAATTCCAATATGCAAAATACAAAATATTAGTTCCAGTAAACAAATTAAGCTTGATGATAAATTTATACCGACTTGTCTTGATGTGAGCAATCATTCATTTATAAGACAATTTTTGGATGAAATGATTTATACTACAAAACAACATAAAGAGACATTATCTAGTATATTTAAAAGTATCGATCAGGCTAAAAATACTTTAGATTTTGCTACATACTTATCACTTAATATGCTAAAGAAATGGCATTTGATTTTTTCATATATGTCAAATAAACAAAAGATTCATCCTGAGTATCTTTATGAAAAATTGATAGACTTTCAGGCTGATTTAATGGCCTTAAGTAATGATGAAAAATTTAGCGGTTTTATAGCTTATAAACACTATGATCTTACTTCAACTCTTATATCCCTCATAAATAATATTAGGCTGCTATTTTCAAAAATCATATCGCCAAAATACACTATGGCTCATGTTGTTACAAACGCCCATGGCTTTTTTGATTGTATATTTGATAATCCGGGGATTGTCCAAAGCGCAGAACTATTTTTGGCTGTTAGCTCGGATAGTGGAACTGATTATTTGCTTAAAAATTTTAAAGATCAATCTAAAATTCATACTCAATCAAATATAAAAAATATAGTTGCATCCCAGCTTAAAGGGCTAAACATTGAACAAATTTCGGTAATACCTACAACTCTTCCTAGACTAAATGGCTATGTTTATTATCGTTTAGACAAAAAAGATGCCTTGTTTAAAGCATTTAACGGAGAGAGTATTGTGAGTATATATGTTACAAACAATATAATAAATCCTGATATAAGAATGTGGGCAGTATTATAAAAATTAAGGAAAAATATGCAAAATCAAGATAATCAAACCTCTATATTGTTTGAAAGCAGACTGCAGGGATTGGGTATAAATCAAGCACTAGATAGTATTTTGCCTCTTTTGCTTCTTGCAAATAGGATGTCTAAAATTCAAAATATGTCTCAATCGGAGATGGTAAATTTAAAAGAAAGATTGACAAATGATATATTGAGTATAAGCTCAAGGCTTGCCAGTTTAAAAATTTACGATGAAGATGATATAACTCGCCTTAGATATTGTCTTTGTGTATTTATAGATGAAAGTTTAATGAAAAATGAAATTTTTATGAATAGTTTTTGGGCTAACAATACACTTACCATTAGACTTTTTAACGAAAATTTAGGCGGAAATAAATTTTTTGGAATAATGGATAAGTGGTTTGAAAACCCTACTAAAAATAAGGATTTTTTAGAAGTCGTTTATGTATGTTTAATTCTTGGCTATAGAGGCAAATATGATTTGCAGGATGATTGTAATGAAAAAATAAGTTATCTTTGTGAGAGTATAGCCGCGGCTATTACCCCATTAATTAAAAGCGATGAAGAGATAATGTTTCAAAAAGCATACACCTCTTCAAGTAAAGATAGTGCATTGAGTCGATTTGATTTTAAAAATTCTAAAATAATTGCTACTGCAATCGGACTTTTAATAATAATTGCTTCTTTTGTTTATTCTTTATATTCTCTTGATAAGCAGAATTTAAAAACTAATGTAAGCATTAATAATAAAATAGATAGTTTTATGAAAGACTCAAATTCTACTTTATAAGATTTTTTGAAAGTTAAAGAAAATAAAAAGTTGTATTGGATACAATTATCAAATATTTTTAATTTAAAAAGGAGCTATTATGGCACAACCAGCGTATATAAGGATAGAAGGCGTTTCACAAGGACTTATTTCCAGTGGCGCATCTACAGAAGCAAGTATCGGCAATCGCTACCAAGCAGGACATGAAGATGAGATAATGGCACAAGAAGTGTCTCATATCGTAAATGTTCCAACCGATCCTCAGAGCGGACAACCTTCAGGGCAAAGAGTTCACAAGCCTTTTGTCTTTACTTCGTCGTTAAACAAAGCTGTTCCTTTACTTTATAATGCATTAACAAACGGAGAGAGACTTAGCAATGTTGAAATTCATTGGTTTAGAACATCTACAAGCGGTGGAGCGGAACATTATTTTACAACTAAATTAGAAGACGCCATTATAACAGACATTACTTTGGTTATGCCAAATGCACAAGAGAAAAATAATAGCGATAAAACAGAACTTTTCCAAGTTTCTATGAACTATAGAAAAATAGTTTGGGAGCATGTTGCTGCAGGAACTAGCGGAAGCGATGACTGGAGAGAAGGCACAAGAAATAGCTAAAGTTTTAATTTGCATGGATTATTTCCATGCAAAGATTACTTGAAAACAGGTAATGCAAAAAACAAATTTCAACCGTTTTAGAGCATATTTAAGATATAAATTTAAGGGTCAGAAAAAATCTTCAAATTATAAACAATATCTTTATATATTTATATACATTCTTATCTCACTTACCGTATTTTTAATCCCTAATGATATTTTAGACAGATACTCTTTAGCTAAACATTTTACAAATTTTATGGAATTTATCCCCGCTATAGAACAGATAGAACATAGAAGTGCCATACCTCAGATAGCTAAATTTTATACAGCTTACATGTTTATAGTAGGGATAGTATTTGCTATGTTTTTTATGTATAACTTTTTTGTTTATTCTATACATCATTGCAGATTATTTGATATCTATAAAAAAGAGCGTTATATACCTAGAATAAAGCCAAAAACATCTCTATTTATGTTTATTGCTTTTGCAGTAGGAATTTTTTGGTTTTTTTACATGATTATACAAGGAAATCTAATAGGAATAAGACCTAAACAAGCTATAAAATCTACTACTATAGACGACATTTATGGACTTTTGTTTTATGTAGATTCTTATTATTTAATGACATTTGGATGTATTGCCATTGTAGTTGTTGCTATTGTTATAATAATAGATATACTATTTTTAACAAGAATTAAAAAATGAGTAACGACAATAACAAAACAAAAAACAATACTATAGTAACAAGTACCATAAGCAATGTAGGTGCAGGAACCGACGCAGCTTGGAGTAAATTTATAAGCGATCAAAGCGATGATATGGGTAAAATTTTTAAAGGCGTATTGAGTAAAGCATTTAAGCCTATAGGGACTATAACTGATATAAATAGCTACACAATAGCAAATACTGAAAAAGAGAAATTTAAATTTACAAGAAAAACATCAAGAACAATTTAAGATGTGTATAAGAATCATTAAAATAATTTTTATATTAAATTTGCACTAAATTATTTTTTAGTATAATAAACAAATTTAACTAAATGGATAAAGAGTGTAATGCAAAAAACAAATTTCAACCGTTTTAGAGCATATTTAAGATATAAATTTAAGGGTCAGAAAAAATCTTCAAATTATAAACAATATCTTTATATATTTATATACATTCTTATCTCACTTACCGTATTTTTAATCCCTAATGATATTTTAGACAGATACTCTTTAGCTAAACATTTTACAAATTTTATGGAATTTATCCCCGCTATAGAACAGATAGAACATAGAAGTGCCATACCTCAGATAGCTAAATTTTATACAGCTTACATGTTTATAGTAGGGATAGTATTTGCTATGTTTTTTATGTATAACTTTTTTGTTTATTCTATACATCATAATGCTTTATTTGATGTGTATATAGCAAAAAATCATATCTCTAAAAAGAGACCAAAAATTTGGCTATTTTCATCATTCATTCTAATTGCTAGTTTTTTTTGGTTTTTTTATATGTTTATACAAGGAAATTTGATTGGAGCAAGCTTCAGGCATCAGTCTATAAAAATTGCTACTATAGATGACATTTATGGACTTTTGTTTTATGTTGACATTTATGCAATGATAAGTTTTTCTAGTTTGGCTGCCGCAATAATTTTTGCTTTTGATATGCTTTCTAATGGAATATCAAAAAATGAGTAACGAC
This sequence comes from Campylobacter sp. CCUG 57310, assembly GCF_013201975.1. Classification (NCBI taxonomy): domain Bacteria; kingdom Pseudomonadati; phylum Campylobacterota; class Epsilonproteobacteria; order Campylobacterales; family Campylobacteraceae; genus Campylobacter; species Campylobacter sp. CCUG 57310. The sequence goes on from NZ_CP053845.1 coordinate 227,957, forward strand.
AATAACAAAACAAAAAACAATACTATAGTAACAAGTACCATAAGCAATGTAGGTGCAGGAACCGACGCAGCTTGGAGTAAATTTATAAGCGATCAAAGCGATGATATGGGTAAAATTTCTAAAGGCGTCTTAAGTAAAGCATTTAAGCCAGTAGGAGCCATGACCGATATAAATAGCTACACAATAGCAAATACTGAAAAAGAGAAATTTAAATCGGTATATAGCAGTATTTTTGGCAACGGGTTATCTTTCTTGGGGGCAGTAGCAGGTGGTTTTAGAGGGCCATATATTGCTGCAGGTGGTGCAGTCGTAGGTAATCAAGTTGGGAATTACATCGCTGAAGCTACTCAAGATGTAGCATATGATACTTATGAGACTATAAAACCAAGACCGGTAACACCTTTAACTTCACAAGAAAGAATGGGGCTTGCAAATCAGATTAGAAGCGGAGATATATCAAGCCTTTTATACGGAACTAAACAAAACACAACAAACAAAAAGGAAACAAATCACGTGCAATCAATCAAATCTACTTCATATATAAATTTAAACATAAGCGGTTCAGACTTTACGATAACTAAAGCTGTGGTAAAAGAAAATTTAGAGGAAATTTTTATAGCGGAATGCGAAGGGTATTGTGAAAGCTTCGAAAACCCACTTTTGCATAGCTTGAATAATTTTAGCAATAAAAATTCTGCTTCCGGCTATAATTTTTTAGATCAATTTGCAACCTTAACTCTTAAAAAAATTACTTTCCAAAGTGATAATTCTCGTTCAAGTTCCGTAAATTTTCAAGAGAATAATAATTCTAATGAAAGCATATACAAAGGAATAATATCTCAAGTAAATTTCATAGGAACATCAAATTCTAATTTTAAAGAAGAGAGTTCAAAGTTAAGTAATAGCATTAAACTGGATAAAAATTCTATAAAACAAAAGTATTTTTTTAAATTTGTTTTATCTTCTCCTTTGGTGAGACTTTCTATAAATAGTGCAAATAGGATCTTTACCGATAAGAACGTAGTAGAGGTTGTAAAAGAAATTTTCAAATTTTATCAATCCTCTTTGATGAAAGAGATAGATTTTTCTAATATAAAAAATTTATATGAAACCAAAGAATATATTGCACAATACAATGAAAGCGATCTTGAATTTTTGAAGAGAATTTGTTTTAACAATGGTATATATTTTTATGAAGACGAAAGCAAAATATACTTTTATGATGTTCCCCATTCTTTGGATGATGAAAGATATGATATCACAACAAATGATTCCGGCAATAGCGGAAAAAATATCATTTTCAATCCTAATGTAAATAACATATTAAGCCAAGAATGCATAAATTCGGTAAATAAAACAGAGATTCTCAACTCAAATAGCTTTTCGTACTCTTTGCAAAGTTCGACATATCCCGTGTCTTTAAATTTATTAAATTCTCAATCTATCTTTGATGAGGCTAGATCATATAATACGCATGCTCATTTAAGCCAATACTCTTTTACTCAGCATGAATCTTTGCATATACCTACAGGATTAAAAAAGATTAGATCCATACTTGATCTTAATAGATATGAGGCAAATTCAAATGTTTTTGGTTTAAAATTAAATGAAAATATATCTTTAAATGTAGATGAGTCCGATTTAAAAAACGATAATTCAAATTTTAATTTTAAAATAATATCTCTGACTCAAATTTTTGTAGATGAGACAAATTTAGAAAATAGGCTTGACTCAAACGATATAACTCCGATTAAAGGCAAAACATTTTCAACAACTTATAGTAATCAAATAGTGATGCTGCCTAAAAATATAGTTTTTGCTCCGTCTTTTAAGTCAAAGCCTCGTGCGCCTGAGGCTACGTTTGGAGTTGTTATAGGAAGTAGCGATATAGATGATGAAAAAAATACTATCCACACCGATCAATTCGGTCGTGTTAAAGTAAGAATAAATGCATTTTCCACTCAAGAAAGTATTGATAATATAGAGTTTATAAACGGCAAAGCAACCGGTAATTTAAAAAATACAAACGATTATTCTAGAAGTGCGTATTTGAGGGTTATAACTCCTATAGCTAGCAATAATTCAGGCTTTTTTGCTATACCTAGGATAGGAGACGAGGTTGTGGTATCGTTTTTAGAAAATGATATAGATAAGCCTATCGTAAGCGGAAGCTTATATAACTCATACAACCCGCCGCTTCCAAGCTTGCCTACCAACTATCATCAAACTACCATTAGTTCAAAAACTATAGGAGTGAATGAGGGCGGTAGAAATGAAATAACGCTTTCAAATATAAAAGATAAAGAGCAAATTTACCTAAAAGCCGAAAAAGACTATGATGAACTTGTTCAGCATAACTTTACTCAAACTATCGAAAACAATAAAAGCTCTAAAGTTATAGGGACATATACCGAAAGAATAAAGCAAGCCCATATCCAGACTATAGATTTAGCTAAAAATGTTAATGTAGGAGCAGAGTATTTAACTACGGTAGGTCTTTCAAGAGATACTCTCGTAGGTCTTTCCAATACTTTAAATGTAGGTGTTGATAATAAAATAAGGGTAGGCAAAGATAGTTCCGAAGATGTGGGCAATAATAAAACTATAGAGATAAGAGGAAATTTAGATAGGATAATTCATCAAGATGAAACAAATATCGTAAAGCAAGCTAAAAGAGATATTATAGAGGGAAGTTATGAATTTAATGCTTCTCAAGGAATTAATTATTATACAAAAGAGCATATGGTATTTCAGGCCGATAATTATACTGAAATAAAGTCAAACGGAAATTTGACTATAGACACCGATTCTCAGCATACGGAAGTGGCAGAGTCCAAATTTTCGGAGATAAAGACAAACTATGAGATGGACGCAGGAAATAAAATAATACATAAAGTAGGCAGTTCTGAAATTTATATTAATGGTAGTAGCGTGATAATAAAAGCAGGCGGAGTCGATGTTGTGATAGATTCAAGCGGACTAACCGTAATGGGAGGCCATATAAAGGCTGAATGATTGAGAGTTTATTGTAAATTTGTATGTTATATAAATTTATGTAGCCACAGTAAAATAACAAAATTCATTGTTGTTTGTTGAATTTTAATTATTGCTTGTTGAGGAATAAAATGCATAAGATAGTTTTATTATTAGTTTCGTTTTTAAATATTTTAAGCGCAGAATTTGGTAGTCCCGGCTTTGATTGCGGTAAGGCAAAGACAAAAGTAGAAAAGACAATATGTGGCAATCAAGAACTTATAAAATTAGACAATGATATGAATATCGCCTTTAGTATATTGATGGGTAAATATGATTTGGCGTATATGAATGAAAATTCTAGAGAAAAAATTAAGCCTTTTTTGAAGATTATAAAAAAAGATCAGATTAATTGGCTAAAAAATAGAGATAAATGCGAAAAAGCTAAAGATATAGTATTTTGTGTAAAAAATAAATATGAATATAGAATAAAGAATTTTTTTGCAGGATACGATCCAAAAGAAGGAATTATAATAAATCATAAAAATAGACTTAATGATCTATGTCTTAATTATTTAACTCAAAAGCTTTGGATGGATTCTCCTGCGCCCGTCAATAAAGACAATCATTCTTTTGATAAGAATGAAAAATTTTATAACAGCATATTTGCAGATTTTAAAAATCCGTTCCTTAAAGCTAGGTTATCAGGCGGTAACAAAGCAAAAGAAGAATCTTATAAAAAAGATAAGATAAAAAATAATTTCATTTATACAAATTTAGAATACACTTCTTTCAATAGAGCTGTTATGTGTATAAATGTAGAGGGCAAAAATGAAGATATTTACAATCTATATAGCGGAACTTTTAGACCTTATTGCGTGTCTTATATGAATAAATTTATTGATTTATACCAATCCGAACCTGACAAACTTTATCCTGTAGAATACGAAGAAACACTAAAAGAATTTGGACAAAAAGGGAAAGAGGTCGATACTGATTACAAAGAATTTGATGCAGCGTTGATTAAAAAGATTATAAAAAATCACGGAAATTTTGCAAATGGAGTGTATCAGAAATTGCCGGAAGAAAATTTTCCTGTAGATCTTGAAATACTCTCTTTACGAGATAGTATAGTAACTCTTTATGCTAGCTATCAGGAGGAAGATAGGTATAAATTTGGTGTATATGATCAAGACAATAATAAAAAAGAAGAATATTTGCCGGGGCTTATAGTATCTGATCCTTTTTTCTTTAGAGTTTATGGTTTTAAGTATTCTTATAGTGATCCTAAGCTTTTATGTAGATTGCCGATACAAAGCAGGTTTATTGATATAAATGATACTCAAATTATAAAGTCATATTTTAATCAATTTAAAGGACTTTAATGCCACTCAATGAAAGAAACGCCAAAAATTTTTTTAACGATTTAAGAAATTCCATAAAGGATTCAGAAGGTGATGAAGATAATCCATATTATGATACCGTAGGTAAAGCTACTATAGGATATGGGTTTAATATAGAAATTTTTAAAAATTTAAAAATAGTCTGTAGCGCGATATATAATGATCCGTATATGTCGGATTTAGAAACAAGAGGTCTTTTAAGCGTAATTAATAAGACATCTCCTAAAACCAATGAAGTCTTAAATAGCAACATAGAAGATTATCTAGAAAAAATCAAAAATCCTCAAAGCGCTAGAAAATTTAATAAGTTTAATTTTTCAAGCATAGAGCAAAAAGATGAAGCTTTTATAGAATTTTTAGAAGTCTTTAGAGGCACGCTTAATAAAAATCTGGAAAATTCTTCTATTAGTATTCAAAAATCAAAAATCAAGCAAGATTCTGTTGGCAGCAAAGAGTATATTGTATTAATGAGCTTAACGTACAATAACTCCTCTCTTATAGGAGCAGGGCTTAAAAGCGCACTTAAAGATAAGAGTCGTTTTAGGTCCTGGTATGAAATAAGATATAACAGCAATGCGGGAATTAGTAAGTCAATAGGTATAGCCAAACGCAGATTTAAAGAGTCAAACGAATTTGGATTGTTTGAAGATGATGAGTCCAATATAAAACTAATAAACAATCAATTAAGTCAAATTAATGTTAAGAATATATCCTTTGAAGAGTGTATAGATGTATTTACATATCTAAATATAGCAAAAAGTCCTCGGACGAAAGATAAGACTTATCTAGAAGATATAAAGCAATATGAAACCGAGGATAAATTTGGCAATAAAACCATATCCGGATATATGAAAACCAAGCAAACTTTAAATAGTGTATATAAAAATAGAGAGTATGATAAACTCTTTAAAATTTTTGCAGGCAAGATAAATGATATGCTTAAAGGCCACACTTCAAAAACTTTTGATTTTAAAAATATATATTGTGTAAATTCTATTAGTGACGGTACTTATAATACTTCACGGATAAATAAAGCCTTAGCTAAAAGAGAGGAAAATAAAGAATTTAAGCCTGATACTAAAACTGATATACTTATCATATATCCTTTTGCAACCGCGGTACCCGTAAAGCTTGAACAGCCTAAAAATACTCATTTTACTATACTTTTAGCTCAAAATGCAAAGCTTGATTGTTCGGACTTTAATCCTGACGGCAAAGAAAATAGTTGCGAGCTAATATTAACTGATTATAAGAAACAAAAAAGCACCGATAAAAATAATACTTCTAGCGATAATGAGATTGTAAATTTTATAAATCCTAAAACGAATTCTGTTCTTGATATGTATATGGATGAAAAAGATCAATACAATACGCTAGATAATAAATATAGCTTTGATAAAGATAATGCGGTGGTTCTCAATTTCTTTAAAAATCGTAAATTTAATCTTTTAAATTTTGCTAGAGAAAATAGCTACAGCCTACTTTCTGACACACCTTCAACCATGTTTGATATCAAGCTAAAGCTGTTTGATAAAAATATAAGTAGCTTAAGCACTAACCCGCAATCAAATTTCAACCTAACTTTATCAAACCTAATAATAACCGATGAAGAAGGTAAAGAGTGTGATATAGATAAGGTATATCTTCATAGTACCGAAGAAAAAAGAGTATATGAGTCATACTCTTTAGTAAAAAACAACATTCAAGACAACAATAAAGATCAAGAAGCTATAAAAAATTCATATACTGCCAAATTTAATATAAATTTAAATTTAGATAAAAATTCAAATACCTTCAAAAAGACCGTCAAACTAATAATATACTCAGATAACCTAACTAAAGAATTTACAACCAAAGAAATCCATAAAATGCAATCAACTGCTATAGTGTCTATAAATCTTTCTAACAAAGAAGAAAAGAGCTATGAATTTAAAAATAAAGTAACTTTAATTAATGTAGTAGGTAATATTACAAACATAATCTCTAGCTTAGACTACCATGCGAAAGTAGACTCTGATATAAAGTTAAAAGCAAAATATAAAAAAGAAAAAGACGAAGAGGGATATAAAGAAGTAAACTGGTCTTATAAAGTTATAAAATCAGATAAGTATAATACTGCATTAAAAGCCAAGGATACAAAAGGAGCTATACGGATAGACGATAAGAAAGGTAAAGAGATAGTCTTTAATCCCGCTAAAGATATAAAAGAAAAAGCTATCTTGGATAAACTAAAAGAAAAAGGACATAGTATAATCTTTTTTGCTTATTTGAAATCTCCTAGTTATGATACAAAATATGGAAAAACTCATATTAGGGTGGATTTTAAAATTCCTTTATATCTTAAATATGAAAACAATAAGCTAATGATATACGAATTTGAACACACTGATGAAAATAATACTGTTCACGCATCTTTGCAGGACAAAAGAGACTTTAGTCTTATACCTTCTTTTATAAATACTACTATACCTACAGGAACATATTATATGAACTCAAATTTAAATGCTAATGACGCTATAGATATATATAAAGATAAAGAGTTAAAAGAAAATTTACATGTAAGAGATACCAAAAACAAACAAAGCTTACAAAATAAATATCAAATTTATGTAGATAATGCAAATAATCAAACAACACCTTTATCTTCAACATCAAACATAACCGCATATTATGGAATAAACTTAATAGATACTCTTAGCAAATCCAAATTCATAAAAGCATTTAACGAAGCTAAGGCAAGAGTAGGTTTAAAGGATGAGGAAGGGGTAATGTTGGTAGTAAATTCTAGCAAAGACTATCCTTTTACTCTAGATATGCTAAAAGCCGTATTTAACAATGCATCTAAAGACAAAGAAAACTTGCTTAAACAGATGGTGGAAGAGTTAAATAGAGTTGAAGGCGATATGCAGATGTATAAGAAATATAAACTTGATACTAGAAATAGGATAGAGCATTTTTTTGCTCAATGTGTAGGAGAAGCGGGAAGCGGACTAAACAGTCTTTCCGAAAGTCTTAACTATGATGCGGAGAGATTGAAAACAGGAAATCCTTTTTTATATTTTTCTAGTCATCATGATGAAGCCGATCTTTACGGAAGAGGCGGCAAGGATAATACAAGAAAGGATAAAACTGCAGATCAAGAGATGATAGCCAATCTTGTCTATGCAGACGAGAATAGAATTAAAAAACGCAGATTAGGCAACACTGAAGAGGGAGACGGGTGGAAATTTAGAGGCAGAGGTATTAAACAATTAACGGGAAGAGGCAACTATAAAGACTTTGATGACTATGCTCACGAGCAAAGTTGGATAGATGAAGATACCAGCTTTTTAGAAACCCCCGATCTTATAGCCCAAGACGGAAGATATGCCTTACTTTCTGGTTTATGGTTCTGGTATAAAAATAAAGGCTATGATATAGCGGATAAAAGTAAAAAAGATAGCGATAACGAGGATATAGTAAAAGAGGTAACATATATGGTTAATGGCGCTTATACGGGACTAGATAATAGAAAATCAGCCTATAAAAGAATAAAAGAGGCTAATATATTTGAAATGTTTAAATAAAGGATAAAAGATGAGATTTGTTAAGTTAGTTGTATTGATTTTATTAAGTTTAAATTTATACGGTGAGGAAATTTTAAGTCCTAGATCTGCAACTAAAAAAGCTTATGAAGATTTCGGGCAACTTGATTGGTATACCGATGGAACCTTTGATTACGGTAGAAATGGTGCTCCTATCCCCCCTAGCTTTAACTGCTTTAACGATAAAGGCAAATACAAATTCAAACAATACTCTTTAGAAGATTTTATATGCAAATCAAACTTTATAGCCTTTAGAGACAATTATTTTTCAAGTCTTTATAAACTAATCATTAAAGAAAATCCTAATTTAAAAGATAAAGCCTTAAAGATAGCAAGACAAAGAATTAAAGAGAGTAAAAAGGGATGTTTGATATATAGTAAAAAAGAATACGACGATAGTTATGAATTTAAGGACGTATTTAATATATATGATAGCGTTCAGTGTATAAAATCATATTACAGAGATTACACCGCCAAACTAGCCTTAATGGTTTATAATAACGATAAAGAGCTATTTAAAAGAATTTATACCAAAGATTATGAGAAATTTAAAGAAGCATTCGAGGATTTTTTAAATTCGGTATATCCGGGAATGTATGATGAAGAAAAAGAAAATAAATATAAAGATAGATATGAGGAATTTTTAAATAAGTATAAGGATTATAGATACGGAAGAAACACATCTAAAGCTATTGACCTCATCTACATAATACTGGTTCAATATGACCTCATAGACGAAAAAGGCAATATCAAATTTGAATATAATATGCAAAGTGGTAGCGATAAATAACTCAAATTTATACATATAGAACAATTCATTCTGACGGCAATAATAGAGGAATGTTAGGTTGTATAAGTATTACGAGAAGCCAAGATGAACTTTTGCAATTTGAAGAAGTTGTGAGAGATATATTAAAATCACAAAAAAATATCCCTACGTTTATTGATATAAAAGATAATCCAAATAATTCTAAGCCCCCTAAAAAGATTACCGTAAAGGAATAAGCTATGAAATATATTTATATGATGCTATTTGCAATTATTTTAAATTCTTCAGAAGCGCAAAGTAGGCCTTATACTTTTGCCATAATTGATAATAATGTTAAATTTGAGATAGGCTATTCAATTAGTGATAGCTATAAGGATATTAAGTATTTTTCAGATGGCGAAAAAGCCAATTTTATGAATAAGAGTAAAAATGAGGTTGTAACTCTTGATTTTTGTTGTGGAGGAAATGGCGAAATTCAAAAAATACTATTAGCAAATGCTAATAGTATAAGCAAAGAGAGCCTAATAAATAATACAAATATTAAAAATTTTAATCTTAATAGTGGCATAAAACTTGGGGCTAAAAAGAATGAGATTTTAAATAAATTTGGTAATCCTGATGAAATTAAGACAAACAACAATGAGACTATATTTTTGTATATTACCGATAAGAATAATAGTTTTTTAAAAAAATATAATATGCCGTTTTATTATGAGAAATATGTATTTAAAAACGATATATTGATAATTTGTGAGTTTGGATTTGATTATCCTTGAAAATTATTTTGTTAATGATTATACTTTACTATCTTAACAAAATTCATTGTTTTGATTTTTAGAAACTCTCGGCATGATAAGAAAGGCTATGATATAGCGGATAAAAGTAAAAAAGATAGCGATAACGAGGATATAGTAAAAGAGGTAACATATATGGTTAATGGCGCTTATACGGGACTAGATAATAGAAAATCAGCCTATAAAAGAATAAAAGAGGCTAATATATTTGAAATGTTTAAATAAAGGATAAAAGATGAGATTTGTTAAGTTAGTTGTATTGATTTTATTAAGTTTAAATTTGTATGGTAGAGAAATTTTAAATCCTAGTAGAGCAGTTAGTAAATTTATAGAAGACTATTTGCAATATGATGACTATGTGATGTCTCAATCGGCTGATTACGGAACAAATTATGAAGGACAAGATACTGTTCCCCCTAGCTTTAACTGCTTTAACGATAAAGGCAAATACAAATTCAAACAATACTCTTTAGAAGACTTTGTATGTAAATCAAGATGGAATTCTTTTAGAGACAATTACTTTTCAAGTCTTTATAAACTAATCATTAAAGAAAATCCTAATTTAAAAGATAAAGCCTTAAAGATAGCGAGACAAAGAATTAAAGAGAGTAAAAAGGGATGTTTGATATATAGTAAAAAAGAATACGACAATTCATTGGTCAGTATGGATAAATTTGATAACGAAGTAGCTCAAGTGATAGATTGCATAAGTTCTTTTTATTTAGAATATATTTGCAAACTAGCCTTAATGGTTTATAATAACGATAAAGAGCTATTTAAAAGAATTTATACCAAAGACTATGAGAAATTTAAAGAAGCATTCGAGGATACTATAAAAACTGCAAATTTGCAATATGAAGGAGTAAGCCAAACCCAAAAAGAAGAAAATATTAGGCGTTCAAAAGAATTTGAGCAAAAATATAGCCAGTATGAATATTTAGATACTATATTTCCATATTATTATTTTGACCTCATCTACATAATACTGGTTCAATATGACCTCATAGACGAAAAAGGCAATATCAAATTTGAATATAATATGCAAAGTGGTAGCGATAAATAACCCGCAATCAAATTTCAACCTAACTTTATCAAACCTAATAATAACCGATGAAGAAGGTAAAGAGTGTGATATAGATAAGGTATATCTTCATAGTACCGAAGAAAAAAGAGTATATGAGTCATACTCTTTAGTAAAAAACAACATTCAAGACAACAATAAAGATCAAGAAGCTATAAAAAATTCATATACTGCCAAATTTAATATAAATTTAAATTTAGATAAAAATTCAAATACCTTCAAAAAGACCGTCAAACTAATAATATACTCAGATAACCTAACTAAAGAATTTACAACTGTTAATTATGAATACTGGAAGGAGTGGATAGAAGATATGGGATACACAAGAGAAGATGTTAGAAGCAATGCCAGTATAAATGTAAGAATTGGATATGAGTTGGTCAAAGGAATTATTGATAGACTACAATAGCCTACCGTTGAAAAAATAGGAAGCATATATAATGTTTTAGGAAAAGAAAAAGTGTCAAAGTATGGAATGCAATTAAAAAATATTATGAAGAAGCATATTGAAAGTATTTATGATGAAACAATTGAAGATATAAATGACTTTATTGACAATAATATTCCATCTACAAAGAAATTTTAATGAAAATAATTATTTTAGAAATTATAGTTTTATGCTTATATTTTTATCTCGTATATTTTTTAAAAAATAAAATAAATCTGATCAATTTTATATTTATTGCTATATTTTTATTTTTAACACTTCATTTTTGGATTATTTTTGGGTACTTTATGTCGATTTCTCAAAATCCAGATTGGTTAAATCAAGACAGTGGTGAAATTGTTGTTTTGGAGCTTATGAGATTTATGTGGGCTATTTACTTATTTTGTATTTTATTGCCAATTATAATTACATATTTAATTTACTATTTTATTAAGCTTTTTAAAAACTATAAATAATATACTTATATTAGCCATAAAACCGCAGATCAGGAGATGATAGCCAATCTTGTTTATGCAGATGAGAATAGAAATGAAAAATCTAAACTAGTCAATACAGGTGGTATTATGGAATATATAAAAGAAAATATACCCTCAACGAAAGATTTTAATGGATTACTTAAATGCTATGAGTGAGATTTTAATTTATATTGTGCCTATAATTATATATGGATTTTTTGTATATTTAATATATCTGACTTTTAAATTTAAAGGCAAAACAAGAATGAAAGTATTTTTATGTTTGTTTTGTTATATTTTCTTATTTTGGCTTTTTACAATATATTCCTCATCAAATATTAATTATATTAATATCGAAGATGGGAATTTTGATTGGATAAAAAGTATAGTCACATCATTATTTTTTACATTTTTATGCTGGATTGCATATATAGTTATATACACATTATTAAAACTGTTGTATCGTGTTGGAGATAAATTATTAAGTAGTTATGATTTGCTTAAATATGGAAAAACTCATATTAGGGTGGATTTTTTAAAAGAAGAGGAAGAAGAACTTCCTTCTAACGTTATACGTATAGAGACTATGGATGGTAGTGATGATTATATACAGATAGAATTCCCTAAAGACTATTTTATAAACAATATAGAAGATAAGGATAAACCCTTAGTCGATGCTAGCGCAATGTTTATGCCCGCAATAAGAGGTATTAAGAAAGTATTTGATAATGTAAGGGGCATAAAATCAAATAGGAGTTTAAGTAGGGAAGAGGTGGCTGAGATACTAAATGGGCTAAGGAAGGGAGACAAGTGGAATATAAGATTAGTCAATAATAAAGAAGAGCTGATTGAACTTTGGAATAAAATTACGCAAAGAAGTAGAAAAATGGATACTGTATTAGACTCTAAAGGCAATCCTATAGAAATTTGTGTTCTTAATGATAAAACAAGAATTTTGTATAGAAAATATTCTAGTGCCAAAAGCAACAATTTGCCTACTATAGAAATACATGGAGTGGATAAAATGTATAATAGAAAAATACATATAGATATTAAAAAATAATTCGAGAGTAAAAATGAAAAAAGTAAAAATAATATATGAGCTAGGTAAACAAGCTTTTGCTAAGCCAATGCAGGATTATGGTTATGAATATTATGTAAATGAATATATATTGGATTGGTTTTTAAAATTATCTCCCGCAGTAAGCAAGATTAATATTTTAGAATTTTTCGAATATGTAATTTTTGCTTGTATTCCTGATAATAAATTTTATGAATCAGATGATATATTTTGGTTTCCTTTTAGCGAAAATCATAATTATGACAATTTTAATGAAGCAAAGCCTAGTTTTGAAAGTGATTACATAAGTATAATAGGAGAGCTATTTTTATCTGAGTATGTTGATTTTTATAATGAAGATAGCGGCTATTTGTCCGAGTATAAAAATTCTAGATATGAAGCATGGAAATATTTTAGAGATAATTTTATATATAAATATAGTTTTGAAAACTATTCAAACGAGTTGTATGAAAATAATAAAGATGGCTACTCGAGCCTTTTAAGCTCAACCTCTTGGGATAAACCTCAGGATTGGAGTCAATATAATATATTAGTAGCTAGAACTCCTAAAGGAGAAAAATACTTTAACGAAGTATTGGCTCCTAAATTTTATGAAAAATATAAAGACATAGAAATAACGCTTGATGATGAAGGTAATATCATATAAATTGAGTAACTTACATGTAAGAGACACTAAAAATAAACAAAGCTTACAAAATAAATATCAAATTTATTTAGATAATGCAAATAATCAAACAACACCTTTATCTTCAACATCAAACATAACTGCATATTATGGAATAAACTTAATAGATACTCTTAACAAATCCAAATTCATAAAAGCATTTAACGAAGCTAAGGCAAGAGTAGGTTTAAAGGATGAGGAAGGGGTGATGTTGGTAGTAGAGAGTGAGAGTATTTTGTTTATGAGCGAACAGGGTAGAAATTTTTTAAAAGACATAGAAATTTGTAAGCTTGACCCGTATGATGACCAGACAGGTAAGGTTATTAAAGAATGGAATATTCATGCTACTATTGGTTACGGACACTTGATTTCAGAAAAAGAATGGAGTCAATATGAAAAAGGTATAACCAGAGAACAAGCCGGTGAACTTTTTGATAATGATTTGTTAAAGTATGAAGATGCAGTAGTAGTTTCAATAAAAAAATATGTGACCCAAAATCAATTTGATGCTCTTGTTATTTTTTGTTATAACATAGGTGTTAATGGATTTAAAAATTCGTCAGTTGTTAAAATCATAAATGGACAAAAAAGTAATTATAGTTCTTTGGAAGATGCATGGAAGGCTTGGGGTAAATCAAACGGAAAACAAAATAAAGGATTGGAAAATCGTAGAAATGCTGAATATAAAATTTATTCGGAAGGGAAGTATGAGAGATGGTAGTTTTTAAATATTTTATCTATATTATTTTTATCGCAACAAGTTTAGTGGCGGCAGAAGCGCAATATTATTACTATGATAATGAAAAATTTTTGATTGCCATCCCAATGTTTAATTGTGAAGGAGATGTTATATGTAAAAATACGGGATATTTTGGGCTTGCCAAAAATAATCACAAGTTTTTAAGTATCCTAATGAAGCCTGAGATTATTATAAATACTGTTAACGGACATTTGCGTGGCTATAAGTTTAAAAATGGAAATTTCTCATATACAATTTATGGTGATATACAATCTGATTCGAACATAAAGCTTATTGTAGAAAAAAACAAGAATAAAATTTTAATTTCTGATGAATTAAAAAGTATAACAAAATCAGAATTTATGGAAAAGTTAAGAAATATGGATTTAAAATTATTGAGAGAATTTAATAAATTTTATGAATTCTTACAACATAAATATGATAACTGATGAATTTTATAAAGAATAAAAGAGGCTAATATATTTGAAATGTTTAAATAAAGGATAAAAGATGAGATTTGTTAAGTTAGTTGTATTGATTTTATTAAGTTTAAATTTATATGGTGAGGAAATTTTAGATCCCGATGAAGCAGCAGATAAGATGTATGAAGATTTTAGGCAATTAAGTTGGTATGTTGATAGAACCAATGATTACGGCTATGGAGAGATAGCGGAACTTCCCCCTAGCTTTAACTGCTTTAACGATAAAGGCAAATACAAATTCAAACAATACTCTTTGGAAGATTTTATATGCAACTCAAAATCCATAGCCTTTAGAGACAATTATTTTTCAAGTCTTTATAAACTAATCATTAAAGAAAATCCTAATTTAAAAGATAAAGCTTTAAAGATAGCAAGACAAAGAATTAAAGAGAGTAAAAAGGGATGTTTGATATATAGTAAAAAAGAATACGACGACAGTTATGAATTTAAGGACGTATTTAATATATACTCTAGCGTTCAGTGTATAAAATCATATTACAGAGATTACACCGCCAAACTAGCCTTAATGGTTTATAATAACGATAAAGAGCTATTTAAAAGAATTTATACCAAAGATTATGAGAAATTTAAAGAAGCATTCGAGGATTTTTTAAATTCGGTATATCCGGGAATCTATGCAGATAAAGAAGAAGAATATAAAGATAACTATGAGAAGTTTTTAGATAAATATGGATATTATGCTTATGCCAATATCACATCTACTTTAGATGACCTCATCTACATAATACTGGTTCAATATGACCTCATAGACGAAAAAGGCAATATCAAATTTGAATATAATATGCAAAGTGGTAGCGATAGTAAATGATATATCATAAGATCAAAAGAGAGAATTTCGCAGAATTTATGTATTTTTATGTGATATGGGACAAACTATGATTTGCCTATAGTGTCCGACTCAGAGTTTTCTAGCGAAGAAAGTACTAGATGAAAAACTTTTATAAATTTGGCTTTTGTATTTTTTATTGCTATTTTTTGTGATGGCAAAGAGCTCGCAGTAATCAATGACATAGATGAAGTAATTTTAAATTTTAAAAACATTTCTGGTAACAAAATTGAATTTAAAATAATATATGAAAATTGCTACATTGGCATCAGAATTGATGATGAACAGGGCGGGACTGCTGTTTTTTGAAGATTGCTCTAAACTAGATAAATTTAAATGGATTAATGATAAGGCTTTCAGGGATTAAAAAAGAGAAAAAGATATGGCGATAAACGGTAAAAATGAATAGAGAAAATATATGAAAAAAGTTCTATTTTTGGTTACAAGTATATTTGCTTTTAGCTTTAGTAGTGAAATAAATGTTGTTTACAAAGATAACTATCAAGAATCAATATGCGGAGATGATTATAGCTGTGAAGCATTAAAATGTTCATACAAAGATATAAATATTTTAAATGCTTGCAAGCATTACTTAAAGACTATTTTTGTTAACTTACAAGACGATAAAAATCGTTATAACATTTATGAAAAAGCAATAGGCGAAATTAAATTGCCTAGTGTAGGTGAAGTTATAAATTTAACTTATAGCTATAAACCTGAAAATTTTAAAAATGAAACAATATGTTATTTTAAATTAAATAGATTAAGTGAAAATATGCTAGAGCTTCATTATAACGATTGTTCTAATGAAGCTAGTTTTATTGTGACATTTGAACAAGCCGAATATGATGTAGAAGTTGTCTTAAAAGGCGATAACGGAAGTTGATTTTATTTTTGGATAAGAGCAAATTAATAATCGAGGAAGATTATGAAGAGTACAAATAAAGTAATTTTGCTATTTATATTTTTGTGTATTTGCTTATACGGTAGAGAAATTGTCAGTGTTCCAAAATGGATCAATGACTTTATAATAGATATGCAGCTAGAGCATTCAACTTCTGTAAAGACAGATAATGACTACTCTGATATTTTGCTATTTAAGAATGAATTTATAGGTTATATAGGCAATGATTATCAGAAATTAGATGTTGTTTTCGGTGACGCAAAGCAAATATCTAGTAAAAAATATAAAATTAAAGGCTATACTTTTACTAAAAACAATAAGTGCGATTTTGAAGGGGTACTGGAAATATTGGATGAGAGAATAATTAAAGAGCAAAAATTTGGTGTAGATGACTATATGAAAGACAAAATAAAAGAGCAAGGTTATAGTATTGCAAAATATGAATTTATAGAAAATACAAAACAAAGTGCAAGCGGAATATTTAAAGGATATGCGATATTTCGTTGGTATATAGATAAAAACGGCGATTTAAAATATGACAATATAGAAGAAGATGCGGATAGTTACTCTAATAACCAATTTAGCGGCGTTTGGATAAGCAACAAAACAAGTATAGAGAAAAAGTGTGCATGGGGGCATTATCGTATTCCAAATTCTAAAGATTTGGATATAGGTGCGGGTGAATTTTCAGTAAATCCGAAGTATAAAAATAATGGCTGGAATTAGATATAAAACAATATAAAACCGGCTAGACGAATAATACTTTTAAAGTTAAACTAATAACATACTCGAATAACCTAACTAAAGAAATTTATAATCAAAGAAACGCAGTTGTTTTACAAGTTAGCAAAATCTTTGTGTTGCTTCAAGCAAAATATCATCTAAAATTTCTTTTAACGCTCCTTAGTACAAATTTAATTAACTCAAGCCCTTTTGATCGGTGAGAAATTTTAAGCTTTATCTCATCATCAAGCTCGCCAAGAGTTTTATCAAAGTCGTTTGGTATAAATAGCGCATCATAGCCAAAGCCGTTTTCGCCCCTTTCTTCGGTAAGTGCAGTTCCGTGCATAAATCCATGCGTGCTAAATTCTCCAAATTTACTAGCTATCGCGATACAAGCCGTGTAGTAAGCACGCGAGCTAGGTAAATTTAGCGCTTTTAGTTCGGATATCAGTTTGGCTCTGTTTGCCTCGTCCGTTGCAAGCTCGCTAAATCTGGCAGAGTAAATTCCCGGCTTGCCGCCGAGCGCATCTACGCTAATGCCGCTATCATCGCTTAGAGCTATAAATTCATCCTGCAAATTTAGCTCGCAAAGTTTATTATAAACGGCTCTTGCCTTAATAAGCGCATTTTCTTTAAAGCTCGTTCCGTCTTCAGCTATATCGAAAGGCTCGCAAATCTCGTTAAGCGAGTAAATTTCATACTCTTTTAAGAAATCTTTTATCTCTTTAACCTTGCCTTTGTTGGACGTGGCTAGAACTATTTTCACTTTTTTATCCTTTTGCGACTTATCTTTTGGCGTATTATAAATTTAGCCTTTTATTGGCCGTTCGAGTGCGGTCAATCGCTCAAATTTATACGAAATTTCAAGGCTTAATTTAAATTTTGCCATCCTGCAAGTAGGCTATAGCAATCGGCAAAATTTTTCATATTTTAGCTAATTTTGATAAAAAATTTAAGCCTATCTAGGGTAAAATCACTCTTTTATATCAAGGAAATTTTATGTTAAAAAGCGTTTTGCCTCTGTCTTTTATCATCGGAAGCAGATTTTTTGGGATATTTATCATACTGCCTGTTATCAGCGTTTATGCTTTGGAGCTTGAGCACTCAAGCGAATTTTTTGTAGGAGTTTTAATAGGCGTTTATGCGCTAACTCAGGTGATTTTTCAGATACCTTTTGGCTATTTTTCGGACAAATTCGGGCGCAAGATCACTCTTTGTCTGGGGCTTGTGATCTTTATTATCGGAGCCTTGATCTGCGCGCAGGCAACCGATATCTACACGATGATTTTGGGGCGTTTTATACAGGGTGTGGGCGCTATCGGGGGCGTTGCTACTGCGATGATAAGCGATAATACAAAAGAAGAAGTTAGAGGCAAGGCGATGGCGATAATGGGCGTATTTATCGGCGTAAGTTTCGCTCTTTCGATGCTTATCGCACCAAGCATGAGTGCGAAATTCGGACTTTCAAGCCTCTTTTATCTAAGTGCGGCGCTTACTGCGTTTTGTATAGTGCTTTTATATACTGCTGTGCCAAAAGACCCTAAAATTCAGCATTATGAAGATAAAACGCCATTTTTTAAGCTCATATCAAATAGAAATTTATTTTTAATGAATCTAACAAATTTCATGCAAAAAATGCTTATGTCTGTGGCTTTTTTCATTATTCCGGTCGTCTTGGTTCATGATTTTGGAGGTTCTAAAGATGAGCTTTGGAAAATTTATGCAGTTTCTACCGTGTTTGGCTTCATCGCGATGGGGCTTGGCGGAGCAATAGGCGAAAAAAGAGGTCTTGGCAAGCATCTTTTGGTAGTAGGAGTTGTATTTTTCATAGCCTCCTATCTCTTTTTTGCATTGGCAAAGAGCGAGCTTGTGTTTTGTATCGGCGTTGTGCTGTTTTTCGTAGGGTTTAACCTTCACGAGCCTATCATGCAGTCAATCGCTTCAAAATTTGCCAAAGTCAGTGAAAAGGGAGCCGCTCTTGGCGTGTTTAACTCTTCCGGGTTTATGGGAACTTTCATAGGCGGCATAGGGGCGGGAGCTTTGCTGAAATATTATGATTTAAATGTGCTTTGCATCGTTTTTATCGTTCTTTGCGTGATCTGGCTTGTGCTTTTAAGATGGCTTGATAATCCCGTTATTTTTAAAAATATCTATTTTGGGCTTGAGGATAACGTAAATTTAGAGGCTGTTTCAAATCTCGACGAGGTTGTTGAATGCTACAAAACCGCAAACAACTACGTTATCAAATATAACTCTAAAATGATAGATGAAGCCGCTTTATTTGATAGGATTAAAAACTAAATTTTGGTTTTAATTTGAGTAAAATTTACGATGTTTTAATTATCGGAGCAGGCGCTAGCGGACTGTTTTTGGCCTCAAATTTGCATGGACTAGAGGTTGCGATCTTAGAAAAAAACTCCTGCGCAGGCAAAAAAATTCTAGCAAGCGGTGGCGGCAAATGCAACATCACAAACCGCTACATAAGCTCACAAAACTATCTTGGCGATGAAGAATTTATCGCTAAAGCGCTTTTAAATTTAAGTTTTTGCGATGTGCTTGAATTCTTCGCAGAGCTTAAATTTAAAGAGATAAGGCAAAATCAATTTTTTTGCGCAAGCTCCGCCAGAGACGTTTTGGGAGTGCTTTTAAGATTGTGTGAGCAAAACAAAGCGAAGATATTTTATAACTGCGACGTAAAGAGTGCTAGTAAAATTTCAAATTCTAAAAATTGTGAAATTGGCGTTTGTGGCGATTTGTCAAAATCCCAAAATGAAATTTTTGAAATTTTAACCCACAACGGGCAGAAATTTAGAGCCAAAAGTCTTGTGGTAGCAAGCGGCGGACTTAGTTATAAAGCTCTTGGCGCAAGCGATATAGGCTATCTTGTCGCTCAAAATTTCGGCTTGCAAGTAACCAAAACCGCTCCGGCTTTAGTTGGCTTTACGGTTCAAAAGGATGAATTTTGGTTTAAAAATTTAAGCGGTGTTAGCCTAAATGCCGAAATTTCTTTAAATACAAAAAATATATTAGGTTTAAAATTTAAAGACCAAGATAAGTCAAATTCAGATAAAAAAACGGCTTTAAGCGGGCGAAAATTTAGCGCAGATGTTTTATTTACTCATAAAGGCATTAGCGGACCTGCCGTATTAAGCGCATCTTTGTTTTGGAGCAAAGGCGCTGTTAGGATAAATTTTTTACCGAATTTTGATACGAGATGTTTAATCCGTACAAAAAAGCAACTTTCTACGATTTTGCCGCTTCCAAAGCGATTTACGCTTGAATTTTTAAAGGCAAACGAGCTAGAGGATAGGGCTTTTGGCGAATATAACGAAGAACAAAAGGCTAAAATTTTAAAGTTGTTTGATTATCCGTTTGCGCCTGCGGGAACCTTTGGATTTGAACGCGCAGAAGTTACTAAAGGCGGCGTTAGCACAGATGAAATAGATGAAAATTTTGAGTGTAAAAGTGTTAAAAACCTATACTTCATCGGCGAGGTTTTAGACGTTACGGGCATGCTTGGCGGATATAATTTGCATTTTGCTTTTACAAGCGCGAAAATTTTAGCCAATTATTTAAATTTAAGACTTCCATAAAGTCTTTTGGAATCTTTTAAAATCCAAAACTTAATTTCAAGCAAATTTTGCGCAAGAGCCAAATTTAACCTCGCGCAAAATTTCGTTAAACCATCTTTAGAACTTCGACCACTTCGCCACGAGCGATAAATTCGGTCTCTTTTGGGATGATTAAAAGTGCGGCGTCATTTAGCAGGTTATTTACGATCGCGGAGCTTCCAAGCTTCTTGCCCTCTAAATTCAGGTAAATTTTGCCGTCGCGATTTACTAAATTTGCAGCCGTAAATTCCAAAAACGGAGAGCGTTTTTTATAATCTTCATCCATTATCGCAGTTATTTTTGGCTCGGGCAGATTAAACCACGAATTTATCAAAACTCGCACGTAAAGCACGCACATAACCATCGCCGAATACGGAAATCCGGGAAGCGCAAATATGTATTTATCTTCGCTTTTTGCTACTTTTATATGTCTGCCCGGTTTAATCGCCGCTCCGTCTATTATTAGTTTAAAATTTTCATTCAGCGCGCCTTTTACGAAGTCGTAATCCCCCATGCTGACTCCGCCTGTGGTTACAAGTACGTCCGCACTTTTTAAGGCGTTGATGATGGCTGTTTTTACGGTGTTTGCATTATCTTTTGCAATTTCGCAGATGATAGGCTCGGCTCCCATTTTGCGAACCATTTGGGCGATTGCGATATGGTTTGAGCTGTGAATTTGAGCAGGGTTTAAAAGCGGCTCGCCAAGATCTCTTATCTCGCTTCCGGTAGCTAGTATCGCAACTCTAGGACGCACAAATACGCTTATGTGAAACATCCCAAGTTCGGCCATTAATGCAATTTCTGCGTAGCCGATTTTGGTGCCTTTTTTGATTAAAATTTCGCCTTTTTTATAGCTTTCGCCCACTTCTCGCACGGCAAAGCCTTTGTTTACGGGCTTTTTTATAATTATTTTAGAGCCTGCTACTTCGACGTTTTCAACGGGTATAAGAGTATCGGTTCCTTCGCTCATAAGCGAGCCCGTGAAGGTTTTTACGCATTTTGCGCCGCTTACGTTTATGCCCTTATCGGTTCCTGCCGGAAGGTCAGTGATAAGCTCAAGTTCATTTAAATTTTCACTCCATGCAAACGCATATCCGTCCATAGCCGAAGTCGGTTTTGGCGGGTAGTTATCGGCTGCAACTACATCTGTGGCGATATGGCGATCAAGCACTTCGGTAATGGCTACCTTTTGAATCTTATCCCAAGGCGTGATCGTAGAGCGCAGTATGTCCAAGCTTGCTTCATAGCTCATAAATTCTTTCATTTTTTTCCTTCCGGCGGTTGCATTAATGATCTTAAAACCTCGTTTTTGTCTTAAATAACGAGTTGATTTACGCAAAGCGCAAATTTTGCATATTTTATCATCTTAGCCTTAAATGGCTATGGAATTTATCACCTTTTTATTTTTCACAAGCTAAAATAAAGTTTAAGAAATCAGGCTGATTTTACCTATCCTCAAGGAAATTTCATGAACACTTTAAAATGGCAAATCGTAGCCGGCGGAGCGCTTGGCGTGGTGGCAGCTCTTCTTGTATTTTTTGGCAATCCGGGCAACATGGGTGTATGTGCAGCTTGCTTCTTGCGAGATATAACGGGCTCGCTTGGGTTTCACAGAGCAAGTGTCGTGCAGTATATGCGTCCCGAGATCATGGGGCTTGTCATAGGCGGGTTTATAGCAAGCGTGCTTTGGACGAAAGAATTTGCTCCAACTACGGGATCCTCGCCGTTTTTGCGCTTTTTCTTGGGCGTTTTTGCGATGATCGGATGTCTTGTATTTCTTGGTTGCCCATGGAGGGCGTTTTTGCGTCTTGGCGGAGGCGATTTAAGCGCACTGGCAGGCCTTGGCGGACTTATAGCAGGAGTTAGCTTTGGAGTGATGTTTAAGAAATTGGGCTACAAGCTTGACGGCGGAGCAGTTACTAGCAAGGCGTTTGGAATTTTGCCTGTAGTAATTGCCGCGGCTTTATTTGCTGCGTTGATATTTGGCTTTAAAGCGGGCGAAAACGGTGCGCTTTTTGCCTCTGTAAAGGGTCCTGGCTCAATGCACGCAGCCGTTTGGATATCGCTTGGCGCGGGAGTTTTGATAGGAATTTTGATGCATAAGAGCAAATTTTGCAGCGTAGGAGCGATAGGACACATCTATAAGGGCGATTTTTCTATGTTTGCGGGGCTGCTTAGTATTATATTTTTTGCAAGCGTTGCAAATTTAGCCCTTGAGCAGTATAAATTCGGCTTTGAAGATCAGCCTATCGCGCATAATGACTACATATGGAATTTTTTAGGAATGGCACTTGCCGGGCTTTGCTTTAGCCTTAGCGAAGGGTGTCCGGGCAAGCATTTAGTGCAGATGGGAACGGGAAATTTAAACTCGGTTATATTTGTTATCGGGATGATGACCGGGGCGGCTTTTGCTCATAACTTTATGCTTGCAAGCTCTCCAAGCGGAATAACCGCAAATGCGCCTTATGCCGTGATAGCGGGGTTTGTTTTTGCCGTTTATGTCGGGCTTTTTAAAAGGTAAATTTAAATTTTTGCATCAAATGTATTTTATATCCTTTTTAGGTTACTTTGTGTAATATTGAGTTAGTTTGATAAAGGATAAAGCAAGAAAGGAATTAAAATGGTAGCCGATTATACTAGAGCTATAGAACAAGCAAAAATGCTACTAAATAGTAGCAAAACAAATCTTTCTTACCCAATAAATTTAGCTACCATTTTAAATGAACTAAATCTAAAAGCGGAATATAGTGATAAGATAACAGATGAAGCGTTATTAGATCCAAACCAAAAAACTATTTTTATTCGTAGAGATGATCTACCTATGACTAGAAAATTATTTTCAATAGCTCACGAGATAGGACATTGGATGTTGCATTCTCGTGATAAGAGTAGGCCTCGAATAAATTTTTCAAACAAACTTATATGCGATGAAATATCCAAAGTAGAAGAGCAGGAAGCTAATGCATTTGCTGCAGAACTGCTTATGCCGTATGATGAGGTAAGAAAATTAATAATGATAGGTTATAGTGTTGAAAATTTAATGACATACTTTAATGTATCTTATGAATTTGCTTATTATAGGTATATGTCGGTTTCAGGAATGATATACTAAAATGTCAAATAGTGCATTAGATGACATAGAACAAACAGCAAACCAGCCTAAAGCAAAATCTCCTTTTTGGGATATTATACTTAATTTTTTAGCCAAAGCTCTATTTTCATATTTGCCTTTAAGTGTATATTGTATAGTAAATATTCCTTATTTTAAAGACATCGGACAAAGTGAACAGACATTTTTACAAGGAATGTTTTTAGCTCTTAGCTATGTATTTATTTCCCAGGTAAATAGTCTTAGTTTTAAGCAAGACGCGTTAGGCAATTTTTTATATAGTGTAAAAATCTTTTCAGGTATTTGCTGTATAGTATTATTTGCTACGGATAAATTTAATTTAAATCTTTGTATCTTTTTCGCCTTTTTTGCAGTGTCTTTAACTACTTTATTTTTTAGCAGCAGAATAACTTCTGTGGATATGAAAAAAATAAGCGATGAGCGCTCAATATAACGACTAATTTTAGAGTCTTTTGCATATTTTTATTATTGATAAAATTATAAGCTCGGAGTTACTTTTTAAAGATTTACTTAACTGCGCCATATTCCTTGTGTATTGTGAATGCATGTCAGTATAATACTTTGCAAAGAGACTTTTTATAAGTTGATATCATGTGTTCAAGCTTGCTTTATATCAGAGAAATAATGCAATGCAAACATATTGACAGGCATATAGTTCAATAATTAAAGATTTTTAGCAAGAGGAAAAATATTTAATAACCTCAAATATGGTAAAGTTAGCTAAAGAATACTATTTGGAATATTTAAAAGAATATTTGTATACCATAAGAAGCGATTATAGTGTTTAGTATTAAACACTAAATTGTTATATTCAAGAGACTAACTAGAGCAACTTGGGTTCATGAGCTTTATGACTTTATCAATTAAATTTGGTTAAATTGAAGGCTTGTTTTTAATAAGTATATTAATAAGCACGTATTTTATTTTGATGCATTTAGGTTAACTATAAAAAATCTTTTACTTTTATCATCAGCTATATTATTTTGATCAAAATAATATAGCTGATTTAAGATTGTAGTATTTTAAGCTAAAAGCCCTGCGCCTTTTATCGCTTGGCTTCGCTCTTTAGCGTAAATTCTCTCGCCGTTTATCACGTCGTATTTCCAGATAGGAGCGTTTGCTTTAAAGTCCTCGACAAATTCGTTGATTAGCCTTAGCGCTACTTTTCTTTGAGGGCTTATGACTCCTGCTACATACGAGCTTGTATGTACCGCTACATCGCCCTTTGAGTGCGCAAAGAGGACATAAGCGTTTTCTTTTGCGGCTTTTTCTTTCCAGTTTTTTAGCCATTTAGCTAAAATCGGCTCATATATATCAAAGCTAAGCGCGCTTATACCGCCTTCTTCACGCACGATACCTACAAAAGTTATCAAAGCTCCGCAGTTTTTATCCTTAAACTCATCGTACCAAGAATTTGTGATTTGATTTACGTCTAAACTTCCTTCATAAATTTGCATATCAGCCTCCGCAAACAGGTGGTAAGATAGAAATTCTATCTCCGTCTTTAAGAGGGGTGTTAAGCTCACTAATTATCTCGTCATTTACGGCTACTGCGCAAATTTTAAGCCACTCGCTAAGCTCAAGCTCATGATAGCCTTTTAAAGCGTCCTTTAGCTCGCCCAAATTTGAGGCTTCAAGCTTTATGTTTTCAAATTTTATAGGTCCTAAGAATTCAACCTCTACCATAAATATCCTTTTTAAAATTTTCGCCATTTTACTTAAAATTATTAAATTTGGATATACTTATAATCAAAAATTTATAAAACCAGAGATAAAAATGAATGAAATTTTAAATACCGTAAAAACTCCGGCTTATGTTTGCGAAGAGGCTTTGTTGCGTAAAAATTTAGAGCTTTTAAAGCGTGTTAAAGATGAAAGCGGAGCTAAAATTTTAGTAGCTCTTAAAGGCTTTGCATTAAGCGGCGTGATGGATATCGTAAGCGAGTATCTTGACGGAGCCACTTGCAGCGGCTTGCATGAGGCGAAATTTGCAAATGATTTTGTAAAAGGCGAAATTCACACATACAGCCCGGCCTTTAAAGATGAGGAATTTGATGAAATTTTGGCTATCTCAAAGCATGTGGTTTTCAATAGCTTTAATCAGTGGCAAAAATTTAAAGATAAAGCCTTAAAAAGCGGAGTTGAATGCGGACTTAGAGTAAATCCTGAAAGTTCGGTTGCGCCTACCGATATGTATAATCCATGCGGTAGATTTAGCCGTTTAGGCATAACGGCTAAGAATTTTAGAGCGGATCTGCTTGATGGTATCACGGGACTTCATTTTCACGCTCTTTGTGAGGAGAGTGCCGAGAGTTTAGAGACTGTGCTTATGGCGTTTGAGGAGAAATTCGGCGAGTTTATACCTAAGATGAAATGGATAAATTTCGGCGGCGGGCATCACATAACCAGAAAAGATTACAATGCCCGACTTCTTATAAATTTGATTAAAAATTTCCGTGCAAAATACGGAGTTGAGGTCTATCTTGAGCCCGGAGAAGCGGTCGGCTGGCAGACGGGATTTTTGATCTCAAGCGTGCTTGATATCGTAGAAAACGAAAAGAATATCGCTATTTTAGATACTTCCACAGAAGCGCATATGCCAGATACTATACTAATGCCTTATCGACCCGCCGTTAGAAACGAGAGTAAAAACGGTAAATTTAGCTATCGTTTTGGCGGCAATACCTGTCTTGCAGGCGATATCGTCGGAATTGATGCCGGCAATGCCGAATATAAATTTGATGAAGAGCTTAAGATCGGCGATAGAGTGATATTTGAAGATCAAATTCACTACACTATCGTAAAAAATACGACTTTTAACGGCATTAAGCTGCCCGATTTGCTCCTTTTGACAAAAGAGGGCGAGATAAAAACGCTTAGAGAATTTGGTTACGAAGAGTATAAAAGACGAAATTAGTCCTTAAATTTTTTCAAATTCAACATTTTTTGATAACTGCCAAAGTTTAAATTTTGCTTTGGTTGTTATCAAAATATACTATATCCTATCTCCTTAAATTTTTATAAAGATTACCCAAAATTCGCAATTTAAACATTATGCTGTTAAGGCATATTTAAGACAACTTTAATTTTTATAATTTATATTTTTTTAAGTATATTAGCTAAGCTTTTTGGTAGTATAGTTTCATTGTCAAAAAGCGCGAGAGCTCGATGACTAGATGATTTAAAAGGATTTTTTGTGGCGAACGCTTCTGATATAGCTGCTGCTAGAGCGCTTTACTATTCGCTGTTTTCAAGGCTTTTTGCATTTAGCTTTAAAGAGGATAGATTTGACGGCGTAAGCAAGATGCTTGGGCTTATTAGCGCGGCTAGTTTGGACGAGGAGTCAAATGCCGCAGCTATGAGGCTTAGCTTAAATTTTAGTGAGCCTAATCCGCAAAACGTAGTGCAGGAGTATGATGATATATTTCACTCTCCGCCAAGACCGCTTAGAAATACATTTTCGTATTATGATGAGGGCTATGAGGTCGGAAACGCCTGTGTTGAGATCAAAAAACTGCTTCTAAAAACGGATATTAGAAGAGATGAGAAGAAATTTAAAGAAAACGAAGATAGCGTAGGGTTTGTATTTACGCTTATGAGTGAATTTATACAAAGAGTGATAGATGGAAAAAGCGAGTATGAAGAGATTTCGGCTGAGCTTTTTAAGGATATTATAAACCCTTGCATAGATGAATTTTGCGATAAGCTATTTATGCATGATGCTTCTGAAATCTATAAAGACGTTGCGATTTTGCTTAGAAATTTCATAGAGTTTGAAAGAATCTACTATGATGTGCCAAGACCTATCAACGATAGCGAACTTAGTAAAAAAAGCTCAGGGCTTGCACGCTCTGAGATGATTAGACGAGAGAAAAATAGAGTTAGAAAACTAAAATCACAAGGAGAGATTTGATGGAGAAAAACAGACGAGAGTTTTTAAAAAAGCTCGGCGTTGCAGGTAGCGTTGCCGTAGCTTCCGCAGGGGCGGCATATGCAGCCGGCTCAAATTTAAAAAGCGGAAAGAGTAAGAAAAACGAGGTGCTTTATACAAGAAGCAAAACTTGGGAATTTTATTATAAACAAGCAAACTAATAAAATCTAAGAAATTTTAAAAAAGGAAAATATATGTCGCAAGCTAATACACCTAGCACACTTGCGCCAAACAGAATCGGTCGCAGATCGTTTCTCAAGATGGCGTCGCTTGCTACGGCTATCGGCTCTGTTAGCGGACTTGCCGCGAGCGGAGTAACTAGAGAGGCAAGCAGCGAGGAGATGAAAAATCCATTTTCTAATTCTCGCATTGTAAAAAGCGTCTGTACGGCGTGTTCTGTAGGATGCGGAGTTATAGCAGAGGTTGAAAACGGCGTTTGGGTTCGTCAAGAAGTAGCTCAAGACCACCCTGTAAGTGCAGGCGGACACTGCTGTAAGGGCAGCGATATGATCGATATGGTTCGCTCTCATTGTCGCGTTAAATACCCTATGGTTAAAGAAAACGGAAAGTGGAAAAGAATAAGCTACGAAGAAGCGCTTGACAGAATAGGTGCTCAACTTAAAAAATATAGAGAGGAAAATCCGGAGCAAGTGATGTTTCTGGGTTCTGCCAAAGTTAGCAACGAACAAAGCTACTATATAAGCAAATTCGCTGCTATGTTTGGAACGAACAACCTGGATCATCAAGCTAGAATTTGACATAGTGCAACAGTCGCCGGTGTGGCGAATACTTGGGGTTACGGCGCTATGACAAACCACCTTGGAGATATCCAAAACGCGAAATCTATATTTATAATAGGCTCAAATCCGGCAGTTAATCACCCTGTGGGATTTAGACACTTTTTAAAAGCTAAGGAAAACAACGGAGCTAAGCTAATAGTTGTAGATCCTAGATATACAAGAACTGCGGCAAAAGCCGATTATTTCGCTCAAATTCGTCCAGGAACGGACATACCGTTTATGTATGGGATGATGAATTTAATCTTTGAAAACGGCTGGGAAGATAAGAAATTCATAGAAGATAGAACTTACGGTATAGATCTTATCCGTGAAGAGGCTAAAAAATGGACTCCTGAAGTTGTTGAAGATGTAACGGGAGTAAAGGCTAGCATTCTTAAAGAGATAACGGAAGTTTTTGCTAAAAATAAACCCGGCTCGGTTGTGTGGGCTATGGGTTTAACTCAGCACACTATAGGAAGCTCAAACACTCGTATAGCTCCTATACTTCAGCTAATACTTGGCAATATGGGCGTAAGCGGCGGCGGATGCAACATCCTTCGCGGACACGATAACGTTCAAGGCGCAAGTGATATGGCAAACGCTCCTGACAGCTTGCCTGGGTATTATTCTAAGAATGAAGGCTCTTGGAAATACTTTGCTAAGATGTGGAAAGTTGATTACGAGTGGTTGCAAGGAAATTTCGTAAAACCTGAGTGGATGTTTAAACCGGGCTTTACCCTTGCTCGCTGGTGGGCGGGACCGCTTGACGGAAAGAACGGAAACGATCCGATAGATAATGCAGGAACCAGCTTAAAAGCGCTGTTTGTAATAGGAAACGGTATCACATCTACCGCTCAGCAAGTCAAGGTTCAAGAAGGACTTGATAATCTTGAGCTTTTAATACTAGCCGATCCTTTCGTAAATGAAGCTGGTATCATAACAAACAAAAAAGATAATATATTCTTACTTCCTTCTGCAACTCAGTTTGAGTCAAGCGGTTCGGTTGTAGCTACCAATAGAAGCGGTCAATGGAGATCTCAAGCGGTTGAGCCTTTGTTTGAGAGTAAGCAGGATCAGGAAATTTTATTTGAGCTTGCTAAGCGCATAGGATTTTATGATGAGCTAACCAGAACTATCCGTGATGAAAACGGTAATATCGAGTGGCCTGAAGCTGCTACTAGAGAAATTGCAAGCATAGTAAAAAGTATCGGACTTACCGGCTGGACTCCTGAGAGACTGAAAAAACATCAAGAAAACTGGGATAAATTTGATGAAAAAACTCTTATGGGCAAAAAGGGCACACCTGTAGAGGGCGAATATTACGGGTTGCCGTGGCCTTGCTGGACTACAAGCCACTGCGGAAGTCCAAATTTGTACGATATAAATAGGTCTGTAGCCGAAGGCGGTATGGGTTTTAGAAATCGCTTCGGTTTAGAGCATAACGGCGTCAATCAACTTGCAGCCGACGGCTCTGCGCCTGTGGATTCGGCAGTAAAAGGCGGATATCCTCAGATTACCAAAGAGAATATAGAGTCTGTTTTGGGTATTACTTTAACAGAAGAAGAAAAAGCCAAGATGGGAGCTACTTGGGCAACTGACGATAGCAATATAATAGCCGAAAAGTGTGTGCAAAAAGGCATCGCTCCTTACGGAAACGCAAGAGCAAGAGCTGTCGTGTGGACATTTGCGGATCAAATTCCTATGCACAGAGAGCCGATTCACTCTCCAAGAACGGATCTTGCTAAGAAGTACCCAAGCTTTAAAGATAAGCCAAACCACTACCGCGTATTTACAAAATACGAGAGTTTGCAACAAAGCAAGGATTTTGCTAAAGAATTCCCGATAAATTTGATCACCGCAAGGCTTGTAAACCTAAACGGTGCGGGAATGGAAAATAGAGCCAGTATGTATTTGGCACGTTTAACCCCTGAGATGTTTTGTGATATACACCCTGATCTTGCGGCAAAATATCAGCTTAAAAACGGTGATATGATGTGGATACACTCTCCTGAAGGAACTAAGATCAAGGTTAAGGCTAGACTTGTACATTCGGTTCTTCCTGATATGATATTCTTGCCGTTTCACTTTACGGGCGTTATGCAAGGTGTGGATATGACGGGAAATTTCCCTGAGGGAACCAAACCATACGCTTGGGGCGAAAGCGCAAATACGATAACAAACTATGGTTATGACATAGTTACTCAAATTCCAGAGACAAAAGGCGGTCTATGCCGCATAGAAAAGGCGTAAGATGAGTGCGATAACAAGACTTAAATTTTATTGCGATGATGATAGATGTATCGATTGTAACGGTTGTTCGGTAGCGTGCGACGAAGCGCATGAGCTTCCTATGGGAGTTCGCCGCCGCCGTGTTATAACCTTAAACGAGGGCGTAGTGGGCAAAGAAGTTTCGACTTCTATTGCTTGTATGCACTGCGAAGACGCTCCGTGCTCTTTGGTTTGCCCTGTTGATTGTTTTTATATAAGAAACGACGGAATCGTTCTTCATGATAAAGAAATTTGCATAGGCTGCGGATACTGCTTGTATGCTTGTCCTTTCGGTGCTCCTCAGTTTCCAAAAACCGGCGTATTTGGCGTTAAGGGCTCTATGGATAAGTGTACGATGTGTGCAGGAGGTCCTGAGCCTACAAATAGCGAACATGAGCGCGAAGAGTATGGACAAAACAGAATTTCTGAGGGTAAAGTTCCCGTTTGTGCGGCTATGTGTTCTACTAAAGCTTTGCTTGTGGGAGAATCTGATATAATTGAGCAAATTTATCAAGATAGAGTAAGCGCAAGAGGATACGGCGTGAAAAATATCAAAGAATCACCTTCTTGGAAGATCGCTTACTACACAAAGGATAGAGTATGACAAGAATTTTTGTTTTTCTTTCTATGGCTTTTGGAGCTTTGATGGCTAGTTCTGCAACCAGCACCAATCAATATGATAGCAACATATGGGCTGCCGGCAGAGTAGAAAACATCAAGCCTTACGAAGATGGATTTGGTCCGCTTTTTACTTTTATCCAAGGAAATGACTACTTCGCGTTTGGCGTTGTTGCTATACTTGCTGCCGTTGTGTTTGCCTTTGTTCTTCACTTTTTGATCATAGGTCCAAAGCATTTTAGCCATGACGGAAAGAAAATTTACGCTTTTGGAGTGATTGAGCGCGTATCTCACGCTCTTGCGGCGGTATCTTGGATAGTGCTTGTCCCAACGGGCATAATCATGATGTGGGGCGATCTATTTGGTGGCGGAACTTTTGTTAGAGTCTGTAAGAATTTGCACGGTATAGCGACTATTATCTTTGCGGTTTCCGTGCCTCCGATGATGATTTACTGGACAAAAAGAATGCTTCCTGTGATCTATGACATCAAATGGATGATGATAGTGGGTGGCTATCTTTCAAAGGTTAAGCGACCTGTGCCTGCGGGTAAATTTAACGCCGGTCAAAAGGCGTGGTATTGGATAGCGATTCCCGGCGGTCTTGTTATGATAGCAACGGGAGCAGCGATGTATTTCCTAGACTTCTCAACTCCAAACGTTGCAGGCTGGCTTGGAATGAGTCAGATAGAGGTTCTTAGACTTTCAGCTATCATCCACAACATACTTGGTATAGTTTGCGCTACTTTCTTCTTTGTGCATATCTATATGGCTGCAATCGCTATTCACGGAGCGATTTGGTCTATGGTTACGGGCTATAAAGAGGAAGAAGAGGTGGCTATACTTCATAGCTATTGGTATAAAGAGCTTCAAAGTAAAGGTCAAATTTAAATTTATAAATAGGGGAATTTGGATACAAATTCCCTTTAAATTTAAAATTTAAGAAATGTGCTAAAAAATCATATACAAATAGCTTCAAGATACCCAATATTACGATATAAAATAAGTTTAAGTTTTATGCTTTATTTAAGTGAAAATCTAATACAATTCAAATGTAAATTTTAATAGAATAACTATGTTTTATTAAAATTTAAAGGAAGTCGATGCAACCGATTTATACTACGCAAATCACCAAATTTAAAGGTGATGAGCAAATTTTAAAAGATGATATTTTGGTTCGTGAGATCAAGCTTGAAATTCAGATCAACGACAAACGCTTCGGTGCTATGATGGCGACACCTGTGGATCAAGAAGCACTTGCCGTAGGTTATCTTATAAGCGAGAATATAATAGCTAGTCCAAAAGATATAAGCGAAGTTAGGCTTGAGGATGACGGACTTATGGTCAAAATAGCCGCAAAGGTAAATGAAAAGAGTATGGAGCGCTTTGATGAAGAGGCTATCATCATAAGCGGATGCGGTAGAGGACAAACTGCCAACATCGATCCGGAGGCAATGGCGGCAAGAGTCGTAAAAGCCTATGTCAAATTTAAAAAAGATGAAATTTTAAAGCAGATGGGACAGTTTTACACGCAGTGCGAGCTTTATGAGATGACTGGTTGCGTGCATACGGCAAAGCTTTATGTGGATGAAAATACTTTCTTTATCGGAGAGGATATCGCTCAGCACAACACTATTGATAAAGCCGTAGGCAAGGCCTGTTTAGCAGGAGTTGATCTTGGCAAGACGTTTTTGATGGTTAGCGGAAGATTAAGCTCTGAAATGGTGGCAAAAGCCGTTATGCACGGAGTACCGGCACTTATTTCACGAACGGCTCCGACTAGCCTTGGAGTGCTGATAGCGCGTAAATTTAACCTTACTCTTTGCGGATTTGCAAGGGGTGAAAATATGAACGTTTATAGCGGTCTTGAGAGGATTATAGGATGAATAAAGAGGTCGAAAATTTGATAAATGATCTGCTGAATTCAAACGGCAGACTTGATTGCGGTTCGGCTTTTAAAATTTCAGCCAAGACAAACACACCCATAGAAGAAGTTGGCAAAATAGCTACTGATATCGGCGTTAAGATCGATAACTGCGAGCTTGGACAGTTTGGAAAGCTTGATTGTGATAGTGGAAGCGTAGAGGTTTTGTCCAAGCTTGAGCCGTTTTTAGATGATAAAAGAAGAATATTTTGCGCCGATGGAAGAAATGCGGCGCAAGGGGTCGGCTTAAAGAAAATTCGCTCAACTTTAAAAGATTATAAAATAGATGTCAAGTACTGCAAGCTAGGCTGTTTTAAAGAAAAAAAAGGCAAGAAAATGGTAGTAAAAACTAAAACATGGATAGAAAACGCAGAGGGCGAATTAATCTTTGGCAAAGGTAAAACCGAAGTTCTTGAAGTAATAGCTCAAGTTGGCTCGATCTCAAAAGCGGCTGAAATTTTAGGAATGAATTATAAAAAATGCTGGAATCACTTGCAAATTTTACAAAAAAATATGAAAGAAGATCTTGTAAACACAAAGCAAGGTGGCGGGGATAACGCGGGAACTACGCTAAATGAAAGAGCTTATGAACTTATTAACGCTTATAAGCAGCTTCAAGCCGATATCGAAGAGTATGCAAACAAGCGTTTTAAAGAGCTGTTTATAAAAAAAGAAGAGAAATAACAACCAAATTTATACAAGGGAGAAAATATGTATATCAAACTAAACGACAGAGTCTATCTTAACAAAGATAAGATCACCAGAGTAAAAGTTGATAGCGTTCAAGACGGTATCAGAATTCGCTTCTATGAGGGTCAAAATCAAGTTGCAAAGAGCGGAAAATTCGAAAGCGAAGCAAAAGCTATAGAGTGGCTTGAGAAAAACTTTATCAACAAATAACAACCACAAAAGGCGCTCAATAAACCCGGGCGCCGTCACTTCTAAAATCATTTCTAATAAAATTCACAAATCTCTTTTAACTATTTAAAATTTAAAATGTTATAATCACTTCTAAGCTTCAAGGTTTATCGGCTAGAGCCCGGTTTGAAGAGACAATAAAAAGGAAAAATATGCAAATAGATTGTAGAAATTTAGAGTGTCCGCAGCCTGTTATAAACACGAAAAACGCCTTAAATGAGCTAAAAAACGGCGAAATTTTAGAAATTTTAGTAAATGCCGTAGCTCCAAAAGAAAATATCAGTCGCTTTTTAACTTCTCAAAATATCAAATTTACTATGACCGAAGATAATGATGAAGTGATAATTAGAGCCGTTAAAAGCGGGGCTGAGATAAAGAGTGAAAATTTTGATGAATTTCTTTGCAAAACTCCTAGCAAGGTCGGTAAAGTTGTGTATATAAACGAAGAGCACGCAGGAAG
The DNA here is from genome assembly GCF_013201975.1 of Campylobacter sp. CCUG 57310. NCBI lineage: Bacteria > Pseudomonadati > Campylobacterota > Epsilonproteobacteria > Campylobacterales > Campylobacteraceae > Campylobacter > Campylobacter sp. CCUG 57310. Next base: position 262,540 of record NZ_CP053845.1, read on the forward strand.
CGGAGCCGTGGGCGTAGGGCTTATGAGTAAATTTATAGGCGCTCTTCTTCAGCTTGAAACCAAGCCTTATGCCGTGATTTGCGTAAATAATGCGGTTAAAATGACAACCGATCGAGGACACGTCAGCTTTGCGCCACTAAAAGAGCTTGAAAGGGCAGGTGTAAAAATTCTAAGTTGCGGAAGCTGTTTGGAGGCTTATAAACTAGTTGATAAATTAAGTATCGGCGAGATGACAAACGCGTATGAAGTCGTGAGTCTGCTTGATAAATACGATGTGATAAAGCTATGATGTATAACGATAAAAGACTTACTAAATTCGTATCCGCTGCGGGTTGAGCTGCCAAACTGGACCCGTCGGGTCTAAACAAAAGTGTCGGCAAGCTTGATCTGGCCCATCCGAATTTGCTTACTCACACAGATACCAACGAGGATGCAAGCGTATTTAAGATAAACGACGAGCTTGCGCTTGTGCAGACACTTGACTTTATAACTCCTGTTGTCGATGATCCGTATCTTTATGGGCAGATTGCCGCGGCAAATTCGCTAAGCGATATATTTGCAATGGGCGCAAAAGTAATAAACGCACTAAATATCGTCGGTTTTGATAGTTGCAACCTTGAGCCTGAAATTTTAAGCGAAATTTTGCAAGGCGGGTTAAGTAAAGTGCGTGAATGCGGCGGCGCTCTTGTGGGCGGGCATACGATAGAGACTAAAGAGATGTATTACGGACTTAGCGTAACAGGAAGCGTTAGACCGAATAAATTTTGGGCGAATAATACAGCTTGCGAGGGTGATGTGTTGATCCTTACAAAGCCGCTTGGGATGGGGGCTTTAAGCACGGCTATAAAAGCTGATATGCTAAATTTAGACCAAATCAAAGAGGCTGTTAGCTATATGACTCAGCTAAATTTTTATGCGGTAGAGGCGATGAGCGAAATTTGCGTTAATGCGGCGACTGATGTAACGGGATTTGGATTTTTAGGGCATTTGAGCGAGATGCTAAGAGCTGATATAAATTTTCAAATTTTTGCTGATAAAGTCCCGATTTTATCCAGCGCCAAAGAAGTTGCAGCGATGGGACTATTGCCTGCAGGAAGTTATAAAAATCGCGAATTTGCTAGTAAATTTGTAAGCGGCAAGGAGGCTGATATGCTACTTTACGATGCTCAAACTTCAGGCGGACTTTTGCTTGCGGTTGATGAAAAACATGCAAATTTAGCTCTTAAGCGACTAAAAGAAGCAGGATATGAGATGAGCCAAGCAGTTGGCGTAGTAAAAAGCGGCAGTTGCGGTATCAGATTGGTTTAGTGCCACTTTAGACTTTGTATATATCTTTATCGCTTTTGGTATCCTGAAATAAATTTATCCTCTGTCGGTCTTGTGTCAAATTTAACTCGGATAAGTAGTAACTAATACATAATACTTTAAGTTTAATATGAAATATAATATAAAATTTATGAAATAAATATAATAATTTAAAATATATATATCATACCCTACTATTATTTAAAAGCTATTGATATTTATAATCAAAATATAAACTTTAAAACCGTTAATGCTTATAAATTCTCTCTTGATATCTGAAATTTATATTATAAAATACTCTTTTTAGTGCATATTTTATTATAAAATGACACAAGATTATGATATTAAAATATCAAATTAAAGTATATCTTTTACAAAAGAAGCTCTTTAAGAAAGATATAAATAAATTTAAAATAAAATCAGCAAGTTAATTTTAAAAATATTAAGAAAGGAGACAATAAATATGGAATTGTTGGGATTTTTATTCTTTGCTCTTTCTATTTTTATTGCTTGGAAGAAGCCTGAAAAAGAGGGGCTTGCGTTTGGTGCGTTCGTGCTTGGCACGGCGGTTTGCTTTATTATGTTTTTTATCGCCAGTTGGCCGTCGTTACTACCTTATGCGGCTTATTAGGAGGTGAAAAGTGGGATTTTTTAACGAAAAGAATTTTGACTTTTTTATGGCGACGGCAGTACTTTTAGTGCTTGCTATACCTGTTGGAATCGCAAATTTTTATCTTGGATATGTGATCGGCGAAGGTCCGTGCACGCTTTGCTGGTGGGAGAGAATGGGTATGGTAGTAGTAGGAGGAGCCGGAATTCTTATCCTTAGATATGGGCTTAGAGCAAGATATATCGCGGCTATTTTATTTGCGGCGGCTTACGGTATATTTATGACGCTTCGTCACGCAAGCTTTAGCGTGTATAGAGACGTTGGTATGGGCTTTGGTGGAGATATTTTCGGCGCTCACACTTATACTTGGGGAATTTTAGTATATTGGGTTGTGGTTGTCGTAATGGGAATTTTCATGCTATTTGCAAAAGATAAAGTAGTGGCCGAAGATATATCAAGAGAGCATACTCGTATAAAACCGCTTTCTAAATACTCAAGCTTCGTTATTGCGCTTAGCCTTATCGTAGTGCTTTCAAACGCGGTTCAAGCGCTTATTTCGGCAGGATACCCTCCATATAGCGGTAAGGGAAGCCCTGAGAGAATAAGTCTAAATAATACTTGGACTGCAGGCGTTTGGAAGAGATTTGAAAAGCCGTTTTCATTTACAGGCTCAAACGTAGTTGAGGATCCGTTTATAGCCGGCGAACCAAAAGAAAAGAGCATTAAATTTAGCGCAAACGCTAAAGACGGTGCTTTTGTAGATATAAAACCTGCCATAGCTGTTAAAAATAGCTTCCCGCTTCCGTTTACTACAAAAGGAATTTTCGGCAAGGGCGTTACATCAGGACTTGCTTATAACGCTAAAGACGATGTATTCGGTATCTCAAATACTGAAGGAAGTGTTTATTTTGCCGATGCGAATTTCAAAGAGATAGCTCATGCCATCATAGATAAGCCAAACGGCAGAAATATCAAAAAATCAGTCGCTTCAACTTTCGTAGGCGATATGTTGGTAACTTCAGGGTTTAATAAGACGATTTTTGCAGTAAAACAAGTATCAAAAGACAAGATTGATCCTTATAAAGAGTGGGTAACGTTCCGCGAGACTACCGGAGGACTTGAGATGCCTTGGCATACAGATCGTCCTGCACTTCTTACTATAAGAGCCAAAAAACAATACATCCTGACGTTAAGCAAGGATCAAAACAGCAATTTTATGTATATGATATCCGTGCCAAATGATCGTGTTAAAGGCATGATACTTATAAAAGTTGATACTAAAGATAGATTGCTAAGCGGCGAAACCATCATCACTTCATCGCTTGCTCTTAAAGAAAAGCGTGATATTAAGGATTATTATGTAACAGCAGGCGATATAACTGACGGTAAATTCTTAGCATACTCTAAAAACTACAACACCTTGCTTGTGATAGATCTTGCAAGTGCAAAGGTTATTGACGCTTATGAGATGCCTCAGATCGGTGATATATCAGGACTTGCCATAAAAGGCGATAGCTTATTTACTCTAGCTCATAAAGACGGTAAAGTAGAAGTTGTCGAGCTTGACAATCCTTTAATGTAAGTAAAATTTAAATTTGAGCGGCGAATTTTGACCGCTCAAATTTCTCTTTTAAAATCCTAAATTTTCAATTTGTTTCTTTTTGTTAAATTGCGGTTAGAATATGTTCAAATTTTGTTTTGATTTAATAAGTGTTATCAAAGCTATTGTAAAGTGAAACTTAAGGATTTGTTGTTTTGCATGCACGGCAAGTCTGAAAGATTTCAAATAAAAGGATGTAAAATGGCTGCACAAGACTTAAATTTAGAGAGTTTAAAAAAAGATATCGATTCGCTAAAAACGGATCTAAAAGATATAGTTAAGTCTATAAAAGATATCGGAGCCAAGCAGATTGAAGCCGGCAAAGATAAAATTTTAGATCACTTGGATACCGAAGAGATCAAAAAATACATCGACGATCTTAAGGCAAAAGGCAAAGACGGCATAGAAACCGTAAATGATACGATCAAAGAAGATCCGATTAAAAGCGTTGCGATAGCGGCAGGTGTTGGGTTTTTAATAGGTTGGATACTTAAAAAATAATGGCAAATATATCTGAATTCCTAGTCTCTGTCGTAGAGCTAGTAGAAGCCCAAGCAGATGATATCAGGCACTCTTTTTTTAAGAGTGCCGATAGCTTTTTGATACTTGTGGTGGCGCATATTTTGGCGATAATAGGATTTGTGTTTTTCCTCATAGGGCTAAACATACTCTTAGTTTCGATGTTTAACGAAGTTGCGGCATATTTAACTACCGCTTGTATAGCTTTTATTTCGGCATTTATTTTTTATAGGGTTGCGCTGTGGAAAACAAAATGACAAAAGAAAAGTTAAGCGTAGTAGTATCTATGCTTGAAGGAAGAGATAACAATAAAAAACGATTAAGGCTTGAAGAGGCTAAATTAAGACTGCTTTTAAACGATCCCGGATTTGATGTCTCAAACGAGCTTAAATTTATAAACCAAGGCAGAATTGCTGATGCATTGATAAGCTTCATAGATAGAAATTTAATCATGCCTGCCTTGGTTAAACTTTTTAAAAGATAATCAACTCATCGCGTAAATTTATCTACGATAAGGAGACTACATGGACGCTTTGGATAATAAGGACTATTTGGAAATCATAAATTTTCGCCACGCTTGCAAAATTTTTGATGAAAATAAAAAGATCAGAAAAGCTGATTTTGAGTTCATCCTTGAGGCGGGCAGACTTAGTCCAAGCTCGCTCGGACTTGAGCAGTGGGACTTTCTCGTTGTGCAAAACAAAGCTTTGCGTGAAAAGATAAAAGAAAAATCATGGGGTCAGCCTCAGATAACTACTTGCTCTCATCTTGTTGTCGTGCTTGCTAAGATTGCCGAATTAAAAAGCGGAAGCGAGTATATCGATAAGATGATTGATCGTCTTGCTTTTAGTTCCGAGCAAGATCGTATGGCTAAAGAGGAATTTTACAAGACAAGACTTCATCAAAAGCTTCAAAACAACGACGAGATAATTTTTCAGTGGTCTCATGAGCAGTGCTTGTTCGCTGCGCTAAATATGATGAATGCCGCTGCAAGTATCGGCATAGACAGTTGTCCGATGGAGGGCTTTGAGCGTGATGAGGTGGGTAAAATTTTAGGAATTGATCCACTTAAACATCGCGTTGCTATCATTGTGCCATTTGGATATCGTCTAAACCCTCAACCGCCAAAATATCGCCGTGAAATGAGCGATGTAGTCAAATGGATAGATTAAATTTATATTATTAACTTAAATTTTCATCTATTTAGCTTTTTAGCATTAAGCTAGAAATCAATACCTTTTTTATATGATTTTGTAAATTTTATAAAGGAGTTTGTATGGATTTTTTAGAAGCTATGAATTTTCGCCACGCTTGCAAAATTTTTGATGAAAATAAAAAAATAAGCGATGATGAATTTGGTCTTATCTTGGAAGCAGGAAGGCTTAGCCCAAGCTCGACAGGGCTTGAGCAGTGGGACTTTCTTGTCGTGCAAAACGCGGATTTAAGGCAAAAGATACGTGAAGTATCTTGGAATCAGGTTCAGATGACCTCTTGCTCGCACCTTCTTGTGATACTGGCAAAGATATCTGAAGTAAAACCGGGAAACGAATACATAAAAAAGATCATCGCAAGACGAGTTGATAAGGAACCTGAGCTAATCGCTCAAAGAGAGAAATTTTATCAAGATTTTCTAACCGCAAATTTCAAAAATGACGACGAACTTACATATCACTGGTCAAGCAAGCAGTGCTATATCGCCGCTGCAAATATGATGACCGCAGCCGCGACTCTTGGTATAGACAGTTGCCCTATAGAAGGATTTGACGCGGACGCTTTAAATAAAGTATTAAATCTTGATACGACCAAACAGCGTGTCGCCGTGATGATACCGTTTGGATATCGTCTAAACCCTCAACCGCCAAAATATCGCCGTGAAATGAGCGATGTGGTTACTTGGATAAAATAGCTTGATAAACAAAGAGGCGATTTGTATGTTCGCCTCTTAAATTTTAGCTAGAGTTTTTAGAGTATTTAGCGCGTCTTCTTCAGGGTTTTCTACAAGATCAAATCGCTTTAAAATTTCGCCTTTTTTTATGATTAGAGTTTGACGGTGATAAAATTTCTTTCCGTTATCCGTGCTAAAGGTTTTTAAATTTAATTTATCCGCAAGCTTGAAATTTTCATCGCTGAAAAAGCTGAAATTCACGCCTAAAGCCTCTTTAAATTCTTTCGTTTTTGCTACGTTTAAAGCCCCGAGCGCGATAACTTCAAATCCAAATTTTTCAATCTCTTTTAAATTAGCTTCATAAGCTTTGCATTGATTTGTGCAACCAGTTAAGCCTTTTGTCTGCTTTAGTTCATCAGGCAGGAATTTGCCGCTCTCGCCCATTTTGGGATAGACGATTAAAACACAGTTTTTATCTTTAATCAGTTCTAAAAAATCAATTTCGTTTCCGTTTATATCTTTTACGCTCATGCTTTATCCTTGTTAAATTTGATTTTATGATAGCATAAATTTGCGCTAAAGCTGCGCGGGTAAAGCTGCAATTAGTAAAATTTGAGCTTAAAATTTAGGCTTTTTTCTGTTTAGCGTTAAAGAAATAAACCAAAAACAGCACGGCAAAGCTGATTATGAGCATGAGCGCGGAGTAAACATGCGCTTTTTGATAATCCATCAGCTCGACCGCTTCGTAAATGGCTATGCTTGCGACCTTTGTCTTGTCACCGACACTTCCTCCTATCATCAGCACCACGCCAAATTCACCCAAAGTATGGGCAAAGCTAACGATAAGCGCAGTTAAAAGCGAAGGCTTGATATTTGGCAATGCAACCATAAAAAGCGTAGTCCATTTGCCTTTACCCAGTGAATAACTCGCCTCAAAAAGGCTCTTTGGCAGGCTTGAAAACCCGGCTTGCAACGGCTGAAACATAAACGGAAGCGAGTAGATACAGCTTGCTATGACAAGCCCTGAGAAATTAAAAACCAAGCGTATATCGAAATTTTCTTCCATAAATTTGCCAAAGAAATTGTATGGCGAAAGAAATACAAGCATGTAAAATCCAAGCACCGATGGGGGTAAAACAAGCGGAAGAGCCACTATGGACTCGATTATCGGTTTGGCTTTGAAATTTGATCTGCTTAGCCAGTAGGCAAGCGGCAGCGTGGCAAAAAACAATATAATCGTCGTGACAAAAGCAAGTTTTAACGATAGATAAAACGGTGTAAAATCAATACTTGATATATCAAACATCGCTTTTGCTTTTTCTAAGAGTTGCCGCAAATGCTTTTGCGCTAAGCGTAGCCTCGTCGCCAGCTTTTAGATTGGCCGCTTCTTGATGGCTTAAGACTACTTCGCAAAGCTGCTGTCCGACAAGAGTGATCGCTACATAGATACAGTCGCGCTTTTGAATTTCTAAAATTTTGGCATGAAAGCTAAGCTTTTGGGAATTTGAGTGCTTTAAAAATATCTCACCGGCGCTTCCGCAGCGCTCTATCACACCTTCGCTCAGGACAAATACCTTTGAAGTAAGTTTATAAATTTCAGCTATATCGTGACTTACCAAGATGGTCGTCATATCAAATTCGCGGTGGATTTTAAGCAGATAGTCTTGCAGCTTCTCGCGCATAGATATATCAAGCGCGGAAAGCGGCTCGTCAAGCAGCATGATTTCAGGCTTTCGCATAAGCGCCCTTGCAAGCGCCACACGCTGCTTTTGACCGCCTGAGAGCTTTGAAATTTGAGCGTTTTTAAGCGATGTTAGCTCAACTAGATCAAGCAAGTGGTTTGCGAGCTTTAAATCATTGTTTGCAAAAAGCAAATTTTTAAGCACGTTCATATTTTCAAACAGAGCGTAATCTTGAAATAAAAATCCTATATTTCTCTTTTGAGGCGGCAATGATTTGCCCGCATTGAAAAAGAATTTGTCCTTAACTTTTATCACTCCGCTATCAGGGGTTTCAAAGCCTGCAAGCAAGCGTAAAAGTGTAGTTTTGCCGCTTCCGCTTTTGCCGTAAAGTGCTACGAATTCGCCTTTTTTGATATCTAGATCAACGTCAAGGCAAAACTGTCCGCTAGAGCCGTTTAAGGTCTTTTTGCATCTAAATTCAATCACGGTTTTTATCGCTGATATAAAGTGAAGTGGCTTTTACGTAAGCGTAAATTTCGTCATTTTGTTTAAGATTTAACCTCTCGCAAGATTTTGTCGTTATTATGCTTTCAAATTCGAAATTTAAAGACTTTAAATGCAAAACGCTTGTGATATTGCCTTTGGTTAAATTTGAGATTGTCGCTTTTATCTCGTTTGTAAGCGAGCAGTTTTTCAAAGGAGTCGTTGCGATGATGACATCTGAGCTTTTAAAGGCGAGTTTTACGCTGTCGCCTATTTTAAACTCATCTAAATTTTCAAGCCCAAGCATATAAAATTTCATCTCGCCTGAAGTAAATTCAAAGAGATTTACGTCCTGGCTGCCGGTTATATTTGAAACTTGGGCCTTTATCATTATATGTTATATCCGAATTTTCTAAAGATCTCTTTTGCTTTTTCGCTTAGGATAAAATCATAAAACGCCTTGGCTTCAGGGTTGTTTTCGCCGCGTTTTAGAAGGATTACACCTTGATCGATCGGAGTGTAAAGGGCAGGATTAACTAGGATGAAATTTTTACCCTCTTTATACTTAGACATTTTTGGATCATACATCGCGCTAGCTGCGATAAATCCGGCGTCTGCTGCGCTAAGAGCCGAACTTAGAGCCTCTGAAATCGATTTTGTGTAGATGATATTTTTTTCAACTTTATCAAAAATTCCATCTTTTTTAAGCGCTTCAATACTTGCCTTGCCGTAAGGAGCTGATTCAGGAAGTGCGATAGCAACGGCTTTTAATCCCTCAACAGCTTTGATGCCTTTTGTAAAATCTATGTCGCGGATACTAAATAGTGCAAGCGCACCCTGGGCATAAACTATCGGACGAGTCGCAGAAAAGCCAGCTTCATCGAGATTTTCAACAAATTTCATATTTGCCGCCATAAACACATCAGCAGGCGCGCCGTTTTTTATCTGAGTGGTTAAAGCGCCACTTCCACCAAGCGTTACGGTTACTTTTGTGTCCGGATTTGTCTTGGCAAATTCAGCTTTTAGCTCATTAAACGCATAAGTTACGTTTGCTGCGGCAAAGACGTTGATCTCGCCAGCGTTTAGATTAAAAGCAGCGATTGCCGCTAAAACTAACGAAAAGAAAGTTTTTTTCATTTTTATACTCCTATTATGATTTGACTTGATTTGATTACGGCTGTTAGTTCGTCGCCAACGCCTATTTTCATCTCCATTGCGCTATCTTTTGTTATGATTGCGGTGATGGTTTGATGATCGTTTATCTCAAGGACTATTTCAGCACTTACCGAGCCGATTTTAGCCTCTATCACCTTGCCTTTTAGTTGATTTGCCGCACTTATATTTAGATTTTCGTCCTTAGCAAGCATAACGCTTGGGGCTTTAAATATAAATACTACTTTTTTGCCGACTTGCAAATTTAAGCTCTTTTCGGATTCTACGGTTATGACCGCTCTTAAAATTTCATCATTTGAGAGTTTTGCTACTACTTCAGAGCTTACCGCTCCTGTTTTTATCTCAATTATCTCACATGATAATTGGTTTCTGGCACTTAAACTCATACTCATGCGTTGTAAATTTGCTATTTCGGCAGTAGAGATGTCTATATTTGCGCATACTTTTTCTAAAAATATTTTTTGCGACTCAAGCATAGCTTCATATATATTGATCATCTTTCTGCCGTATTCGGTTAGCTCGCTTCCGCTATTTTTTTTATTTCCTTGCATGCGGGCTATTAGAGGCTTATCCGAGCGGTTATTTAGCGCATCTAGACTATCCCAGGCGTTTTTGTATGAAATGCCTACGAATTCTGCCGCTTTAGTTATGCTTTTTGTCTCGTCAATCGCTTTTAGCAAATTTATATGCTTGGTTAAAACAGGCACTCCGCTATCTAAAAATAACTCTAAACTTATATCTGCTTTCATCTCTTATCCCTTATATTATATTTGTATATTTAATTATAATGCTAACTTTAATCGGTTTATATATAAAAAAGCTTTTAAGTATAAAACAGTATATATAAAAAGCAACTTAAAACAAAACTCAAATACTCCGATCTAAACAAGATTTTATAAATTTGTAATAGCCGTAAAAATTTAATATTTTTGATTTTGTTATAATTATTTTGGTAATATTAGCAGTTTGAAAGGAAGCTATGAAAATTTTTATATCTTTAATGCTTGGTTTTGTTTTGGTTTTTGGAAATGAAATTGATGAATTCGATGATGAATTTAAAGATAAGACCGAGGTGTTTGATCCGCTTTCGGGATACAATAGAGTAATGACGAACGTAAATGACTTTTTGTACGTAAATATTTTTAATCCCGCCATAAGAGGTTACAACTACGTGGTTCCGCAGCCCGCAAGAGAGGCTGCTGGAAATTTCTTTGACAATCTTTTATTTCCTCTTAGATTTGTAAATAACTTGCTTCAATTTAAATTTAAAGAAGCGGGCGAAGAAACGCTTAGGTTTGTCGCAAATACGATAATAGGCTTTGGCGGACTAACCGACGGGGCTAAATACTATGACTTGCAAAGACATGATGAGGATTTTGGTCAAACTCTTGGATATTGGGGGGTTGGAAGCGGTTTTCACGTAGTTTTGCCGATTTTGGGACCTTCAAATTTACGCGATATAGTGGGCTTAGCCGGAGATTATTTCGCCGATCCTATAAGCTATATAAATCCTAGTTCAAGGGCGAGCGGTATTCAAATTTACAGAAGAGGCAACTCATGGTCGCTTGATCCTGATGCTTATGAAAATTTAAAAAAAGACGCGGTTGATTTATATCCGTTTTTACGCGATGCATACGAACAGCGTCGTAATTATTTGATAAAGGAATAAGATGAAATTTTTTAAAATTATTTGCGCTTTGTTTTTAAGCGTTTCACTTTATGCTATAACCGAGAGTGAGATAAAGCCAAGCGTTGAGGCGGCGACAAAAAACGCTATTTCGGTTTTAAAGGATAAGGGCTTAAACAACGATCAAAAAGCCGATAAAATTTTTGCTATATTTGATCCGTTTTTTGACTATAAACAAATGGCTAAAATAAGCCTTTCAAAGCGATACGACGCTTTAAGCGATACTCAAAAGCAGCAGTTTGACAAGGCGTTTGAAACAAGACTTAAAAGCTCGTATGTAGATAAGCTTTTAAGCTATAACGACCAAGAGATAAATTTAAAAGAGCACACAAAACCAAACGATAAAAGATACTGGCTAAACGGCGAGGTTGTAAGCGAAGGCAAAAGCTATCCTTTTGTCTATAAATTTTATGACGCTAAAGAGCGCGGTTGGCTTATATACGACCTTGATATTTTAGGCGTTAGTATAGTTCAGACTTATCGAAGTCAGTTTGGAAGCTTGCTTGAAAACGGCAGCTTTGATGATTTGCTAAAAAGGTTAGAAAGCGTAAATTTGCCCGAGGATAGCAAGTAAATTTAATGAAATCCATCTTTAAATTTATCGTTTTTTATCCTAAGCGAGTTATTGTTTCAGTCTTGCTTTTAACACTTGTTTTTGGATATTTTTCCACAAAACTTGCCATTGATGCCTCCACTGAGACGCTTTTGCTTGAAAACGATAAAGACTTGGCTTTGTTTAGGGATGTTGCTAAAAGATATGCAAGCCCTAACTACTTAGTTGTCGCATACACTCCAAAAAACGAGCTTTTAGATGATGTTACGCTTGAAAAGATTAGAAATTTATCAAGTGAATTTGAGCAAAACGAGCTTGTTAAAAATGTCGTATCCATACTAAATGTCCCTCTGCTTCAAAGCTCAGGCGGTTCGCTTAGCGATATAGTAAAGCGAGTTCCTACTCTTGAAGATCAAGATATAAATAAAACCGCCGTGAAGCTGGAATTTGCAAGCAGTCCGCTATATACAAACGCCCTTGTAAGCAAGGATCTAAAAACAACGGCGATCATCTTAAATTTAAAAGACGATAAAAGATACACGGAGCTTTTAAACGCTAGAAATTTGCTCTTAAATAAAGAACTAAACGGTACTTTAAGCGGAGACGATAAGCAAAATTTAAAAAGCGTAAATATTGAGTTTAAATCCTATCGCGACTCTTTGCGCGCAAAAGAGCAGGCTAGTATAGAGCATATAAGAGGCGTGATAGATAAATTTAGAGGCGATGAGACGCTGTTTTTAGGCGGAGTAAATATGATTGCAAGCGACATGGTAAGCTTCGTAAAATCGGATCTTTATACTTACGGTATAAGTGTAGCCTTGCTTTTGATATTTAGCCTTTGGCTCTTTTTTAGGCAAATTCGCTGGATCGTGCTGCCTATATTTATATGCGCGGTTAGCGTTATATTTGCAACGGGACTTTTTGGCTTTTTGGGCTGGGAGATAACGGTTATCTCATCAAATTTCATAGCTCTTCAGCTTATCATTACTATCTCGGTTGTGATTCACTTAACGGTTAGCTATAGGGAGTTTTTTATAACCAAGCCGAGCTTAAATCAACACCAGCTTGTATATCTAACGCTTAGGGATAAATTTCAGCCATCTTTCTTTGCGATATTTACGACCGTTATCGGCTTTTTATCGCTTGCGTTTTCCGACATAAAGCCCGTTATAATGCTTGGCGTGATGATGAGTACGAGCATATCCATTTCGCTTGTGCTTGCGTTTTTATTATTTGGCAGCGTAGTCTCTCTTCTTGATAAGCTCGCTCCCGTTAGGACGTTTGAGAGCAAATTTAACTTTACTAAAATTTGTGCAAATTTTGCTCTGAAATCCAAATTTGCAGTTTTTGCCGTAAGCGGACTTATGCTTGCTTTTGGAATTTACGGAATTTCAAAACTTCGCGTTGAAAATAGCTTTATTGAGTATTTTAAAAGCTCAACCGAGATCAATAAAGGCATGCGGATAATCGACACTAAACTCGGTGGCACGGTGCCTGTGGATGTACTTATAACATTTAAAGACACAAGTAAAGACGAGGGCGTAAACGAAGCGAAAGATGAATTTGAAGATGAGTTTAAGGCTAATGAAAACGAGGCTAAGTATTGGTTTAACAGCCATAAGATGAACATCGTAAAAAAAGTGCATACTCATCTTGAAGGCAAGGAATTTGTCGGAAAGGTTTCAAGTCTTGGCACGCTTTTAGAGATTATTGAAATTTTAAACGACGGAGTGATTGATGATTTCTTGCTAAGCGTTATGTATGAGCAGATGCCTGAAATTTATAAAGATATTATTTTAAGCCCTTATGTTAGCATCGCGGGTAATCAAGTGAGATTTTCGCTTAGGACTATTGACTCTGATGAGAGGCTTAGACGAGATGAGTTTTTAAAAACGCTTGAAAGCGAGATCGTAAATTTAACCAAAGACGATAACGTGAAAGTCGAGATAAGCGGCGCAATGGTGCTTTATAACAATATGCTTCAAAGCCTTATTTACTCGCAGATTGATTCTTTCGGTTTTGTCGTTTTAACTCTTTTTGTGATATTTTGCGTCATTTTTAAGAGCGTAAAACTTGCGATTATCAGCATTATCACAAATATCATCCCGCTTTGCGTGGTCTTTGGAGTGATGGGCGCGGCAGCGATTCCGCTTGATATCATGAGTATTACTATAGCTTCCATAAGTATCGGTATCGGCGTGGATGACATTATTCATTATATCCATAGATACCGCGAAGAGCGACGAAGCAAAAGCGTGGCGGAGAGTATAAAAGCCTCGCACGCAAGCATAGGTTATGCGATGTATTATACTTCCTTTGCTATATTTTTAGGCTTTAGCGTGATGGTTACTAGTAACTTTATCCCGACTATTTATTTTGGATTGCTTACCGATTTGGTTATGGTTATGATGCTACTTGGCGCATTGGTGCTTTTGCCTGCGCTTATTCATACGTTTTATGCAAAAAGCGTTGTTGAGTAAGTAAATCTAGCTTTTGAGTTGGGCTAAATTTACTTTATAACTCTTAAAAACGAATAAACATCATTTACGCCTTCGATATGCTTAGCATACCAAATGGCGTGTTTTTCTTGCTCGATATCGGTTATTATGCCTGTAAATACGACATTGCATTGCACTACGCTAACCCTTATGCTAGTGCCGCTTATCTTGCTATCTGCAAAGAGGTTATTTTTAAGCGCAAGCATTATGTTTAGGCTGTTTTCGCATTTTTTTTCGTCGCTTGGAAATCTTATATAAGTGTAAATTTTTTCAACCTCGGCGGTATCTTTGGCTAAATTTATAAGTTTTGTTTTATGATCCATATCAGGCACTATGCCTATTAGATAGACGTTGCCGTAAAAGCTCTCTACGTCGATATCAAGGTTGCTAAGTCCTGAAGAGGCTAAAATTTTGCTTTGAATTTTTGTTTTGATAACCTTGTCTTTTGTTATTGCGTAGATTCCTCGCTCGTCTTGAGAGATGAGATATGCGTCATAGACGTTTAGCCCTGTAAGCGGAGATGGGATGCTGGTAAAAATTTCTAAACATCCGTTTGAAAACAGTGCAAAAAACAAATTTATAAATACAAATCTAAATTTCATAAACAACTCGTTAATAATTTGCCTGAAATCGTATAAAATTCAAACTAAAATTTATATAAATCTGATATAATCCAGATAGTCTTTGGAGGATAAAGCGATCTGGTGGCGCTCGCGGACTTCAAATCCGATGACGGGGCGGTTGACCGCTTCGTGGGGAGTTCGATTCTCTCATCCTCTCGCCAATTCCTAGCTAATTACATTTTTATTTTAATGTTTAAATTATATTAAAAAAAGAAAAATCCGATATAATACTCTCTATTAAATTTTCATTATAGTTTTTAGGGCATTTGGTATAAAATAATGTTTTTACACAAGAATAAAAATTTATCTTTCAACATCTTAAATAAAATTTATTTTGCAAATTTTATGACCACTATTGCTATATTTTGCATTATCGCTTTTGGATTAAGTTTGAAATTTGACGATGTAAAAGATAACGTATATGCCAACAATAGATACTTTAGAAATGTTATTACCACTCACTCAAGAACGGTTGCAGCAGAGCTTGATTTATTGCAAAAATATATAATTTCTAATAGCTCTGACATTGGAACCATACTTGATTACGCCTTTCGCAATAAAGAGGAGTATCACGCCTTTTATGTGCTTGACTCTAATGGCAATATCGAATTTTCAACTCTAAAAAGCAACGAGATCAATAAAGATTATAGAGTATTTTTTGCTTCAAAGCCGTGGGAAGGTAAATTCGTAGATAGAATTTATAAATCCAAATTTAGCTTTGCGACAAGTGATATTCCCACTAGATTTATCGCTAAAGATCTTGGAAACGGCAAAATTTTAGTTGCCGAGATTAAATTTGATTTTATCTATGGAGAGCTTACGCAAGCTTATGACGATAAGGGGGCTAACTCTTTTATCATAAACGGCGACGGTAAAATTTTATTTCATCAAAATATAGATCTTGTGCTTGAGCAAAAGACTATATTTGATCTTTACGGCGTAAGGGCTGATTATCTTACGAATAACGAAATACAAACCAGCGATTTTGGCTCAAAAAATTTCGATATTTATCTTATTAGATATATACCTGAAGAGGATATGGCGATAGTTACTTATCGCTCTTTTGATAGTATTTTTGGCACAAACTGGCTGTTTTTGCTGATATCAATTACATTTTTATTCTCTTGCCTGCTGCTCATTTTTATCGATGTTAGAGTTACTAAAGATAAGGTCATAAAGCCTATTCTTTCGATTAAAAAACTCATTAAAAAGATGGAAAACGAAGAGGATATTAAGCAGTATGTAAGTGCTAAACATATAACCGATTTTAACGAGATAATAAACGGTATTATTAAAATCTATCAGGATTTTGACGTTAAAAAGACAGCTTATCTTGAGCATGATAAGAAATTTGGCTATCTATTTAAGAAAGGCCCTCTTGTTATATTGCTAATCAATGCTAAAACAGGCGATATCATAGAGGCAAGTGCAAAAGCTTTGGAATTTTACGGCCTTGAGCAAGAGGGGATGATTGGCAAGAATTTAAATTCCTTAAATGCCATAGAGTCAAAAGATATAAACATCATCTCTCACGGAAATATCGACGATACGATAGTTTATGAAACCAAGCAAAGAGTTTCAAACGGCGATATCAAAGATGTCATCATAAGCAGAAAAAATATCGATGTGAATGATTACAAGATAGGTTTTTGCGTCATCCAAGACGTTACTTACGAAAATATGATGAGAGAGAATTTAAAGAAAGAAAACGAGACGAATTTCTACTCTCCGGTATTTACCATATCTTGGAAAAACGGCTTTTTAGAAGATATTATAAATGTATCCTCAAACACGCAAAGCATACTTGGATACAAGATCGAAGAGATGCTTGATAGCAATTTTAGCTTCAAAGATATTATTCATCCTGAGGATTTTATTAAAATTTTTAATGAATTTAACATCAAATTTAGACTCTTTGGGCTTAACTTTTCTAAAAAAGAGTATGAGTCTTTACAAACTTGCAGACTTATAAAGAAAAATTTAGAGATCATCACTTGTAATATCTTCATCAAATTTATCTCAAATGACGGCAAGAACGTCAGCGAAATCATAGGGTATTTTATAAATAACGAGCTTATTAAAAAGGTAAGCGTAGAATACGCGGATATAAACAAATCCGTTCCTATAAGCGTTCAAAAAGAGTCAAAAGACTATAAACTAATTGCCGATAAGTATAAAAATATAGTTTCAAATTTATTCTTGCATTCAAAAGAGGGTATAGCGCTTGTCGGTACGGATAGTAAATTTATAGACATAAATGATACTTTTAGCGATATTACGGGATATTCTAAAGAAGAGATCATCGGCAAGCCTTCAAGCGTATTAAAATCGGGCGTGCATGATAATAAATTTTATTCCAATCTATGGAAAAAAGCCGTTGAAAACGGTTATTGGAGCGGTAATATATGGAATAAGCGCAAAAACGGCGAGAAATATCTCGAGTTTTTAACCATAAGCGCAATTTACGACAGCAACGGAAGTATCGAGTATTTCTTGGCTATTTTTTCAGATATTTCAAGTATGAAGGCAAAAGAGGATAAATTAGAGCAAATCGCTTATTACGATCCGCTTACCAAGCTTCCAAATAGATTTTTATTCTCAAAGCGTCTTGAAGAGGCTATGAAGGCGGCGGCGCAGTCTGAAAATTTATTAGCCCTTATCTACATCGATATAGATGACTTTAAGCCTATAAACGACCTTTACGGACATAGTATAGGCGATCAATTCCTTATAGAAGTTACCAGAAATATAAATAGCGTAATCAAGGCAAACGATACATTGGCTAGAATTGGTGGCGATGAATTCGTAGCCATCGTAAATGACATATACGATCACAAGCAAGCCGAAGAGATACTAAACAGCATACTAAAAGCGGCAAATAAAGATATATACATAAATTACAAAAAATTAAAAGTAAGCATTAGCGTAGGCGTAAGCTTGTATCCTCAAAAGGCGGACATAAGGCAAGAGACATTGATCGAGCAGTCCGATTGGGCGATGTATCAGTCAAAATTATCGGGCAAAAACAAATTTTATATCTTTGATCCAGAATCTGATAGAAATTTTAGAGACAAATACGCGGTTGCCGATAGAATTGCAACCAGCCTTGCAAGCAATGAGTTTAAAATAGCTTACCAGCCTATCATAGAGATAAAAACCGGCAAAATTTCCGCTCTTGAGTCCTTTGTCAGATGGAAATCAAGTAGTGTTTCCATACTACATGAAGAGATCTTGCCTCTTGTTTCAAAAGATTATATATACGATGATTTGGTCATTTGGAATATAAAAAATGCGCTTAGAGATCAGGAATTTTTAGCAAAAGAGCATGGACTTAACTTAAAAGTCAGCGTAAATGTAACGCTTGAGCTTCTTTATAAGATGAATTTTATAGATAAATTTAAGATTATCGTCGAAGAAGGATATGAGAATTTACATATGCTTGAGTTTAATATAAACAACTCAAATTCCTTTAAACAGCCTGATGACGATGAAACATTGGAGGTTTATACCGAACAAGGCGTTACCTTTGCGCTTGATGAATTCGGCTCAAATTCCGCTTCGCTTCAAATTTTAAAAGACATCCACGCCGATAAGCTAAAAGTCTCAAAATACTTAAGCTTAAGTGCGGTAAACGGAGCCGATAGCCTTATCATACTTCGCGCGATACTCTCTCTTTCAAACGCATTTTCTAAGGATGTAGTTGCAAAAGGAGTTGAGACTTCAAGTAATATGAGACTGCTCATAAAAGCAGGATACCAAAAGCTTCAAGGTGGGTATATAGCGCCTCCTATGAAGATTGAAAGCATTAAAAAATGGTCAGATAACTATCAAATTCCAGAGCAATTTAAAGAACTAAGAGCGCTGAATGAAGATGATATGATGTGGTGTAATTTAGCCGTTATGCATAGAGTTTGGATAAGAAGCTTGCTTGATATGCTAAGTGCTTCAAATTTAGGCAGACTTGACACCAAAGAATTTGCCAAAGAATATACCGCTATGATGATAAACGTCTATAAAAAACATATAGAGGATACGCACAAAGTAGCCATTCATGTAGAGATAAGCGATATAATCATGAATATTTTGACAAATCTTGACAGCAAGCAAGATATCTCTAAACTTGTGTTAAATTTAAAAACCAAGCGAGATAAGCTGCTTGATTTAGAGTAAGGATGGGCTGTGGAGTTTAAAAATTTTGACGCAAATATATTTGAGCATGAGATCCCGGTAGGAAGCAGGCTTTATTTCGGCAAGAGTGCATCTCTTAAGCGAGAGGTTGAAAGTATAGCCAGTGAAATTTTAACCCAAAACGGCTTTAATGAGATAGTAACGCCTTATTTTTCGCACCATCAGCACTTAAGCGTAGCTCCTACCCAACTTCTTAGATTTAGCGATCATGCAAATCACGAAGTAAGCTTAAGAGCCGATAGCACCGTCGATGTCGTAAGGATAGTGCTAAGAAGGCTAAAAGACAGCGAGCCGAAAAGATGGTTTTATATCCAGCCGATTTTTAAATACCCAAGTAGCGAATTTTATCAGATAGGAGCTGAGTTAATAGGCGAAAAAGATCTTATAACAAGCGTAAATATCGCTAAAAGTCTCTTTGAAAGGTTAAATTTAAAACCCTATCTTCAAATAAGCCACATAAAGATACCTCATATCGTATGCGAACTTTTAAATTTACCTATTAGTATATTTGAGCATGGCGAGCTTGAGAAAATTCTAAATCAGGATAAAGAGTGGCTAAGAAAGCTTGTTTTTGTAAATTCGATTAAAGACATCGATGAAATTTTAAGCATGGTGCCAAATGAGTTAAAAGAGCCTCTTTGCGAGATAAAAGAGCTTGCGAGTCTGTCGCGATATGAAAATTTAAGAATAGTGCCGTTATACTACTCTAAAATGAGATATTACGATAATCTGTTTTTTAGATTTTTAAGCGGTAATCAAATTTTAAGCGGTGGCGGAAATTACGATATAGAAGGCATTAAAAGTAGCGGTTTTGGTGTTTATACCGACGCTTTATTAGAAAATTTGAAATAAAAACTAATCAAGGATTTAAGATGACTAAAGCTGATATTGTAGTCGGAGTTCAATGGGGAGACGAGGGAAAAGGCAAGATAGTTGATATGCTAAGTGCCAAGTATGATGTGGTTTGCAGGTGTCAAGGCGGACACAACGCCGGTCACACTATCTGGACAAACGGCGTAAAATACGCGCTTCACCTTGTGCCTTCGGGAATTTTGCATAGAAATATTATAAACGTGATCGGCAACGGTGTCGTAGTAAGTCCTGAATTTTTGATCAAAGAGCTTGAGCAGTTTGAGGATCTTGAAGGAAGATTTTTTATAAGTGACAAAGCGCATTTAAATTTACCTCATCACGCACTCATAGATCGTGCAAAAGAGCGTTTAAAAGGCAAAAACGCCATAGGAACTACAGGAAAAGGCATAGGACCTGCTTATAGCGATAAGATAAGCAGAAGCGGTCATAGAATGGGCGAATTAAACGATCCTGATAAACTTTGCAAGGCTATAATGAGCGATTTTGAAGAAAACAGATGCTTTCTTGACGCGCTTGAAATAGAAATTCCAAGCAAAGAGGAGCTTTTAAAAGAGCTTAAATTTTATAAAGAGAAGCTGGCGAAATTTATAACCAACACTACAAGGCTTGTTTGGAAAGAGCTTGACAATAATAAAAAGATATTGCTTGAAGGTGCGCAAGGAACCTTGCTTGATATAGATCACGGCACTTATCCTTATGTAACTAGCTCAAACACCGTAACAGCAGGTAGTTGCGCAGGTATAGGCATAAACCCTAAAGAAGTAGGAGAGGTAATCGGCATCATCAAAGCTTACACTACTCGCGTTGGCAACGGAGCTTTCCCGTCTGAAGACTTTGGAAAAGATGGCGATCGTATGTGTGATGTGGGTAAAGAGGTCGGCACTACGACAGGCAGAAGAAGACGCTGTGGTTGGTTTGATGCGGTTGCTGTAAGATACGCTGCCAGACTTGACGGAGTGGATAAATTTGCGCTTATGAAGCTTGACGTGCTTGATGGATTTAGCAAGGTTAAAATTTGCAGAGCGTACGAGTACAAGGGCAAGGAAACGGATTGTTTTCCTACCGATTTGGAAAACGTAAAGCCGGTTTACGAAGAGCTTGACGGTTGGGATAGCGTAGTCGGCGTGCGTGAATTTAAAGACCTTCCTGAAAATGCAAAGGCTTACATAAGACGCATAGAGGAGCTAACCGGAGTCAGAGTAGGCATCATCTCTACGAGCCCTGAAAGAGAAGATACTATCATAAGATGAAGAGCAAATTTAGCCAAATCGTAAAAGTAAAAAAACAAAATTTGGATAAAATAAGCATGCGTCTTGCAAGAAGTAGGGCTGAAACCGTGATGATAGAGGGATTTATCGCTGAAGCAAACGAGCAGATAGCATCTATAAAACTGCCTCAAAGCGGTCAAATTTCGCAAATGAAAAGCTCTTTGGAACTTTTAAATTTGGCTCGCAAGGAAAAAGAAATTTTAACTCAAAGGCTTGAGCTTACCAAAAAAAGCATAATGCACTATGAGCACCAATATAAAAACGCAAATTTAGAGTATGAAAAGATCAAGTATCTTGAAAGCGAGGATTTTAAATCTCAAATCGCCAAGATAAAAAGAGCCGAGCAAAATATGCTTGACGAGTTCGGTTCTATCAGACATGCCTATCTTAAAGAGAGTGGGAATTGAAGAAAATTTTAATTTTATTGCTGCTGAATTTGGCTCTTTTTGGTTTTGAAGTGCCGGTTGATTGTGTTTCTATATTTGAATCCAGAAAAGCCGAGCTTTTAAAAGAAGTTGAAAAGATAGATGAAGCCAAACAAGGACTTGAGGCATTTCAGGCTTCATCAAAAGCTCTGTTTAACGAGCGCAATATCCAACTTGCTAAAAAAGAAGCCGAGATAAACGCGACACTTGAAAAAATCGAAGCAAAAAAGAAAGATATCGAAAATTTACTCAAGAGAAACGATGAAATTTTAGCCGAGCTTAAGACGATGACTACCGATAAGGTTAGCGAAGCTTACGGCAAGATGAAGGATCAATCCGCCGCTGATGTGCTAAGCGCTATGGATAGAGCAAATGCCGCTACTATAATGTATGCGCTGGCTCCTAAAAAAATTTCAACTATCATGGCTAAAATGCCGCCTAATATAGCTTCGGAGATAACGTTACTGCTTCAAAAGGGTCCGCCGTTTATGCATAGCGAATCAAACGCGACTTCAGGCAGTGATAGTTCGCCCGAAGGACCTGCGGGAAATCTGCTAAATTTTTAAAATTTAACCTACTTTTACCTTTTTTTGGCTAAAATTCAGCCAAAAAGAGAGGTAAATATGCGTATTAAACTACCACACACTCCCTATATTGCACAAAAAATCGCAATTGATCTATTAAAATCCGGATTTGTTACTTTAAATAAAGGTGTTGAGCCTCTTGCAGCTCTTGCTAAAGAAATTTTAGATGATGATTTAAACCGCGAAAGAGCGCTTGAAGAGCGAGTTAATGAGGTCTTGGAAGAGAATGAAAACGAGATGGAATTTATGCAAGTGGATAGAAAAAATATGTTTTGGCTCGTTAAGAAAAAACTCGCAAAAGAGTATAACGTAATACTTGCTTATGAAGATCGTTTTAATAACGTTGCTCACCTCATCCTTGAGGCCGCTTGGAAAAAAAGCCTGATGGACTATACCGTTTCTGAAAATAGAATTAAAAACATAATTTATGGCTCGATAGAAAACTATATTAAAACCTACGAAAAGCTTGAAGATGAGGTTATCGCAAAGATTGATAACTATAAGCGCAAGCTGATACCGGGTACCGAAGAGTATGATATCGTGTTTGAAAAGCTTTATGAAGAAGAGCTAAGAAAAAAAGGAATGCTTTAATGAAAGCTTATATCTATCTTGAAAACGGCGTATTTTTAGAAGCTAAGGCTTTTGGTAAGGGCGGAAGCGCATTTGGCGAACTAGTCTTTAACACATCCATGAGCGGTTATCAAGAGATAATGAGCGATCCAAGCTATGCCGGACAGTTTATAGTATTTACCATGCCTGAAATCGGCATAGTGGGCGCAAATGACGACGATATGGAAAGCTCTCATATTTATGCAAGCGGTGTTATCATGAGAAGCTATAACGAGATGACTTCAAATTTCCGCTCTCAAAAGAATTTAGCCGAATTTTTCGAGTCAAAGGGCAAATTCGGCGTTTATGACGTAGATACTCGCTATCTTACTAAAATTTTAAGAGATAACGGCAATATTAGAGCCTTCATATCAACTGAAATTAGCGATAAAGACGAGCTTAAAAGACGCCTTGAAGCGTCGCCTGATATATCCGAAATAAACTATGTCAAAGAGGTTAGCACAAAAGAAATTTACTCTTATGAAAAATCACCTTGCAAATACGGACAAAAACCTTTTAAGTCTTCGAAAAATGTCGGCAAAAAAGTCGCGGTGATTGATTTTGGGGTTAAAAGAAATATACTAAACGAGCTTTGTGAGGTTGGTCTTGATGTCGAGGTTTATCCTTATGATACGAAGGCTGAAATTTTAATAGACAAGTTTAAAAAAGGCGAAATTCACGGCGTATTTTTATCAAACGGACCGGGCGAACCAAAGAGCTTAAAAACCGAGATAGAGCAGATAAAAATTTTAGTTGAAGCTAAGATGCCGATATTTGGAATTTGCCTTGGACATCAGCTGCTTAGCAATGCGTTTGGTTACGAGACTTACAAGCTTAAATTCGGACAGCACGGCGCAAATCACCCTGTTATAAATTTAGACACAAAAAGCGTTGAGATTACAGCACAAAATCATAACTACAACGTGCCGGAAAACATTTGCGAGGTTGCCGAAATAACTCACAAGAATTTATTTGACGGCACTATCGAAGGGGTTAAATACAAAAACTATCCCGTATTTTCCGTCCAGCATCACCCTGAAGCTAGTTCAGGACCAAATGAAAGTAAATATATATTCAAACAATTCGTTGAAATTTTATAAAATTTATGGATAGTGCGACTGTTTTTTCGATCATAACCGTTGCGCTATCTAGCTCATTAGCTCACTGCACCGGGATGTGTGGAGGCTTTGTAATCGCACTTTCAAGCTTTTTAGATCAAAAAAAATCAGTAAAAAATATATTTGTCATTATAGGCTATAATGCTTCAAGAGTTAGCGCATATATCCTGCAAGGTGCTATTTTTGGTGCGTTTGGAGGAGTGTTTATACTCTCTTTAAAGGCAAGAGGATATCTGTTTTTTGCTCTCGGAGTTTTTTTAGTGATTTTAGGGATCGCGCTTATTCGTCGCGGGAAAATTTTAAATTTGATCGAGACAAATTCGCCGTTTTATAAGTTTATAAACTCAAATATGCGAGCTTTGATATCTAAAAAGAGCAAATTTGGCTTTTTGATACTTGGGTTTTTAAACGGTTTTTTGCCTTGCGGCGTGGTGTATTATTTCCTAGCGCTTGCGATCGCTGCCGGAAGTGCGGCAAAAGGAGCTCTTGTGATGGGGCTTTTTGGCGCTGTTAGCTTGGTTATGATGAGTACATATGCTCTTTTGTTTAAACTGCTAAGTGATAAATTTAGGAATTTTATGCTTTACATATCCGGTGTTTTGATAGTAGGATACGGCATTTATTTGGCGTTTTTGGGATTTATGGCGACGAAGTAAATTAAAGTAGAGTTAAAGTATGAATAAAATAGAAAAGAAATTCAAGCAGTATCAAGAGGCGATAGAGGCTAGTAATATCGTATCAAAAACCGATATAAACGGCATTATTACCTTTGTAAATGATGAATTTTGTAAAATTTCCGGCTTTTCAAGAGAGGAGCTTATCGGTGCAAATCACAACATAGTTCGCCATCCCGAAGTTAATGAAAATGTATTTAAAAAACTTTGGAATACAATTTTAGCCAAAAAAGTTCATAAGGCTATCGTCAGAAACCGCACTAAAGACGGCAAAGACGTCTATCTAAATACGACCATAATTCCTATTTTGGATTTAAACGGCGAGATAGAGGAGTTTGTCGCGATTCGCCATGATATAACCGATACGATAAATTTAAATAACGAGCTTTTAAAGACCAAACAAGAGCTTGAGGATCTTAATAAAACGCTTGAAAAAAGGGTCAAAGAACAGACTAAAGAGCTTTTAAATCTAAATGAAAATTTAGAGCAACTCGTGCAAGAAGAGATAAAGAAAAACGAAGAAAAAACCAAGATGCTTATAGTTCAATCTCGTCTTGCGAGCATGGGAGAGATGCTTTCAAACATAGCTCATCAATGGAGGCAGCCGCTAAATGAGCTCAGCATCACGCTTTTTAAACTCAAAGAGGCTGCTGGCAAGGATGATGAGAGGTTTAAGAGTGGCTATGAGCACTCAAAGCGGATTATTAAGGATATGTCTCATACTATTGAAGAGTTTAGAAATTTCTTTAATGTGGATAGGGATAAGGAGCTTTTTTTGCCTTCGATTTCGCTTAAAAACGCTATGCAGATGGTTGAAAAGACCTATCAAAAAGAGGGCATTGAGCTAAAGTTAAATTTGGAAAATGAAGCTGAAATTTTAGGCTTTCACTCGCAACTTGCTCAAGCTATAATCATCTTGCTTAGTAATGCAAAAGATGCGATGAAGGACAAAAAATATGATAAAGTTGTTACCATTTCAATAAATATAGAGGATAAATTTGTAATAATTCAGGTTTTGGATAACGGCGGCGGCATCAAAGATGAGATTATAGATAAAATTTTTGAGCCTTATTTTACTACTAAGCATCCAAGCGCAGGAACAGGTATAGGACTATATATGCTTAAGACTATAGTTGAGAACATGTGTGGAAGTATAAATGTGCGAAACGAACCCTTTGGAGCTTGCTTTGAGATAAGATTACCTATTGCAGACGAAGATAATTAAGAAAGAGGGATAATGGGAAATTTAAAAGATCTAACAATACTTTTGGTAGAGGATGAACATAGAGTAAGAGAGTCTATGGGCGAAGTTTTTGCAAGTGAATTTAAGAAGGTAATAACTGCCGGCAACGGAGATGAGGGGCTTAAGAAATTTAAGAAATTTAGTCCCGATATCGTGGTAACGGATATCGCGATGCCTATTACGGACGGACTTGATATGTCAAAAGAGATAAAAGAAATTTCTAAGAACACTCCGATAATAGTTCTAAGCGCATTTAGCGAGAAAGAAAGACTGCTAAAAGCCATAGATGTCGGTATAGATAAGTATCTGATGAAACCTATTGATATGGATGAGCTTTTTACAGTGCTTGAAAACATAGCAAAATCAAAGATAGAAAGCGCAAATTTGATAGATATTGCGGATGGATATTTTTTCAATCAGACCAAAAGGGTTTTAGTTAAAGACGGAGTGGAGATAGCCCTTACGAAAAAAGAGCTTGCATTTATATCTTTGCTTGTTAAGCGTCTTGGCACTCTTGTTTTGATTGAAGAGATAAAAAATGTCGTTTGGGTTGGCGAAAAAGTAAGCGAAGCTGCTATAAGAACCTTTGTAAAGCGTGTTAGAGACAAAGTTGGAGCCGAATTTATCAAAAACATCCCGGGACTTGGATACAAGATAGATCTGAAATAAATTATAAAAATTTGCTTAATTTAAGAATATTTATATATTATTTACTTTAAAATATCACTATAAAATTACGTTAAAGTGATAAATTTAAAAAGGAGGTTTTTAATGCGACCATCAAATGCATTAAACTACGATTACACGGTAGCTAAGTATTTTATGTTTGCAACCATATTGTTTGGTATCATCGGTATGGCTATCGGCGTGATTATAGCGTTTCAGATGGCATATCCTGACCTGAACTACTTGGCTGGCGAATATGGAACTTTCAGCCGTCTTAGACCGCTTCATACCTCGGGCGTTATCTTTGGATTTATGCTCTCGGGAATTTTTGCGACTTGGTACTACATCGGACAAAGAGTTTTAAAAGTCTCTATGAACGAATCGCCGTTTTTGATGTTTATCGGCAAGCTTCATTTTTGGCTCTATATGGTTTTGATGATAGTTGCAGTAATCAGCCTTTTTGCAGGCGTTAGCACATCAAAAGAGTATGCCGAGCTTGAGTGGCCGCTTGATATAGGCGTAGTTGTCGTGTGGGTTCTTTGGGGTGTTAGTATATTTGGACTTATCGGAATTCGCCGCGAAAAGACGCTTTATATCTCGCTTTGGTACTATATAGCTACGTTTCTTGGCGTTGCTATGCTGTATCTGTTTAACAACATGGCGGTTCCTACGAAATTTATTTCAGGATACGGCGACTGGTGGCATTCAGTTTCCATGTATGCCGGCACAAACGACGCTTTGGTTCAGTGGTGGTATGGGCACAACGCGGTTGCTTTCGTGTTTACCGTTGCGATCATAGCTCAAATTTATTACTTTCTTCCAAAAGAGAGCGGACAGCCTGTATTTTCATATAAATTATCGCTTTTTGCATTTTGGGGACTTATGTTTGTCTATCTTTGGGCGGGCGGACACCACCTTATTTACTCGACCGTTCCTGACTGGATGCAGACTATGGGATCGATATTTTCTATCGTTCTTATCCTTCCGTCTTGGGGCTCTGCGATAAACATGCTCCTTACGATGAAGGGCGAGTGGGTTCAGCTTCGCGAAAATCCGTTGATCAAATTTATGATTTTGGCTTCAACTTTTTATATGTTCTCAACGCTTGAAGGACCGATCCTTTCTATCAAATCGGTAAACGCTCTTGCTCACTTTACGGACTGGATCCCGGGACACGTTCATGACGGTACTCTTGGATGGGTTGGGTTTATGACTATGGCGGCACTTTATCATATGACTCCGCGCATTATGAAGCGTGAAATTTACTCAAAATCCTTAATGGAAGTTCAGTTCTGGATCCAAACTACGGGTATCGTTCTGTATTTCGCGTCAATGTGGGTAGCAGGTATCACTCAAGGTATGATGTGGAGAGCGACTGATCAGTTTGGAAATTTAGCCTATTCATTTATAGATACCGTTACGGTTCTTATACCTTATTATTGGATTAGAGCGGTTGGCGGACTACTTTACTTGATAGGATTTTTTATATTTACTTATAATATTTACAAATCGATGTCTGCAAGAGTGCTTGATAAAGAGCCTGCAAATGCAAGCCCAGCAGGAATTTGCTGTGGCGTAAAGGAGGCAAAAAATGTTTAGTTGGTTAGAAAAAAATCCATTCTTTTTTGCTGTTGCGGTTTTTATAGTTATCGCTTATGCGGGCATTATCGAAATTTTGCCTGATTTTGCAAATCGTGCAAGACCGGTTGAGGGGGTTAAGCCTCCTACGGTGCTTCAGCTTGCAGGCAAGCATATCTACATGAAAGACAGCTGTAACGCCTGCCATACGCAGATGATCCGTCCGTTTAAGTCTGAAACCGATAGATACGGTATGTATTCTCTAAGCGGCGAGTATGCTTATGATCGTCCTCATCTTTGGGGTTCAAAAAGAACAGGACCCGATCTAAAACGCGTAGGCAACTACCGCACGACAGACTGGCATGAAAATCATATGCTAGATCCTACATCTGTAGTTCCTGGCTCTATCATGCCTGCTTATAAACATATGTTTAAAAACAATGCCGACATAGAAACGGCTTACGGCGAAGCGGTTACTACAAAAAAAGTATTTGGAGTTCCTTACGATACCGAGGGCATGCCTAAGCTTGGTTCTTGGGAAGAGACTCAAGCAATCGTAAAAGAAGAGGCTCAGGCTATAGTTGACGAGATGAAAGATCAAGGCGTAAAAGATGCGTTTGCAAGAGGCGAGATCAAAGAGATCGTCGCAATAATCGCATATTTAAACAGCTTGAAATAGGAAAAACGATGGATATGCAGACTATAAGAGAGCTTCAGGGCTATGGATTTTTCTTCTTTACGGTTTTTTTGGTAATCGTGCTTTATAGCTATTATTATCATCTTTATAAATCCGAAAAAACGGGCAGAAGAAACTACGAGAAGTACTCGAATTTAGCGCTTAACGACAATCTTGATAGCGAAATTTTAGAGTCTGTATCCTCGGATAATACAAAAAAGGAAAGTTAAAATGCAATGGTTTAATTTAGAAGACAATATCAATCTCCTCTCTCTCATCGGCGCATTGGCTATCATCTTGCTTACCGTTTTTGTGGTTGGCAAATATATGAAACAGATGAAAGAGAGCAAATCCGAAGGAGAGCTTAGCGAGCATAATTGGGACGGCATAGGCGAGTATAAAAACCCTCTTCCTATAGGTTGGGCGGTGATGTTTGTGCTTACTCTTGTGTGGGCGATTTGGTACTATTTGGTGGGTTATCCGCTTAATTCGTATTCTCAAATCGGCGAATACAACGAAGAGGTTAAGACTATGAACGCCAAATTTGAAAAAGAGTGGGCAAATCCTGATCTAAAAACTCTTCACGCAATGGGCGAGAGTATCTATCTAGTTCAGTGCTCTGCGTGTCACGGCATAACAGCTGACGGCATTAACGGCAAGGCGGCTGATCTTACCGTATGGGGAAGCGAAAAAGCACTTGTCGATGTGATACTAAACGGCTCAAAAGGACTTGATTATCCTATGGGTGAAATGCCCGGAGGAATGGCCGATGAGGAGGGTGCAAAAGCTATCGCCGCTTACATAGCCAAAGAACTTTCGGGTATTAAAAAAACATCTAGCGAAGATTTAGTCGAGGTCGGCAGAGCGCAGTTTGCGGTCTGTGCGTCATGCCATGGAGATGACGGCAAAGGAATGGACGGCATGAGTCCCGATCTTACAAAATACGGCACGAGCGAGTTTGTAATGGACGTGTTAAGACGCGGTAAAAAAGGCGCGATCGGTGCTATGCCTAAATTTGATGACGGTAGGCTAAACGATATCCAGCAAAAAGCTGTAGGCGAGTATATACTCTCGCTTAGTAAATAAGGAGGCGACAAGTGGAAAATACAAATCGAAATGTTTTTGCGCTAAATGGCGTAACTGGTATGCTTATAGCCACGGTGCTTTTGCTTACTATCTTGGCGGTGCTTACTTGTCTTGGAATTTCGGCTCAAAAAGAAGTCGCTCAAAAGCCTTACACTCTTGAAAATCCAAGCGGTATTCAGATGAAGAGCGTTGAAAACGCCAAGCACGTGAAAATTAAGGAGTAAGATATGTCGGCAATTTTAGAAAAAGCTATACTTGTTTTGCTTATCGTCGCAGCGGCGATTTGCGCGTGGTCGGTTCTAACTCCAAATCACCTATTCGTAGGATGAAAATTTTAAATTTTAAGGGCGTTTTCTTCGCCCTTATCCTTTTTCTATCACCTATTTTTGCAAATAAAATTGTCCTTATTAACGAAAACATCCTAAGCGATAAAGTTGAGAGTAAAATTTCAACTATCGGTGAGGAGCTACGCGAAAAAACAGGCATTTATGCCGGGCTTGGAATTTTTGAAAATTTGGGTAGTAAAAGCATAAACGAGAAATTTAAAGAGCTAAATTTAAAGCCGCCGTATGCATTTTTAATGCTTGCAAAGAGTGAGCATAAGCTTGAAATTTTTGCCGATGAAGATACGCTAAAGCTTTTTGATAAAGAGCAAATTTTAAGCCCATATCCCGCCAGAGGCTCGATACTTCCGATACTTACTTCAAAAAACGGCAAGGATATTTATAACGCTTCTATGTTAAATGGCTATGCCGATATCGCCGAGCAGATCGCAAAATCAAAAGGTGTTAAACTAGAAAATGCTATCGGCAGCTCAAATAAAATCACTCTTGATATTTTAAGATTTGCCGTTTACGGGTCGGTTATTTTGGTTATAGTCGTGATAATGTTTGCTAAATTTAGGAGAAGAAATGCAAAATAACACAAAGACGTTTTGGCCTCACGCGATAGTGCTTTCCATCATCGCCATAGTGATAGCTTGCATCGCAACTATCGTTATCGCGCTTAAAAATCCCGTGCAGATGGATAACTTTTATATGGATAGATATCAAAATGTCGATGAAAACATAAACGAGATAAGAGATGCTCACAAACGCTTTGAAGCCAAATACGCAGTTGCGTTTGATAATCCAAATCCAAGAGCTATGGAGGGCGAATTTGAGTTTAAAATCACTCCTAAAGGCACCCAAGTGCCAAATTTCAAAACGCAAATTTTGCTTACTAAGCCTGAAACGAACGAATTTAACGAGGAGCTAAGCCTCACCCAACAAAAGGAAGTTTTAAAAACAGCCAAGGTAAAATTAGCCAAAGAGGGCAGATGGCAAATTTTGCTTAAGATAAATGACGGCGAAGATACGGGGTTTTATAAATTCGATATAAACGCCACTAGATAGCTAACTGCGCTTTTTAGATTTCAAAAGGCTTGCGCGTGATAGATAGACAAAATTCGCTTTTTGTATTTACAAACTCACGAAAAATTCGCGAATTTAACTCAAAATTTGAAAACCAACTCATACCAAAAGCTCTTACAATAGCCGAATTTGAGAAAAAGGCGGTTTTTGTAAGAGATAAATTTGAGGCTGATTCCACTTATCTGCTTGTTTTGATGCAAAGAGCCACATCAAGCGTAAAAGAAGCAAATTTAAAGCTAAAAATCCCAAATGAATTTTTTGCTTTTTTAAAAAACAACGACTATCTTTTTAGTTTTTTTAAAGAGCTTGCTATCCAAAAAAGAGCCATTGCGGACATCAAATTTAGCGATATATACGCTGATTTTGAGGAGCACCTTGATATCCTTGAAGCGGTTTTTAAAGAGTATAAAGCTCTGCTTGAAGCCGAGAATTTATACGATGAGATAACTTTGAGTGAAATTTATGAACTAAATACTTGGTTTATAAGCTCTTATAGTGAAATTATAATTGAAATAGACGGATTTTTAAGCGAATTTGAATGGGAGCTCATCGGCAAAATTTCAAATTTAACAACTCTAAAAATCATCTTTCAAACAAGTAAATTTAATAAAAAACTTATTGAGAAGATAGCTCAAATTTCAAGCATCGAGATAGAAAATTTCACCCCTTATACAAAATTTGAACTAAATCTCAGCGCAAAAAGCCTCAAAAGTCTTGAAAAAATAGAGCGAAAAAGAGCTATAGAGGCTCGCTCGTTTAGTGTTAGAAGCTTGCAGTGCGCTTACGCTATGGCTAAAGTTAGCGAGTTCATACGCGAAGGTATCGCACCTGAAAAGATAGCTGTCATACTACCTGATGAGAGTTTTGGCGAGATTTTAAAACTGCATGATTTTAACAGGCTATTTAACTTTGCAATGGGCGAGAGCTTTACACATACTAAAATTTTTCAGACGCTAAGCTATATAAACGACGCGATAAACGATAAGAAAAGCATAAATTTAAGTCCCGAAAACAGCCTAAAATTTAGTGAATTTGAGTTTGTGTTAAACTCATTTGGCGTTAGCGACGAACTTTTTAATAAATTTAAAAACGGCTATGAAAGTGCTTGTTCGTTTGAAAAATTTAAAGAGCTGATGGATGACATTTTAGTCTTGCAAAATGATGCCAGAGTAGAAGAAAAGATACTTGAAGAGCTCTTTTTCGTGCAGAATTTATCGCGCTATTTTAGCTTTAGTTTAAGGCAAATTTGTGAGATATTTTTAATGCGTCTAAGATCGCTTAGCCTTGATGACGTAGGCGGCGGAAAGGTTAGCGTGATCGGCGTTCTTGAAAGTCGCGGTATGAAATTTGAGGGTGTGATACTGCTTGATTTTAACGACGATCTAATACCAAAAAGAAGCGTAAATGAGATGTTTTTAAACTCTCGAGTTAGAGAAAAAGCAGGTCTTATAAGCTACGCCGAGCGTGAAAATTTGCAGAGGTTTTATTATGAAAGCCTTATAAATTCAGCCAAAAAAGTAGCGATTGCCTATGTCTTAAACGAAGAAAAGATAGCTTCGAGATTTTTAAACGAATTTAGTGTGGTTGAGGACGTTAAATTTAGTGACGAAAGCTATATGAAACTGCTTGGCGGTTTAAATTCAGCTACTCTTAAGGGCTTTGATGAAGAGGTTGTTTTAAAGCATGATTTTTTTGCTAGACCGCTTTCTTTTTCAAGACTTAACACATTTTTAAAGTGCGCCAGAAAGTATTATTATGCTTATATTAAGGGCATTAAGCCTGCTAATATGCCTTATGAAAAAAGAGACTTTGAAGTAGGATTAAAGCTTCATGCCGCACTTTGCGAGTATTATCAAAATTTTAAGGAATTTGATTTAAGCAAATTTAAAAATATCCTTTTGCAAAAGGATATCAGCCCGCTTGATTTTGAAATTTTGATGGTTAAATTTGAAAAATTTAGCGAGGTTGAAGAGGCTAGATTTAAAGAGGGTTGGCGAGTTTTGGAGTGTGAAAAGAGGCTTGAAAATACGTTTTGTGGCGTGCATATAATCGGCGTTATAGATAGGATTGACGTTAAAAATGAGCAGATGATGCTCATTGATTATAAAAGCGGCTTGATAGAAAAAAAGTCCTTGCAGCTTCCATTTTATCAAGCGCTTATCGGCAAAGAATGCGAAACAAGGTATTATGACCTTAAAAACGAGATGAATTTGGTTGAAAATAGCTCAAATTTAGACGAACTTCAAGCAGAGATGGAAAATCTAAAAAGCATAAATAATACTCATATAAATTTCGCTCAAAATATCTCCGCAGAGTGTAGATACTGTGAGTTTAAAACTATTTGCAAGGGCGAACTATGAAGCCGTTTTTAGCCCTTGAAGCAAGTGCGGGAAGCGGCAAGACATTTGCGCTTAGCGTGAGATTTATCGCTACGATTTTAAACGGAGCAAACCCAAACGAGATAGTTGCGCTTACGTTTACTAAAAAAGCTGCAAACGAGATGAAAGAGCGTATTATCAAAACTTTTTTAGCTCTTGAAACTCACGTAGCGGAGCTTGCCGAACTATCAAGAATGCTTAAAAAAAGTGAAGAAGAAATTTTAAAAATGCGCGACAAGCAAAAGGCTAAATTTTTAGAATCAAATCTTAAAATAGGCACTTTTGATTCGTTTTTTGCGAGCATTTTAAGGCAGTTTAGCTTAAATTTGGGGTTAAGCTCCGATTTTGATATAAGCTCAAATTTAAAAGAGCTTCAAAGGGCAGAATTTATAGCTCAAATTTCAAAAGATAATGCGCTTTTAAAAGCGCTTGCCGCTTCAATCGCAGCCGCACAAAAGAGCCAAAACAACTTCTTTGAAACTCTTGAGATATTTTATGAGAATTTTAGCTCGCTAAAACGGGACGAAAATGCTAAATTCCCAAGTCCTGATAAAGTCGAAAAAGCCCTTTTAAATTTGCGCGAATATGCTGAAAATAATGGCGGTTCAAAAACGGCGGTTGATTCCTTTAGCGAAGCGAAGCCAATAGAGCTTATAAAGCGCTCTTTCATAAGCAAAGAAAGCCTTGAATACCGTACTTACTCTAAAATTTACACCCCTAAGCTTGATGAGCTGTTTTTTGAGCTTAAAAATGAGCTAAAGAGCTATTTTGACGAACTTGAAGCTTATAAGATAAATGAGCTTGGGCGGTTTTTAGAAATATATAAACGAGTAAAACTTGAGCTTAATCAAAAGCTAAATACTCTTACTTTTAGCGATATAAACGCACTTGTTTATGAGCTACTTTGTGGCAAGCTTGATAACCAGATGCTTTATTTTAGGCTTGACGGTAGGATAAATCACCTCTTGATCGATGAATTTCAAGACACAAACGTGACACAGTATGAGATCATGAAGCCATTAATTGCCGAAATAGTTGCGGGATACGGACAAAACGGGCTTGGAAGCTTTTTTTATGTGGGTGATACCAAGCAGAGTATTTACCGATTTCGCGGTGGGAAAAAAGAGCTTTTTGATAAGTTAAAGAGCGATTTTATCCAGATAGAAAATGAAAATTTAGATACTAATTACCGAAGTTTTAAGGCTCTTGTGAAGTTTTCAAATGCGGTTTTTAAGGATAAGATCGCAAATTTTATAGAGCAAAAAGCATCTGTAAAAAATGATGAGCGTATAGATGGCGTACAAGTTTTGGATGAGTGCGAGTATTTTAAAAGCGAGTTTAACGATCATGGATTTTTGCGTGTCGTAAGCAGTGAAGATATCGTAAACGAGGCGGTAGAGCAGACCAAAAATCTGCTTGCAAACGGAGTAAAAGAAGATGATATAACGATACTTTGCTGGAAAAACGAAGACATAGATCGCCTTGGTCTAGCACTTGAAGCTAGCGGCATAAAAAGTCTAGGAGAAGGAGCTACCGAGCTAATCAAAAGCCCTTATGTGGGCGCACTCTTGGAATATGCTAAATTTTGCCTATTTGGCGATGAAATTTATAAGCTAAATACAGAAGCGATTTTGGATGTAAAAGCCGTAAGACTAAAAATAGATGAAGCCAAACCGGCGTTTCAAAGCTTAAAATACTTAGCCGATAAACTTGGAGTAAGTAGCGATAATAGCGATGTTTTAAGGCTTTATGAGATGGCGCAAGAGTTTGGAAATTTAGCTAATTTTATATTTAACCTTGAAAGAACCCAAGAAAAAGCTAGTTCAAAAAGTAAAAACGGCGTAAAAATCATGACCGTGCATAAGTCAAAGGGGCTTCAGTTTGAGCATGTGATAGTATGTGATAAGATAGGCGGAGATAAAAACGATAGTTCAAATTTTATCACCGAATACGATATAAATAGCGGTTGGCAGATAAAGCATAACGTCAAAAAGGAGAGTTTTGATGATGAATTTGCAAGTCTTAAACAAAGAGTAAAAGAGCTCGAATACGCAGAGGATATAAATAAACTCTATGTTGCTTTTACACGCGCTATTTGTTCGCTTGTAGTTGTAAAAAAACTGGAAACAAACGGCAAAAATCCTAGCTTTTTTAGCGCGTATGAATCAAGCGGAAAAAGTGTGGAATATCTAAATTTAAATGACTTTAGTTTTGGAAAAATTTTGCCTAGTAAAAGTGAAGGTGCGAATGAGAAAATATCACAGGATCATCTTGACATAGCTAAAATTTCAAAGCAAGAAGTTGATGAATCCCAAAGGCAAAGTAGCAAGAATTTGCATGCCATTTATGTCGGGCTGGCGCTTCACTATCTGCTTGAAATGACGGCTAAATTTGATGAAAATGAGCTTGAAATAGCTAAAATTTCAATGCAAAATAGATTTAGTAAATTTCTTACGCAAAACGAGCTTGATGATGTTTATAAGAGCGCTTTAAATTTGATTAAAGATAAGAAATTTAAAGAATTTACAAATTCTAAATTTGTGTTTAAAGAGCAGCCTATTAGATTTCAAAACTCCCTTAGACAGATTGATTTGCTATGTTTTAAAGATGATGAAATTTGTATAATTGATTATAAAACTTCAAAGAAAAATACTGAAGAAAATATCGCTCAAATAACGCAGTATAAAGACGCTATAAGGCAGTTTTATCCGAATTTTAATGTTAGAGCCGCACTGTTTTACGCCTTTAAGGATAAGATAGAGTGGATTGAAATTTAAATATTACTTAAATTAAGGTTAATATAAGCTATTTTTAAATACAATCACACTTTAAAATTATTGGCAAAGGTAAGAAAATGACAAAAATAACAAAGCCAAACGAAGTTAAGCGCGATTGGATTTTGCTTGATGCGTCCGGCAAGCGTTTTGGTAGATTATTAACCGAAGTTGCAACTATACTTCGCGGTAAAAATAAGCCAAATTTCACTCCAAACGTTGATTGTGGCGACTATGTTATCATAATAAACGCTTCAAAGGTAGAATTTACAGGCAACAATAAAGCCGAAGATAAGCTTTATCACAGACATTCTGGATATTTTGGTAGCGTAAAGAGCGAGAAATTCGGTGATTTGCTTGCAAATAAACCGGAAAAACTATTTAAGCTTGCTGTTCGCGGAATGCTTCCAAAGACAAAGCTTGGTAAAGAGATGATTAAGAAATTAAAAGTTTATGCGGGTAGCGAACATCCTCATACAGCTCAAATTGCTAAAGAAGGAAAATAATTATGGCGAAAGTTTATGCAACTGGTAAAAGAAAAACTGCTGTAGCTAAGGTTTGGATAAAATCTGGAAGCGGAAAAATCATAGTAAACGGAATGGATCTTAATACTTGGCTTGGCGGTCATGAGGCGATCAAGCTAAAAGTTGTTCAACCACTTCTTCTAACAAAGCAAGACGGCAGCATAGACGTAACCGCTACAACTCTTGGCGGTGGATACTCAGCACAAGCCGAGGCTTTAAGACACGGAATTTCAAAAGCTTTGGCAGAGATGGATGCTGATTTCAGAGCTACTCTTAAACCAAAAGGCTTGTTAACTCGTGACTCACGTGTTGTTGAGCGTAAGAAATTTGGTAGAAGAAAAGCTAGAAGAAGCCCACAATTCTCTAAACGTTAATCAATATTTATACTTTTCAAAGCTCCTTTTTGGGGCTTTGAATTTATTCTTCTTAAATACGATTTCACTCTAAAATTACACTTTTTTATATTTTTAATTTTTGATAAAATAGTAAATTTGTATTATAAATTATTTTTTTGTATAATAGTAAACAAAGTGTTTAAATAACATTTATAAAATTTGTGATAACATTTTGACTTGCATTTAAAAATATGCAAAGAAAGGATATTCTATGAAAAAGATTGCTATTGCTTTAGTTGCTGCTACTGCACTTTTTGCTGCTGATTCGGCATATAACTATGAGTTGACTCCAACTATCGGAGGAGTTCACCCTGAAGGAAATCTTGGAACAAACGATCATGCTGCTATCGGTTTAAGAGTTGGCAGAAATCTTGAGAATTTTTTCCTTGATCAAGTTGAGTTAGGCTTTAATTATTCAAACAACATTAAAGAATTTGGTGTAAAAGGTAACGCTACAAGATACTTTGTAAACGTTATTAAAGATTTTGGTCTTACAAACAACCTATCTCTATACGGACTACTTGGTGCTGGTTGGGAAGATGTATCTGCTAAATTTGTTGACAATGAAGATGGCGGATTTGGTCAGTATGGCTTGGGTCTAAAATATAAAGTTACAGAAAACTTTGCACTTCGTGCAGAAGCTGTTGATGCTATCAAATTTGAGCATGGAGATCACAACCTATTCTACACACTCGGTTTTGCTGTAGGATTTGGCGAGAAGAATGCTCCGGTAGTTGCCGCTGCTCCGGAACCGAAACCAATGATGCCAAAACCTGTAAATCTTGACGATGACAACGACGGCGTTTTAAATGACGTTGATAAATGCCCTAATACACCGGCAGGCGTTGTAGTTGATGAGACAGGTTGCGAGAAAGTTATCGTTCTTAGAGATATCGGTGTAAATTTTGCATTTGATAGCTATAAAGTAACTCCTGAATATCTTGAGGAAATCAAAAAAGTAGCTATGTTTATGAGTGAAAATCCAAGCTACCGTGTTGTACTAGAAGGACATACTGATAGCACAGGCGCTGAGGCTTACAACCAAAAACTATCTGAAAAAAGAGCAAATGCTGTTGCTAAAGCTCTTGAGGGTCTTGGTGTAAGCGCAAGCAAAATCACAACTGTAGGTTATGGTGAGCTTAAACCTATAGCTGACAATAAAACAAAACAAGGTAGAGCTGAAAACAGACGTGTTGAAGCTAGATTTAATAAATAATTAAATTAAATTATGAGTATGAGCGATATTAATTTTGATGCTATTTGGTCTTTGATATCCTCATACTCGCTTAAAATTTTAGGCTCTATCGCCATCTTGCTTATAGGAAAGTGGCTTGTTGATAGAGTTTCTAAACTACTTTCTAAAGTTATAACTGTTTCAAAATTCGATGAAACTCTTTCAAGATTTATACTTAATGTAATAAAAACTCTTCTAATAGTCTTCGTAATCATAGCCGCTATATCAAATTTAGGCATAGAAACCTCTATGTTTGTAGCAGCATTTGGAGCCCTTGGTCTTGCTATAGGTATGGCATTTAAAGATACTTTTTCTAATATCGGCGCGGGTATTTTGATAGTATTTTTTAGACCTTTTAAGATCGGTGATACCGTTGAAGTTTCAGGTGTTTTGGGAGTAGTTAGCGAAATAAGTATATTTAGCACTATCTTAAAAACAGGAGACAATAAAACTATTATCGTTCCAAACGGTCAGATCATCAACGATAATATCATAAATTACTCAAAAGAGGGTACAAGACGCGTTGAAATAGTATTTGGTATTGACTATAACGATGATTTAAAGCTTGCTAAAGAGATTATTTTAAAAATAGCTAACGAAAATCCAAAAGTTTTAAAAAACCCGGTCCCTTTCGTAGGTGTAAGTAGCCTTGGAGACAATAGCGTAAATTTGGCTGCTAGACTTTGGTGTTTGAGTGGAGATTTTATGGATGTTCAGTTTAGTATGCTTGAAGCTGTAAAATTAGAGTTTGATAATCAAG
Organism: Campylobacter sp. CCUG 57310; assembly: GCF_013201975.1. Taxonomy (NCBI): domain Bacteria; kingdom Pseudomonadati; phylum Campylobacterota; class Epsilonproteobacteria; order Campylobacterales; family Campylobacteraceae; genus Campylobacter; species Campylobacter sp. CCUG 57310. The sequence goes on from NZ_CP053845.1 coordinate 301,623, forward strand.
GCATCTCTATACCTTTCCCTCAACTTAATATCCACTATCCGCAAAAGAAGCAGAGTGAATAAAACTATACTGTTTGATCTTGACGGAACTCTTATTGATTCAACTCCTGCTATTTTAGACGGCTTTAATCAGGCTTTTAGAGCGCACGGTGCTTTTGAACCAAATAGCCAAGATATAAAATCGCTTATAGGACATCCTCTTGATGTTATGTTTGCTAGATTAGGCGTAAATAACGAACTCATAGATAGCTATATAGAGGCTTATAAGGCTAGATATCAGGAAATCTATTTAGATCAAACTACGCTTTTAAAATTTGCCAAAGAGGCAGTTAAGCTAGCTTCCCAGATAGCAGATGTTGGTGTAGTTACTACTAAGACTTCTAAATTTTCGGCGATATTGCTTGAGCATCTTGATATTATGCAGTATGTTAAAACTCTTATCGGAAGAAATGATGTGGCAAATCCAAAGCCAAATCCTGAGCCTATAAATTTAGCTTTAGCAAGGCTTGGTAAAGATGGTTTCCAAGATAGAGCCAATACTTTTATGATAGGTGATACTTGTATGGATATGGGCGCTGCAAGAGCGGCTAAAGTGAATGGCTTAGCGCTACTTTGCGGTTATAGCACGCTTGATGTTTTACAAACTTGCTCTGATAAAATTTTTAGTAACTCTCTTGAGGCTGTTGAGTATATAAAAAATTTGTAAATTAAATAAACTTTACTGAGACTTTGAAATTTAACTCAAAGCGCTTGCTTTTTTAAAGATAAAATCGCTATACGCAGCTTAAATTTGATAGATCAAATCTTAGTTTGATTTAAACGTTTTTATCCGCCAAAACAAATTTCAAAGCTCAATTATTTATTCTATAGCCTGTACCTGATATATTTTCTATTAAATCATTGTCGGTCTTAAGTCTAATCTTTTTTATCGCCATTCTCAAGGCTTCATTACTCATTGATTTTTCGTTCCATACGAAATTTTCTATTACTTCATAGCTGACTATTTTGTTTATGTTGCTTACTAATAAGAAAAATAGTTTTGATTCTATTTTTGTAAGTGCAACTTCTTCTGAATTTTTAAATAATCTTTTTTGTAAAAAATCATATTCGTAGTCGTCTTTAAATCTAATTTTATTTTCATACAAATTTTTTGTAGCCATTAAAATAGTTGTTTGAAGCTCTTCTATCTTAAAAGGTTTTCTTAAGTAGTTATAAGCGCCAAGCTCTATACTGGCTAGCATATTTTCGCTGGTGTCATAAGATGTTATGATAATCGAAGCTACGTGAGGAGCTCTCTTTTTTATCTCATCAAGCATTTCAAGACCATTTAAATTTGGTAAATTTATATCGGTTATTACTATATCAAACTGGTCTTTGAAGTATTTGTTAAAACCCTCCATTCCGTCCTTAGCGGTCTGTATTTTTTTACAATAAAACTCTAAAGATTGAGTTATGGCCAGTCTTGTATTCTCATCATCTTCCACAAGTAAAACGGATATATTTTTGAGTTTTGAAAGGATGTTGGTATCTATCATTTTAGACCTTTTTTGCTATTTTTAGCATAAATATTGTTGGGTTTTTGCTTTTGATGAGGTATAAATCCCCGCGACATTTTTTATTTGCTATTAGTTTTGATATATAAAGTCCAAGTCCTGTACTATTTTTAGTGCTTAAAAACGGAGTAAAAATTTTATCTTTTTGGTTTTCATTGATTCCGTCGGCATTATCTATGACTCTTATTTCAAAATGTGTATTATTTTCTTTTATCGAGATAACTATCCTGGCTCTTTTTTTATTTTTACTATCTATTAGTGCTTGTTTTGAATTTTGTATCAGGCAGGCTATTATTTGCTTAAATTCATTTAGATAGTTTTGACATGTTAAATTCGTATTTTGTTTTATAGCTATTTTTATGTTGATTTTTGATTGTTGTGCAAACAGGATGAAAATAGTATCTGAAATAGCTTTTTTTATATCAAAAATTTGCGTCTTTGTCTCAAGCTTATAAAAATTTTTAAATATATCCATAGTGTTTACCAGATAGTCTATGTTGTTAAGAGATCTGGTTATATTTTCGTAAAAAATTTCATCACTTAGCTTATTTATCTTTTTAAATTGCATCAAATTTCCAAGAAAAATACTAAGAGAGTTTAAAGGCTGTATCCATTGGTGCGAAATGGCAGCTATCATTTGTCCCAGTTCGGCCATTTTAGTTTGTTGGAAAAGCATTCTTTCATGCTCTTTTTTGAATTCATTAAATTTGTGTTTTTGGCTTACATTGGTTAAAAATAAAATCATACCTTCATAGTTTTTGTTTTGAGTGAAAATAGATGAAATTTGGATCTGAAAATGTTTTTTATTTAGTTCATAATGCAGCTCTAAATAGGATTTTGAATTTGATCTTTTTAAAGCAAAATTTTTTATCTTGGCTGCTGTTTGAGCGGGGAAATTTTGTATCAGCTCATCATAATCCACGGGATAATTTTGTAAATTTAGTATGTTGTTTAATTTTTTATTTGTGAATATGATTTTATTTTGCTCGTTTGTGATTAAAATACCTTTTGAACTGTTGTTTACAAACAGATCAAGCATTTTATTTGTCTTTTCAAGAAGAGTTTCTTGTTTGTTTGAAATTTTATTGTAAAAAAATGCAAGTGTTAAAAACAAAAATATACTTATTATGTATATTGCAAAATTTACTATAAACTGCTCATTTATCCTTGTATAAATATTTTTTTTAAGTGTCTTTGCAACCAGTATCAAGTGTGAATTTGGCAGCGGTTTAAAAGTTAAAATTTCACTGTTCGTTTCGTAGTTTAAAGTTTGAGTTAAATTTAAATCATCGATATTAAACTCCGCTTTTTTAAGTTCTAGAGTTTCATCCGGATGAAGCAGGATGTTGAAGTCATAATCCATTAAAAATATATATCCGTTTTTTTCAAGCCTAAGATCTAAAATTTCGCTTTTGATATCGTTAAACGATAAAATTCCGCACAAGACACCTTTTGATATATCCTTATCTTTTATGCTTTGACATATCGAAATAACATGTGTTTGAAGCCCTACGTCCAAATAAGGCTTGGTTATGTATAGTTTGTCTTCTTTGATTGTGTTGATATACCATGGACGCTTAGTGGGATCATAGTTTTGGGGCTTATTAAAAATTTTACTTGAGATTGTAATTTTATTTTCGTATCCTGCATAAACACTTGAAAATTTAGCTATGTTTTGGCTTTTTTCAAGTATATCTTGTATGGTTTGTTCGCCTATCTCGGAATCGTATTTTGATATTAGGGAATTTATTGATTTTAGACTGGATTTTTTATTTTCCAGCCATTTTTCTATCCTATCGCTAGAGCTTTTTAGTATGCTTAATTGTTCATTTATTAAAATTTCTTTTACAAATGAACGATTAAGCCAGTGATTTCCCACCATGAGGGATAAAAAAATGAGAGAAAATATTATAAAAAGATGTTTTTTATAAAAATTCTCCCTCATTAAACCCTCTTAAATTTTATTTTTTGTCATCCCAATTTCCGACAGGAGGGTGCTTGATCTCATAAAGCACTTTGCCCAAATCTTTATGTCCTACCGTCTTGTGACAAGTTACACAACCAACTTTATCTGCTTGCTCGTTTTTAAGTTTAGTGTAAGCAGTATGCATGTCGTTTATGTTTTTATTTGTTGAATTTATATCTAAAATTGTTTGATGGCAGCTTAAGCAGCCACTATCATATACAAATTTCTCTCTTTTTTTCCTGTTTTCTTGCCAATCATAATCTTTTGCATCGTTAAAAAGCATATAGCTAACTTCACTCACCCCGTTTGCCGCTTTTTGGAATATATATCCTATGTAGCTATCGTGAGGCAAATGGCAATCTACGCATTTTACCTTTACTCCATGAGGGTTAGCTCCTCCGTGAACGCTTTTTTGATACGTAGCCACCATAGGATCCATCCACTCATGGCAAACCGTACAAAATTTATCGTCGCTTGTAGAGTGCACCAAAGCGTTTCCACCGAAAAATACCACAAAGGCAAAGGCCAAAAGCCCTAAAGTTATAAATGTTTTTTTCATCATATCTCCTTTATGGAACCAGTAAATTTTTCATCGTATCTTGCGAATGGCACATTACGCAGAAATTCTTAGACGGTTTGTGCGATGCGTGACAAACGTTACAATCAACATTTGGATAGTGCGGGCTTGCATGAACATTGTCATCATAGCCAAGATGTCCGCTTAGCTCGGCAAGGCTGGCATAGCTTTTATGGCAGCTTAAGCAATCATTTGCACTTAGCGCTTTGTAATCTTTCGGATCGCTTTCTTTGTGGCAATTTGCACAGCTAAGTCCAAATTTTTCATGATGGGCTTTTATAGGGTAATTCTCTTTTGTGTATTTATTTGCAGTAGTTGAATTTAAATCCGCAGCAAACAGAGCTACACTAAAAGTGAAGCAAAAAATCAAAAGTGTCTTAAAAATTTTTAGCATTTTTTATCCTTTTTTGCTAGTAATGTAGCGTTTCTGCCCGCTATTCTTCCAAATACCAAACAATCAGGTATCGCACAGCTTCCAAGTCTGCTGGCTCCGTGCGGTCCGCCTACCGCTTCGCCTGCTGCAAATAGCCCCACTATAGGCTTATCGTCTATATCATACACTCTAGCCTCTGTGTCTATTTTTACGCCTCCCATTGTGTGATGCACTTTCGGTAATGCTCTCCATGCATAAAAAGGCGGTTTCGTAAGATCCGGGATCATATCTTTAAATTTAAAGAATGGTTTATTAAATTCCTCGTCTTTGCCGTTTTTAGCGTATCTGGTGTAGTCGTCAATAGTCTTTTTAAGCCCTTCGTATGGTATATTGTAGTACTTGGCAAGCTCTTCAATAGTGTCAAATACCTTGATAACTCCTTTGTGAATTCCTCTGTGAACATTTGCCTTGGTTGTTCCTTGTGCGCCTACGCTATCACAGATTACGACAGGATGGGTTATGCTTCCATCAGGGTTTTTATGCATTTTTAAAATAGCATCCGAGCGTATTTTTCTATCTGCAAGCTCGTTTACAAATCTTTTTCCTGTTCTTGCATCTACCATAACTCCGTAAGAGAATGCAGGTATTGCAAAGACAGGAGCTATGCCAAATCCTTTTTCATCTGGACTACCCCACGGACCAAGCTGGATCCATTTTAAATCCACTGTCTGGGCTCTGTTTTTCATCATTACTTTAAGCGCTTGTGCGGTAGCTCCGTAGTGGTTTGTACAGTCTAAATCAGGGGTAATCGCAGGATCTATCTCTTGTCTAAATTTAACGTCATAAGAAAATCCGCCCGTAGCCATTACGATTCCGCCGTTTATTTTGTAAAATTTAACCGTTCCGCTTTTATTGTCTGCTTCGTCTTTTGAAGGATCAAAGATAAAATCATAATTTTCCCTAACCTTTGCTCCTATAACTCTACCCGCATCGTTAAAGATAAAGTCGTCCAAGATCACTCTTGTTCGTATTGTAGCGCCTTGTTTCATTGCATGCTCTTGAAGCGGTATAGTTATCTTGCCGCCTGAATTTATCTCAGGCCATATCGTTCTAGGGACGGAATGCCCGCCGAATTGTCCAAGCGCATTTCTATAATAAACGCCTCTTTCAAGGGTAAATTCGTAAGCGTCGTTTCCGTTTTTGGCAATAACCTCAACCAAATCCATTCGGTTTAAATTTAACCCCGCTTTTAAGATATCTTTTACATAAAGCTCGTAAGAATCCTCTATGCCTCTATCTTTTTGATAGCTTGAATTTACGATAGCGAATGCTCCGCCGTTAATAGCGGAATTTCCGCCAAGAACAGGCATTTTATCTATCATAAGTGTTTTGGCGCCATCTTCTATCGCCTGACATGTAGCGGCAGATCCGGCAAAGCCTGATCCTACTACCAGCACGTCCCATTCCTCATCCCACTTTATGCTGTTTGTATCGGCAAAAAGCGGTGTTTTTGTCATTGATGCCGCTCCAAGCAGCATCAATCCGTTTAAAAATTCTCTTCTACTAGCCATTTTTTACCTTTCAAAAAGTGTAGCTAAGACCTGCGCCTACTTGTCTAAGGCTTGGATATCCTTTTTGGGCTCTAAATACTTGATCGTATATCACGAAAGCATTTAAATTTTTCATGATCGGATAGTTTAGCCAGACGCTAAGCTCGTTTTGTCTGTATTTGGTATCATCGCCGCCTTTAAGTTTGTAGTTTGTAGTTCCGTAAAGTCCGGTTATCGATAATTGTTCTATCTTGGTTGAAAGCATTGCATAAAGAGTTCTAACATCTCTTTCATACATTACATCGCCCTCTTCAAAAGGAACTATTTGATCGCCCGCCATATTTAAGCTTCCCCAGCCGATCTCTTTGCCTGTTTTTACATATCCTAGAGTAAATTTGTTGTCAAGATATTTGGCATAAGCTGTTGCCTCAAGAACTTTTCCGTCGTGATTTTTCTTCTCTTCATCGCTTCTTGCGTAGTGAAGCATGCCGCCAAGCCCTAGATCGTCGCTGATTTGACCGTCATACATAGCCTTTGCGCCAAAACCTGAGAATATATCTTTTGCGTATAGTCCATAAGCTTTAACTCCAAATCCTCCGTCAAATTTATATGTAGCTCCTAGGTTAAAGAGTCCTCCGTCGTCTTTGTTGATTCTTTTTTTATTAAATCCCCACATCTCTTTTAGATAAGCTCTTCCTTGGGCTCTGGTCCACATAGCATCAAGAGTTAAATTTGGCACAGAGTTGTTTGTGATTCTAACGCCGTCATTTATCTTGCCGATCCAGTCGCTTATCATCTCTTGACGACCGATTTTGATAGCGGTATCGTAAGCGTTATATTCTAAATACAAATTTGATAGTAGCACTCTATCGTCTTCGTAAATTCTCTCTGTAGAATCACCTGTTCCGTGCAATGTCTTTAAATTTTTATCTTTTTCATAAAGAGGAGCGCTGGCTCTAAAGCCGACTACCGCTTTGAAATTTTTGTAAAAATCCGTTTCAAATTTAAGCCCTACCGAGCCTACCGCCCAGGCTGTGTTGTTGTAATAAACCGACTTTTGGCCTTTGTTTATATGACGACTTTCATAAAACACAGAAACATCCCCGCTTGCTTTACCGTTTGCAAGAGCGCTTGCCAGATCATCGCTGTTTGCTAAGGCGGCGCTTGCATATAGCGCCGTTATTAATACTAAACTTTTTTTCATCGACTTACTCCTTATTTATACTCTTTTAAAAATTTTGCAGAATTTCTAAAATCATCTGTAAGAGGTCTGTCCGTATCCATAAATTTAACTACTTTTCTATACTCGCTATATATCTTTTCAGTCGCTTTTGAAAGTTTTAAATTCGGATTTTTCTCTTTTCTTAGATCTATTGCTTGTGCGGCGTGCATTAGCTCCATGCCTACGATATTATAAAAATTATCGATTTGTTGTTGAAGTTTTTGAACTACAAGAGGTGCGTTTGTAGCTACATCTTCTATCTCACCCGCAACAGGAGTGTAGTTTAGCGAAGCAGGATTTGCTAAAAACTGATTTTCTCCGGCTAGCGAAACGAAAGGTTTTTGCATAGCGCCAAATGCGTGAATAGTCTTGTCCGTACCTAAAAATCTGCTTAGTTTTGTAAAGCCGTCATTTGAAAGCTTGATAGTTCTAAGTGCTGAAGCTTTTGAGTTGTGAGCTAGAACTATAGAAGCTTTTTCAAATTCCAAAACCCACATTAAAGGTTCAAAATTTGATGTCGGAACAACTGCTCCGTTTTTTGTAAATAGTTTAGTCTCTTGGAATTTGTCTGTTTGCGGTTTTGTTCCTACTGAAATTCCCGGATTGTCATCTGAAGAGTTAAGCTGAATTTTCATTAAATTTTCTAACTCTTCAACAGTATTTTTAAGTGCCGCAAAGAAATATGAAGCGTCTCTATAGCTAAGCGGATCTTGCAATGCTCTTGTGTCGTCTTTATCCCAAAGATAGCTATCTTTTAGAATTTCTCTTAACTCTTTTGTTGTTTCTACAAAATCAGGAAAAGGTCTAAGCTCCGACGCTTCTTTTGAGAAAGGCGCGACATTTCCGTTAAATGCTTCTATGCTAAGTGCAAATACAAGCTTAGACATCTTTAACGCTTGTTTTAAATCCTCAAGCGCAAGACTTCCTAATGCAGCCGAATACGCATTTGAACTTAATATAGAAAGGCTATCTTTACCAAACGGAGTAAGTTTTTTAAGCCCTGCTCGTTTTAAGGCTTCTGCAGCTTGCATTTTTTCGCCTTTATAATACACATAACCCTCTCCCATCATCGCAAGACCTACGTGACCTAGTATGGTTATATCGGCTTCACCCATAGAGCCTTTGCTTGGCATTGCAGGGATTATGTCGTGATTTAAAAATTCTTTATATAGGTTGATTACATCACTTTGAACGCCTGTTGCGCCAAACAGCATGTTGTTTAATCTCGTAGCTAAAACCGCTCTAGCAGTCTTGATAGGCATATCCTCATAAACGCCGCCACAGTGAGCATGGATTAGTCCGATGTTAAAATCAGTTGAAGCTTTGATAACTTCGGCATCCAAATTTCCCTTTGCATCTACGAATTTTTTATCTTTATTAAGCCCAACCCCAACGGTTAATCCGTAAATTTTTTGACCGTCTTTTGCTGCTTGAAGCAGTACCTCGTGAGATTTTTGAGCTTTTTTAAAAGCTTTTTCGCTAATCTCTACTTTAGCACCATTTGAAATCGCTAAAATTTCTTTTGATGAGACGCTTTCTCCATTAAGAGTTATAGTTTGAGCGCTAAGTCCAAGCGCCAACACGGCTACTATAGATAAATTTCTAAAGTTAAACATCAATTCCTCCTAAAAATTTGTTTTGCAGGGTAATATTAAATAAAAATAATTTCCAAAAAGTAATTTTTTTCTAAAATTTAGACTTTATATTTAAAGTTTGTTGCAAATTTATTTCATTTGTAAATTTGATTTAAATTTAATATCTCAGCCAAAATTTGGCTTAGACTTGAACCAAATTTAAAATAATTATTAGTTAATTGCATTAAACATCTATTTTGAAATTTCGTTTTATAATTAAAAAAATTGTATAATTGAAAGAAATTCAAGGAAAAATATGAGCAAAATTATGAAAACTATGGACGGTAACGAGGCGGCGGCTTACGCTTCTTACGCATTTACGGAAGTTGCGGGAATTTATCCTATTACTCCGAGTTCTCCGATGGCTGATTACACTGACGCTTGGGCTGCGGCAGGAAAGAAAAATTTATTTGGAATGCCCGTTAAAGTCGTTGAAATGCAAAGCGAAGGAGGCGCGGCAGGAACGGTTCACGGCTCACTTCAAGTAGGCGCGCTTACCACTACTTACACGGCTTCTCAAGGTCTGCTTTTAAAAATTCCTAATATGTATAAGATCGCAGGGCAGCTTCTTCCGGGAGTTATTCATGTGAGCGCTCGCTCTATCGCTGCTCAAGCTTTATCTATATTTGGCGATCATCAAGATATCTATGCCTGTCGCCAAACGGGGTTTGCGATGCTGGCAAGCGGTTCTGTTCAAGAGGTTATGGATATCGCAGGCGTTGCGCATTTAGCGGCTATTAAGGGTCGCGTGCCGTTTTTGCACTTCTTTGACGGATTTAGAACAAGCCACGAAATTCAAAAGATTGAAGTTATGGATTATGCTCATTTTGATAGACTTTTGGATAAAGAGGCTGTTCAAAAATTTAGAGACGAGGCGCTAAACCCCGAGAGTCCAAAGACTAGAGGCACGGCTCAAAACGATGATATCTACTTTCAAACCAGAGAACTAACTAACCGCTTTTATGACGCGGTTCCTGATATAGTTGCTGATTATTTGGCTGAAATTTCAAAAATAACAGGACGCGAGTATAAGCCGTTTAACTACTATGGAGATCCGCAAGCGGAGCGAATTATAATAGCTATGGGCTCGGTAACTCAAACCCTTGAAGAGGTTGTTGATCACTTAAGAGCAAAGGGCGAAAAAGTAGGCATTATCAAAGTTCATTTGTATCGTCCTTTTAGCTTAAAATACTTATTTGACGTTATGCCAAAGAGTGTTAAGAAAATCGCCGTTTTAGACCGCACAAAAGAGCCCGGAAGCTTGGGTGAGCCGCTATATCTTGACATAAAAGCTGCATTTTACGAAAGCGAATTAAAGCCTGTCGTAGTCGGCGGCAGATACGGACTTAGCTCAAAAGACGTCGATCCTGCGCAAATGATAGCCGTATTTGAAAATTTAAAACTAAATGAGTCTAAAAACGGCTTTACCGTAGGAATCGTAGATGATGTTACATTTACTTCGCTTGAAGTAAAAGAGAAAATTTCATTGAGTGATGATAGTGTAAAAGAGTGTTTGTTTTACGGACTTGGCGCGGACGGAACTGTTGGAGCCAATAAAAACTCCATTAAGATCATCGGCGATAAGACCGACCTTTACGCTCAGGCTTATTTCGCATACGATAGTAAAAAATCAGGCGGATACACACGCTCGCATTTAAGATTTGGTAAAAACCCTATCCGCTCGACATATCTTGTTTCAAACCCGCATTTTGTAGCTTGCTCGGTTGCGGCGTATCTTGAGCTTTACGAAGTTATAGACGGCATAAGACAAAACGGAACGTTTTTATTAAACTCAATCTGGGATGCAGAGGAGACTTTGGCTAAAATTCCAAACAGAGTTAAGAGAATTTTGGCTCGCAAAAACGTAAATTTCTACATCATAAACGCTACTAAGCTGGCTCATGATATCGGGCTTAAAAACCGCACAAATACTATTATGCAGTCAGCCTTTTTTAAGCTTGCAGACATCATACCTTTTGAAGATGCGCAAAAATACATGAAAGAATACGCTCACAAAGCATACTCCAAAAAGGGCGAAGCGATAGTTGAGATGAACTATAAGGCTATCGATATGGGTGCCGGTGAGCTTGTAAAAGTACCAGTAGATCCTGCTTGGGCAAATTTAAACGATGAGAGCGATACGAAAGAACAATATATCGGAACCGATTTTGTCGAAAAGGTGGTAAAACCGATAAATGCGGCTAAGGGTGATAGCTTGCCAGTATCTGTGTTTTTGGGCTATGAAGACGGACATTTCGAGTCAGGAACAACGGCTTATGAAAAGCGCGGCGTAGGCGTGATGGTGCCAAAATGGATAGAGGAAAATTGTATCCAGTGTAACCAATGCGCATTTGTATGTCCGCATGCCGTCATAAGACCGTTTTTGATAGATGATAACGAGCTTGAAGCGGCTCCTCAAACCGTAAAAGATCATGTTTTAGAGGCAAAAGGCAAGGAGCTAAAAGGTCTAAAATATAAAATTCAAGTTAGTATCCTAGACTGCACCGGCTGTGAGCTATGCGCGCAAAACTGCCCTAGCAAAGAAAAATCTCTTGTAATGGTGCCTTTTGAAGAGGAGCAGAGTAAAAACGAGCAGGTAAATGCCGATTATCTATTTAAAAATGTAACTTATAAAGATGATCTTATGAGTAAAGAAAGCGTTAAGGGTTCAAGCTTTGCTCAGCCTCTTTTTGAGTTCCACGCAGCTTGCCCGGGATGTGGGGAGACGCCTTATCTCGGTCTTGTTACAAGGCTATTTGGCGATCATATGATAGTGGCGAATGCGACAGGTTGTAGCTCTATTTACGGAGGAAGCGCGCCTTCTACGCCATACACTACGAATAAAGACGGGCACGGCGTAGCTTGGGCGAATTCGCTCTTTGAAGATAATGCCGAATTCGGTATGGGTATGGAAGTGGCTACACAGACTATCCGCCACCGCATAGAAGATATAATGCTTCGCACAAAAGATATCGTGCCAAACGCGCTTAGCGCGCTTTATACCGATTGGACTCAGTTTAAAAACGATAGCGCGAAAACCAAAGAGATAGCTAAAATTTTAGTGCCGATTTTAGAGCAAAATTCGCAAGTTGAAGGTGTAAAAGAAATTTTAAGTCTTAAAAAATACCTCATTAGAAAATCTCAATGGATCATCGGAGGCGACGGATGGGCGTATGATATCGGATTTGGCGGACTGGATCACGTATTAGCAAGCGGTGAGAACGTAAATGTGCTTGTGCTTGATACTGAGGTTTATTCAAACACGGGCGGGCAAAGCTCAAAAGCAAGTCGTGCGGGTTCGATCGCGCAATTTACCGCTTCGGGAAAACCTGCTCAGAAAAAGGATCTTGGCTATATCGCTATGACTTACGGAAACATCTTCGTAGCTCAGATAAACTCAAACGCAAGCCAAGCAAACACGATAAAAGCGATTTTAGCGGCTGAAGCGTATGACGGACCAAGCCTTGTGATAGCTTACTCTCCTTGCATCGCTCACGGTATCAAAGGCGGACTTAGCTACTCGGGCAATCAGGCTGAACTTGCTACAAAATGCGGTTACTGGCCGACTTATGTCTATGATCCAAGACTAATGAAAGAGGGTAAAAATCCGCTTAAGATGACATCCAAAGAGCCTGACTGGAGCCTTTATGAGGAATTTTTACTAAATGAAGTTAGATATAGCGCGCTTAAAAAGACAAATCCGCAGCACGCAGACGCGCTTTTAGCGAAAAATAAAGCCGACGCTCAAAGGCGCTACCGCCAGCTAAAACGCCTTTCAATCGCTGATTTTAGCGATGAAATCGAGCAAGTCGCAACTAGTGATAATGCCGGCGAATAATCTAAAATTTAGCCGCCAAATTTGGCGGCTAAATTTATAACGCTTAGAAATTTTCTAGCCGGTAAATCCTCTGCCGCATTAGCTCTTATTGCCTGCTTTAAAGGCACAAAACCGGGAATAAATTTAACTCATAAATGCCGCTAAAATCTACGCGATTTAAAATTTAATCGCTCTAAATTTTATATAACCGCACCAAAATGCTATATAATATGTTTAAATTTATCTAATGCAGGATAGCTATGAAAATTTGCCGAATTTTATTAAATTTAGCGTTTTTGTCCGTTTTCGCCGTTCATCTATATGCAGGACAGCAGGTAATGTCAGTGCAAAAGATAGTTGAAAAAGACGGACTTTTGTATGAAAAAGGTAGTCGTAAGCCTTATACCGGCGTATGGGAATTTCGCTCGTATTGGGACGAGGATATGTATGATTTTCCGATCTACGGCGTAGCGATAAAGCGAAATAAGCCAAAAAAGACTGCGCTTTTTCGCCAGATAGATGTAAAAGACGGAGTGGCGTATTTCCAGCGAGATTATGACAATAGCGGCGAATGGCTGCAAAGCTCATACGAGCTAAAAAACGGCGTCCGTGAAGGTATAAGTAAAATTTACTATCCCGAAAACGGCAAGCTGATGCAAAAGATCCTTTACAAAAACGGCATTCGCGAGGGTATATATGAGCGGTATTACGAGGATAGCGGAAATTTGAAGCAGCGCGGATTATATAGAAACGATAAGCTTGAGGGCGAATTTTTCGATTTCTACGAGAGCGGAGAAGTGATGGCAAAGAGCGTTTATGAAAACGGCTTGCAACAAGGCGACGAGCTAGCTTACTACAAAGACGGCAAATTGCAAGCGCGCACTCCGTATAAAGACGACAAAAAAGAAGGTATAGAAGAGCGATATTTTAAAAGCGGCAAGGTGGAGGCTAAAATCAACTATAAAGATAACTTTCAAAACGGCGAGGCTATTTATTATTACGAAAGCGGCGCGGTGCGCTCAAGAGCTAACTACAAAGAGAGTGAGATAGAAGGAACGGCTAGAGATTACTATGAAAACGGCAAACTAAAGGGTGAATATCCCCATGAAAACGGCAAGCAAGCGGGTGTCGCACTAGAATATCATGAAAACGGCAAATTGCGAGCGAAGGTAAATTTTAAAGATGGGTTTAAGCACGGATGGTATCAAACCTACCATAAAAACGGAGCTTTGGAGGCGAAAGTGCTTTTTGAAAACGGGCGCGAAGAGGGTGTAGCTGAGCATTTTTACGATAATGGTAAGCTAGAAGCTACTGGCGAATTTAAGCATGGAAAGCTAATAAGCGTCAAAAGATACGATAAAAACGGCAAAATAACGAGCGAGAAATACGATGAAAAGGGCTTGCCGAGAGAGTGAAATTTGGCGGTAGCAAAATTAAAGGAAAAATATGAAAAAGATCGGTCTAATCGGCGGTATGAGTTATGAATCCACGATCACTTATTACGAACAAATAAATAAAAAGATCAATGAGCGACTAGGCGGGCTAAACAGCGCAGAAATCGTCGTAAGCAGCTTAAATTTTGAGCCTATTGAGGCGTATCAGCGCGCCGGCAAGTGGGACGAGGCGGGTGAAATTTTAGCTTATCATGCAGGTATTTTGGAAGGTGCGGGATGCGATTTTATATTTATTTGCACTAATACCATGCATAAAATTTATGATGCGGTACAAAGCGCAGTAAGTGCCCCTATCGTGCATATCGCGGATGCTACGCTTAATGTGCTAAAGCATGAAAATATCGCTCGCGTGGGTTTGCTTGGCACTATCTATACGATGAAAGAAGGATTTTATAAAGATAGGTTGGTGTGCGGCGGCGTAGAAGTCGTTTTGCCAAGCGAAGATGAGATGAAAATTGTAAATAGCGTTATCTTTGATGAGCTTTGCTTGGGTAAAATTTTAGATAACTCGCGTGAGAAATTCCTGCAAATTATTGAAAATTTAGCTAAACAAGGTGCCGGTGGTGTGATACTAGGTTGCACGGAAATAGGATTGCTTATTTCTCAATTAGACACCAAAGTAAAGCTATTTGATACTACTTTGATACATATAGACGAAGCGGTAAAATTGGCTCTGTTTTAGGTTAAACTAAAAATAATTTTTAGCAAGATTGACTTGCAGGCTAGTTCAGAATAATTAATTTTATTAATAAAAATAAACTATACAGTAATATTTTATTTGTTTGGCTAATTTATATTATTTATTTTATTAAAAATTTAGAGAAATATTATTAAAATCGCACTATAAATTTATTAATATTTAAGCTATATTTTAAGGATTTTTATGTTTGGGTTTTTTAATAAAAAAAGTGAAAATTCGGATGTGTCCGTCAATGAAAACGACCTGCTTAGCTTGTATTTATCTTCAAGCGATATAGAAAATAAAATTAGCGCCGTTAAAATGCCAATCAAGTTGGCTCTTGGTTATGTGATGCCAAATTCCGATTTTTCAAATATCAGCAATCGCCTAAAAAACATATTGCCTTCGGATTGTATTTTGATTTTAGCCAGCTCTTCGGGTCTTTTGTGTAGCATAGACGGCTTTAAATCTAAAGATAAAATTTACGGAGAGGGTATGGACGGCGATGGTGTAGCTTTGATGCTGTTTTCTAAAAATATGATCAAGGATACGTACGTAGCAACAGTAAATTTGCATGCTAATACAAAAGAAGCCAAAGAACAGATAGAAAAGATCCAAAGAGAAATTTCAAGCATAAAAGTGCCTTTTAAAGCAGATTACGAAGATACTTTAGCATACACTCTTATAGACGGACTGAGCGCGAGCGAGAGCTTTTTCATGGAGGCTATTTATAATTCTGGCAAAAACCCGTGTCTGTATGTCGGAGGAAGTGCAGGTGGAAAGCTTGATTTTCAAAATACATACATCTATGACAACTCAAGGATAGTCCAAGGCAGTGCCGTAATAGCTTATATAAAGCTTAATGAAGGCTATCGTTTCGGCGTCTTTAAATCTCAAAATTTTGAAGCTACGTCTACTAAATTTACAGTTTTATCCGCTGATATAAAGACCAGAGTCGTAAGAGAATTTGTAGATATCAATACAAAAAGCCGAGTTAACTGCATAGACGCGCTTTGCGATACTTTTAAATGCTCGCCTGTAGAGTTAAGATCAAAAATGAGCCAATACACATTCGGCATAAAAATAAATAACGAAATTTACGTGCGCTCGGTTGCAAATTTTGATTTAGAAAACAAATTAATGCAGATGTATTGCGATATAGACAGCGCCGAAGAGCTTTATCTACTTAAAAAAACAGATTTCATAAGCTCAACTGTGGATAATTACAATAAATTTAGCAGCGGCAAGCCAAAGCCTATCGGAGCGATACTGAATGATTGTATTCTAAGAAGACTAAATAATGCAAGCGAGCTTAGCGGCGTTAAAATTTTTAACGATTTTCCTGCGGTCGGGTTTTCTACCTTTGGCGAGCTTTTGGGCATAAATATCAATGAAACCCTGACGGCTATATTTTTTTACAAGACACAAAGTCAGTTTAGCGATGATTACGTAAATTCATTTATCAATAAATATAGCGAATTTAAAGCCTATTTCTTAATGAAAAGAGTACAGAGGCTAGAGCTTATTAATCTTATAAATAAAACTATGTTGCTTCAGCTAGAGGCAAGTTTTCCGATTATAGATGGTGCAAGTTTGGCTCTTAAAAACACTTCAAAAGACTTTGAAGAGGTTAAAAGCGATATAGATAAGGTAAATACGGTCTTAAAGCAGCTTGAAATTTGGCTTGCGTCTAGTGGCGAAAAGATGAATGTGGAAAATGAAATTTCTCAGCTTTTAAATAGTATAAATGATTTAAACGGCATTTTTGAGATCATTTCAGAGATAGCCGATCAGACGAATTTGCTTGCTTTAAACGCCGCTATAGAAGCTGCGCGCGCAGGAGAATACGGCAGAGGTTTTGCTGTGGTTGCTGATGAGGTTAGAAAACTTGCCGAAAGGACGCAAAAGTCCTTAGGGGAGACTACGAATTCCGTTAAATACGTATCTGAGCTTGTAAATTCTATAAGCGAAAATACTAAAGATATTAGCGTTCAGATGCTAGAGATATCTCAAAATTCGCAAAACGTATCCAATGCAATGAAAAATTTAGTAAATTCGAGCGAAAAAATATCAAAACAGATGCAAGATCAGACTAGATCAAGTGATGAACTTGACATAGAACTTAAAAGAGTAAAGGTTTATGATGATTTACTGAGTAAATTGGTTTAAGCATAAAAGGCTAAATTTATAAAGTTAGTAGCTGTTGTACTATCTAAATTTAGCCAATTGTTTTACTTATGGTGCTAAAATCAACAGTTAAATACAAGTTCTTAAAGATACTTCTAAAATTTCAAAGCTTAAATTTATGTTACAAATTTACACTAAACTGATAATAGATATCAAGACTAAGAAATAATTTAGCAAAGATGGTTTATAATAATCGCTATCAAGATAAATGAAAATAGGAGTTTATATGTCAGTTTTAGTAATCGGAGCCGACGAGATAACGCCGATAAAAGCGGTTTTAAGAGATTTGGGAGCTGAGAAGATAGAGCATTGGGATGCAAGAAACGAAAACAGAGTAAATCGCAAACCAATCCCTCAAGATACAGAGTGCGTTGTGATGCTAACGAGCTTTTTAAATCACAATACTATGAAAACCATCAAAACTCAAGCCAAAAAGCGAAATATCCCTATAGTGTGCGCAAAAAGAAGCGTTAGTTGCGTATTTTGCGAATACTGCAAGGTCTTTGGACTAGACAAGGAATTCAAATGCAAATCAAAAGATTGCTAAATGAAATTCGGCTTTTTATTAGATATTGGAGAAATAACTCCAAATATTTTTTCAAAGCTTGATAGGGTAAAAAAGGCAAAAATTTTTATAAATTTGTATAACTCATGTGTAGAAGATGAGCTAAAAATCCCTAAAAATTATTATAAATTCGGGCTTGGCTTGCAAGATATCTTCTTAAAAAGAGTTGATGAGTTATGCAAATTTAAACATCAAAGCTTTAAAAAGCCAACTAGCTTTTGTACGGCTTCAAATGCTATAATCCATGCTTTTAAAAATGGAAATTTAAACGAGATTCCCGTTATCGCAGGCACTCCTAAACACCCTGCCGCAAAGCTACTCATGCTACTTAAATCACAAAACGGAATTTGTTTTGATGCGGATATAATGTTTTCTCAGTTTGTTTATGATAAAATCCGTAAAAAACATCTTGATAAAAATGTTTATTTTCAAGACGGCATAATCTTTGCGGAGCATAACGGCAGAAAAATTTTTGGAGTTTTGCCTAGCTTTAAGGAGATTTCAAAAGATAGGTTTCATCTGGCAAATTACGAAATAGCAAGGGCTTTTAAGGCTCTTGATGAGAACGGATTTGATAGGATGTTTGTTGTTTTTCCGCGCAACACAAACTTCTTAAGGCACATAGAGGTTAATACTTGTTGCGGAAGCTATGGCGGTGAGGCTAGGCTTAAGCTCGTTCCTTACACCATCGTTCATAACGTATTTTAATTTAAGGAAAGTTTATGATAGGAATAATTTTTGGAAGCAGTATGGGAAATACTGAAGAGGCGGCAAAATTTTTGTCTGAAAATTTAGGGCTTAAAAACGAGCTTTTGAATGTAAGCGATTGCGATGCGGACAAGATAAACAGCTTTGATAAGTTGATCCTTGGCACTTCTACATGGGGAAGCGGCGATTTGCAAGATGATTGGGATGCGTTTGATTTCGAAGGTCTTGAGCTTAGCGGCAAAACTGTTGCGGTATTTGGAATGGGCGACAGCGAGAGCTATAGCGACGAGTTTTGCAACGCCATGGGCAAGCTTTACGATCATGTCGTAAAACAAGGCGGAAAAGTCGTAGGTAGCGTATCAACAGATGGATATAGCTTTGATAGTTCCGATTCTGTTCGCGACGGCAAATTCGTAGGACTTGCGCTTGATGCGGATAATGAAAGCGATCAAACAGAGCCAAGAATTCTTGCTTGGATCGAGCAGATAAAACCTCAATTTGCATAATATATCTTTCCCCTTTTTGGGGAATTTGCCTCTCTTTTTTAAAATTCATACAAATTTAACTTCAAAATATATAAAATCTTTTAAAATTTAAAATTTGGATAGAGATGTTTAGAAATTTAAGGAATTTTATAAGTGCCAAGGAGCTTAAATCGGCTTTGTTTTTGGCTGTTTTATCAAGTATGATTTTAGCTTTGATAACTATGATAGATCTGAAATTTGATTTTGCTTCAGGCGGATTTGCAAAGTCTAGCGACACGATGAAGTTTGCTTTTTTCGCTCTTGCTATTTATATTTTTATCAAGATTTTTACGTTTTTTAAGAGATTTTATTTTTGGGCTTTGGCGCTTTTTGTTGTGATATTTATGGTTGATTTTTATATCGTGCTTAACCTCCTTACGGGCTTTGACGGCACATACAAAGAGCTTAGTGAAATTACTATTTATCAAGCTTTGATTGCTTTAAATTTTCTTTATATTCTCATCTTAAATATTATTCCCGATGGAATTTTTAATAGCCAAAAAGATAGCTAAAATTTAGGCGTTTTTAGCTTCAAATTTAGCTTAAAAACTTTTGTATTTTATTAAATTTTCGCTACAATCTCACGAAAAAAGGAGATATGATGCCGTTGCTTGATAGCTTTTGCGTAGATCACGTAAAGATGAACGCCCCGGGAGTTAGGTTGGCTAAAACCATGAAAACGCCAAAAGGCGATGATATAAGCGTTTTTGATCTTAGATTTTGCAAGCCTAATGAGGAAATTTTGCCCGAAAAAGGAATTCACACTCTTGAGCATTTGTTTGCGGGCTTTATGAGAGATCATCTAAACGGCAACGGAGTTGAGATCATCGATATCTCGCCGATGGGCTGCAGAACGGGCTTTTATATGAGTCTTATCGGCACTCCTAGCGAAGAAGATGTAAAACAAGCTTGGCTTAAATCAATGGGCGATGTATTAAACGTAAAAAACCAAAGCGAAATTCCGGAGCTTAACGAGTATCAGTGCGGCACTTACAAGATGCATTCGCTTGAAGAGGCGCATGCAATCGCAAATAAAATTTTAAAAAGCGGACTTGGTATCATTAACAACGACGAGATAAGACTTGATCTAAGAGCTATGGGCTTGTGAGTTAAATTTGACGCAGATGATTAGCGATGTAAAGCCTGAAATTACAAGTGAAAATAAGGCTTTTCTAACCGAGCAAATTTTAACCTATCTTGGCAATAAGCGCTCCTTGCTTGGATTTATAGAGCAGGGCGTATTGCACGCTAAAAGCGAATTAAGGCGAGATAAGTTAAGTTGCGCGGATGTCTTTTCGGGCTCGGGAATTGTGGCCAGATTTTTAAAGCGATATGCAAATTTTATCGTTGTAAACGATCTTGAGCTGTATTCTAAAATTACCAACGAATGCTATCTTGCAAATTTAACACCCGAGCTTAAAGCCGAACTCAAAACCACTTTAGCAAAACTTAAAAAAGAGATAAAAAGCGATTTTAAAAGCGGCTTTATAACAGAGCTTTACTCCCCAAAAGATGAAGCTAGTATCACACCAAACGATAGGGTTTTTTATACACCTTATAATGCGCGCTATATCGATACCGCAAGAGCTGGCATTGAGCTTTTACATGAAGAGATAAGACCGTTTTTCCTAGCCCCACTTCTGCATTCTGCCAGCGTGCATGCAAATACGAGCGGCGTTTTTAAGGGCTTTTATAAAAATAAAGACAGAATAGGGCAGTTTGGCGGTGAAGGAAAAAATGCGTTAAAAAGAATTCTAGCTCCTATCGAGCTTAAAATGCCTGTTTTTTCAAATTTTAACGTTGAATTTGAAGTTATGCAAAAGGACGCAAATTTACTGGCAGGCGAGATTGGCAAGATCGATTTGGCATATCTTGATCCTCCTTATAACCAGCACCCTTACGGCTCAAACTACTTTATGCTGAATTTGATTGCCAAATACGAGCGTCCAAGTGAAATTTCAAAAGTTTCAGGCATAGCTAAAGATTGGAATCGCTCCGTTTATAATCAAAAAGCAAACACGGCTGAAGCTTTTTTTGATCTCATTGGTAAGCTCAAGGCTAAATTTGTGATTATATCTTTTAACTCCGAAGGATTTATCTCAAAAGAGAGCTTTGAAAAAAATCTTAAGAAATTTGGCAAGGTAGAATTAAAAGAGCAGAAGTATAACGCTTTTCGCGGAAGTAGAAATCTAAAAAGCCGAAGCTTGCATGTAAATGAGCTTTTATTTATACTCAAAAAACAAAGCTAAAATTACAATTTTAATTAATAATTCTAAAGACACCCATAAAAAAATTTTAAAATATACCAATATAACTTTAAGTACAAAATCTATAAAATTTCAATAAACTATTTTTAAATAAATTTTTAAAAATAGAAAAATATAAAGTTTGCAACCGTAAAAATCAAATTTTATACTGTTCTTTGCTTAAAAAAGCTAATCAATTTTCATAAAGGAGAAAAGGTGAAGAGACGAGACTTTATAAAGACTTCAGCAGTTTTGGGCGCTAGTACGCTAAGCGCAAGCAGGATCGAAGGCGTAACGCAAACGATTTTTGATAACAAAAAGCTGTTTGGCGCAAATAGATTCGGTACGTTTTGGGCAAATATCAATTCGGGACAAATTGTTTCTGTAGACAAATTTGAAGGCGATAAGTTCCCAAACACTATGAACTACTCGCTTCCTGACGTTATACAAAACGAAAATAGAGTGCTTTACCCGATGGTTAGAAAAAGCTATCTAAAAGCTAAAGGTCCTTCAAAAAGCGAACTAAGAGGCAAAGATGAGTTTGTGCGCGTTAGCTGGGACACGGCGCTTGATCTGGCGGCAAAAGCGTTAAAAGAAAATTTTGACAAATACGGCCCTGAGAGTATTTACGGCGAGTGCTACTGGTGGGGCGGTAGCGGTAAAGTAAGCTGGGGTAGAACCGTAGTGCATAGAATGCTAAAAATTCTTGGCGGATATGTTGAAGAAAGCGGGGATTATTCAACCGGTGCAGGGCTTGTCATCATGCCTCACGTTGTTGGCGGAAGTGCGGTTTATGATACGCCTACTAAGTGGAAAGCTATCGTTAAAAACGCTAAAAACGTAGTATTTTGGGGTACCGATCCGATAGTTACAAACCAAATCGCCTCCGTTCCTCCGACACACGATAACTATCTTGGCGTTATGGATCTTAAAAAATCAGGCATTAAAACCTATAGCGTAAACGTCATGATTAACGACACTTCAAGATATCTTGGCTCTGAAAACGTCATCGTTAAGCCAAATACCGATACCGCAATGATAATCGGAATGTGCCACTATCTATATGAAAATAAGCTTTATGATGAGCAATTTATCAAAACTTATACCGTCGGCTTTAATAAATTTAAAGATTATTTCCTAGGAACTGAAGATAAGGTGGTAAAAGATGTAAATTGGGCGAGTAAAATTTGTGGCGTTAAACCCGAATACATCGCTAAATTTGCAGAAAAACTGGCAAAAGAACCAAGCACTATCGTAATAGGTCGTGCACTTCAAAGAGCAGATCACGGCGAGCAAATTTTCTGGGCTTTAGTAACTCTTAGTGCGATGCTTGGACATGTGGGCAAACAAGGACTTGGCTTTGAGTTTAGCCTTGGTTATAACTCAGCAGGCGCAGGCGATAAGATAGCTCCTATCTTAAAAGGACTAAGCACAAGAATTAGCGAAAAATACGAAACTCCTGACGCTCCTTGGAAGAAATTTAAAAACGTAACCATTCCTTCATCACGCTCTATCGAGGCTCTTGAGCACCCGGGCAAGGAGATTGACTATAACGGCAAAAAGATCAAGCTTCCGCACATGAGAGTAGCCTTTAACGCGTCAGGTTCGATGTTTACACGCCATCAAGACGTAAATAATATCGTTAAACAATGGAAGAAGTTTGAGACCGTTATCACTGCAGAGCCTTATTGGACCAGCACTGCAAAGATGTCTGATATAGTTTTCCCTGTGGCTATTGAAGTTGAGAGAAACGATATCAACCAAACCGCTCCAAACGGCGAATATATCGTAGCATATAGACCGCTCGTGGAGCCGATGGGCGAGAGCAAGAGCGACTTTTGGATTTGCGAGCAAATTTGCAAACGCTGGGGCATGGCAGAGGTGTTTACAGAAGGCAAGGATGAGCTAGGATGGGCAAAAGAGCTATATGAAGACGCTATGGTGCAAGCAAAAGGATTAAATGTATCTATGCCTAAATTTGAAGAATTTTGGGAAAAAGGCTTTGTGAGATTTGAACAAGATAAAAAAGAGACCGAGCTTTACACCAGACTTGAAGCTTTTAGGGAAAATCCTACTAAAAATCGCCTTGGAACGCCGTCCGGTAAGATAGAAATTTACTCGCCTACGATAGCGAAATTTGGCTATGCAGACTGCCCTGGTCACGTTACTTGGATCGAGCCTATCGAATGGTTGGGGGATGCAAAAAAGACGGCTAAGTATCCGATTCACATCGTAAGCCCTCACTCAAGATATCGCTTACACTCTCAGCTAAACAACTCTATCATCAGAAGCTTTGCCGAAGTTAGCGGCAGAGAGCCGATTTTGATGAATCCAAAAGACGCTAAAGATCGCGGACTTGCAACAGGTGACATCGTAAGAGTATTTAACGATCGCGGCGAAATTTTAGCCGGCGTGCTGGTAACTGATCTTGTTCAGGAAAAAGTAGCGGCTATATGCGAAGGCGCTTGGTATGATCCTGAGGTTTGGGGAGAAAAGAGCCTTTGTCAACACGGTTGCGTAAACGTCTTAACTATAGATAAAGGCACAAGTAAGCTTGCTCAAAGCAACACCGCTCACACGACTTTGGCGCAAATTGAGAAATTTAAAGGTGAGATTAAGCCTATTAAGGCGTTTTCAAAACCTGTCATACTTCAATCTCTTTAACAATTTTAGCCCGAATTTTTCGGGCTAAATTTCTTATTATATTATCTTGTTATATTATTTTCATTTAACACTTATGTGATAAAATTAGCCTTTTAAAAGGAAATGTATGAATGATTTTAAAAGATTAAACGAGTTAAATAAAGAGCTTAAAAGCAAGCTAAATTCCCTTTATAAAGACTATGATAACGAGCTTGTAAAAAGAGGGCTTGAGATAGCTAAATTTCAAGGAAGCCAGAGTGAAAAAACAGCTATCTTAAGACGAATTGTAGATCTTAAGGTTGATCCTTTGATAAATGAGCTTAAAAAGCTTGGACGAAATGAAGAAGAGATCCTTGAAATTCGCGAAAAGATGTATGACTACACAAGAGAAATTCATGAAAATTTGCATACTGAACTTATAAAAAAGATAAAAGAAGAGCAAATTTTAGACGAGTTTTATCTTGAGCTTATTAATGGCGTGCATAATATCGGAGTAGTGATAAACGATATGCAAAAGTCGTGGCAGGCTCATATAATAGACGGGATAAATAAAGAATTTGAGACTAAATTTAAGGATATGAACGAGGCGCGAGATTTTATATCGCAAAACGGGCTTTTTCAGCTTGATACTAATGGCGAAGTTTGTGACAGAACTTACGGTGCAGTCGTTAAAAACGGCGAAAAATTTGAGTTTAAGCCTTATGCGGCAGTATTTGAAAGCGACATTAACAGGCTTGAGGGTAAATTTGACGAGATGATCGCCGCTCTTAAAAAAATAGCTACCAACGAGGAGCAAAGCGCTTATATAAACTATTTTATAAAGCTTAAAGAGGCGTTTTGCCAAAGGGAAAATTCCAAAGTAATCTCTGCATGGCAAGAGGCGGAAATAGCATGGATGGATGTGCGCTCGCCTCTTCAGGTCGGACATCCGCTTGAATACTATGAGGATGCTTATACCCATGCAGTCGCGCTTGAATGGGATATCAGGCTTGCTGAAGTAAGTGAATTTAACGAGGATAAATTTAAGCAAGATATAAAAGATAGCTTTGAAAAAATTTACAAACAAGTAGTTGCTAATAGCCTGAAAATGCATGAATTGGTGCTTTCAAACATAAATAAAACTCAGCTTTACATCTCAAATCCTATGATTTATTACGGTGCCGAGCTTAACGGACTATTTTCGGCACAAGTCGTTCCAAATGACGAATTCGTAAGCAAAAAATGCGGTAAGAAAATTTTTGCTTTTGTAAATCACGTCTATGAAAGCGCTAAAGCAAGACCGTTCATGAGGCTTTCAAGCGAAATTTTTGATAAAGATTTTTTAAATTTCGGAAGAGAAATTTTGTTTACCAAGCCTGAAGTTTGGAGAAGAGTTTATGAAATTTCAACGATCGGACATGAATTCGGACATGTGCTTTTTGTTAGCGAAGATAGTGAAAAAGAGATGAATACTGGCGGCGTGTTTAAATTTATAGAAGAGTATAAGGCAACAACCGGCGGGCTTGTGAATTTCTTTTTGCACGAAGAAGAAATGTATAAGCTGCCCGTATTTCATGAGCTCATAGCGCGCTGCGTGGGGCTTATAGCTTGGCGTGAGGTTGATGAGGTTAGAGCGTATTATTGCGAAGGACTTATCCATCTTAGCTTGCTTTTTAAAGCGGGTGTGCTTGGTTTTAAAGATGAGAAATTAAGCGTGAATTTTAGCTTGCAAAGCTACGAGAAATTCAAAGAAATTTGTATGAAAAACTATGAGGATTTGGCAACTCATTATGTTAAAAAGGCTGAAGCGGGCGAGTTTTTGGCTAAATTTTGCGAACCTGACGGACAAAGCTATCTGCCAAAAGATGAAAATGTAAGAGAATTTGTCAAATTTTACTTTGATTTGTACCAAAAAATCGGCAATGAGATCGATAATAGCGGCGAGTGGGAAAGATGGCAAGAAAGAGCGAACGAAATATACAAAAAGGAGATTGTGTGATAGAGGCTATGGGAGAACCGCGCATAAAAGTAGTTGCGCTACCAAAGGATACAAACTCTGCGGGTAATATATTTGGCGGTTGGATAATGAGTCAAATCGACCTTGCGGGAGCTACGGCTGCTCGTGAGGTAGCGCCTGAGAGAGTTGTGACGATATCTATGCAAGAGGTTATTTTTAAAGAGCCTGTTTTTATCGGTGATGTGGTTAGCTGCTACGCTAAAATTCTTGCAGTGGGCAAAACATCGATAAAAACGCAGATAGAAGTAACAGCTCAAAGGCTAAATAAAGACGGCTTTCGCGAGTGCATACACGTAACAAGCGCGATCGCAACCTACGTAAGTGTGACAAAAGACGGAGTTAAAAAGCCGATTGATGAAGAGTTAAAGAGGCTGCACGGGTTTTAAATTTACAGCTAATTTTAATATGCATTTTTGTAATATTTCTTTTATATATTGAATTATATAAAGGAGATATTATGAAAAAACTAAGCTTAGTTTCTCTACTTATTTTAGGGCTTTTAAGCCTAAATGCAAGCGAATTTAGAAGCGTAAAAGATATGGCTGGAAATGAGGTAAAAATTCCTGCCGTAACTACAAAAATCGCCGCTCTTTGGCACGCAAATAACCAGATGATCCTAACGGTAGGCGGTGCGGACAAGATCGTAGCAACTACCGATAAGATCAAGCAAAACAAGTGGTTTGCACACATCTATAAGCCTATCGCACAAATTCCAGCCTCACTAAACGGCAACGATATCCAGATAGAAGAGCTCGTAAAGCTGGCTCCTGATGCTATCATCGTGTCAAACAAAAACTACCGCGAAGAGCTAGTTAAACATGGATTTAACGTATTTTACGCGCTTTTTACAAACTATGACGATATGAAAAAAAGTGTGATGATGACAGCTGAGATAATCGGCAACAATGCAATTAGTAAGGCTAAAGAGTTTAACGACTATTTTGACTCAAATTTTAAGCTAGTAAATGATATCACGAGTAAGATTTCAGCTACCGATCGTCCAAAAGTGCTTCACATACTAAACGGTACAAATTTGTTAAAAGTTGATGGCAAAAAGACTATCATAAACGAGTGGATCGAGCTTGCAGGCGGAGTTAACGCTATTGAAAAAGAGGGCAACATGATAGAAATAACCGCCGAAGAGATCATCAAAGCAGATCCTGACGTAATCATCGTTGGAGGGGTTAAAAACGAGCAGGCGGTTGAAAAAATCTATAAAGACGTAGCGTTTTCGGGATTAAAAGGGGTTAAAGATAAGCGAGTTTATGGAAATCCAAGCGGAGTTTTTAGCTGGGATAGATATGGCTCAGAAGGTGCTCTTCAAATACTTTGGGCGGCTAAAACCTTGCATCCTGAGAAGTTTCAAAATATCGACATGATGGCTGAAACTAAGAAATTTTATAAGCAATTTATGGACTACGAACTAAGCGACGAGGAGTTTGGCTACATCTTAAAAGGGCTAAGTCCTGAGGGTAAATAGTTCAAATTTAACCTAATTTATAAAAACGAGAAGCTTATGCGAGAATTTAGTTACGAAAAGCCGGCTTTTAAATATTTCATAATCGGTGGAGCTATTTTAGCGGTAGTGCTATCTTGCATGACTTCTTTATTTTATAGCTCTGAAAATTTAAATTTATTGAATTTTTATTTTGGTTTGAACAAAAATTTACTATTGTTTGCTCTATTTTTTACTCCTTCTATCGTGTCGTTTTTATATTTGAAATTTACTCATTTTAAAACGGATATAAAAGTTTTTTATAATCTTTTCATAATGCCTTTTGGCGAGCTTATGATAGTCGTTTTACTCTGCTTTGTGTTGAATGAAAGAGGTATGGTGTATGACTTTGCATGGCTTTTTGCACTACTTGCACTGCCTATGTTTGCAGTTAGTGTTTTTCAAATTCGATTTGCTAAATTTGCTTTAAAAGGCTAGCCTTGAATTTAAATATTACAAAAAAGCGAACTTCTTTTAAATTTACGCTCATCTTGCTTGTCTCGCTTACTTTTATAACGGCGATTTTAGCACTTGGCATAGGTAGATTTAGCGTAGGCTTTAGCGATGTGGCACGCTCTATGCTGGCTTTACTTGGATTTGAGCTTGAGATACCTCAAAATATCTATAACGTCGTTACGCAAATTCGCCTTCCTCGCATAGTGGCAGCGATTTTGGTAGGGGCTGCGCTTGGAGTAAGCGGCACCGCGTATCAAGGAGTTTTTAGAAACCAGCTTGTAAGCCCCGATCTGCTTGGTGTCTCGGCGGGCGCTTGCGTGGGTGCGGCTAGTGCGATACTACTTGATTTTTCACTGCTTGGTATTCAGGCTATGGCGTTTGTCTGTGGGCTGATCGCCGTTGGCATGACGCTAAGCATACCAAAGCTTATGGGTCGAGCAAGCACCTTGATGCTCGTGCTTTCAGGTGTCATCGTAAGTGGACTCATGATGTCTATAATCGGCTTTTTAAAATACATCGCAGACCCAGAAACCAAGCTAGCCGACATCGTTTATTGGCAGCTTGGAAGCCTGGCTAAGGTAGATGTGTCAAATTTATACGTGCTTGCTCCTGTCATGGTGGTTTGCGTGATCTTGCTCATGCTTATGAGCTGGCGGATAAATTTGCTCTCGCTTGGCGATCTTGGCGCGGCTAGGCTTGGCGTAAACGTCGCACTTGAGCGAGGCGTCATCATAGTTTGCGCGACATTGCTTACCGCAAGTAGCGTTTGCATAAGCGGTATAGTGGCTTGGATAGGGCTTTTGATGCCTCATCTTGCGCGCATGCTAGTAGGTGCCGATAACTCAAGAAGCATACCGGCAAGCATATTTATGAGTGCGATTTTTTTGGTTATCGTTGATACTTTGGCTCGCACGATGAGTGTGAGTGAAGTGCCTCTTGGCGTGCTTACGGGCTTTATCGGCACGACATTTTTCATCTGGGTGCTTTTTAAAAACAAAAGGGTTGTTTGATGCTTGAGATAATCGATCTAAATTTTGCCTATCCAAACGGTGCAGGGCGTCTTAAAAACGTAAATTTAAGCCTTAAAAAGGGTGAAATTTTAACCGTGCTTGGTAAAAATGGTGCTGGCAAATCAACTATGCTTGGTCTTATGAGCGGCGCGCTTAAGCCAAATTCGGGCAAGGTTATGCTCAATGGACGAAATGTGCTTGATATGAGTAACAAAGAGCGAGCTAAGCTTATGGCGTATGTGGCGCAAAGCGAGGTTTGCGAGTACGAATACAGCGCGCTTGAATACATCACAATGGGTCGGGCGGCTCATCTTGGAATTTTTGCTAAGCCTGCAAAAGAGGACTACGAAACGGCTAAAAAATACATCCAAATGCTTGGTATCGGCCATCTTGAGAGCAAATTTATAACTCAAATGAGCGGAGGAGAAAAACAGATGAGTTCTATCGCTAGAGCCCTTACCGCCGAGCCTGAACTCATCATATTTGATGAGCCTACGTCAGCGCTTGATTTTGGCAACCAGTATAAGTTTTTAAAGATGGCAAAATGGCTACTTGAAAAGGGCTACACGATAATTCTAACTACTCATAATCCCGACTTTGCTATCTTGCTTGGCGGAGTTGTAGCACTTGTGAAAAACGGCGGAGAGGTCGAGTGCGGAAGTGTAAATGAGATAATCAAAAGCGAAAATTTAAGCCGGCTTTACGATACTGCGCTTGATGTGAGCTTTGTTGAGAGCGTAAAGCGAAATTGTTGCTTAACTTATCCGCTTTAAAATATGAAATAATAATTTTATTTTTTAAAGTGCTATTTATTCAAGAGTTTATAAAATATAAAATGATATATTAATTGAAATTTAATCCAAGGAGTTCTGATGAAAGAGAGGAGTAAAAAGAGTTTCATCTCTATTGTGGCGTGTTCGTGCTTGGCTTTATCGCTAAATTTAAGTGCAGCTGAAAGTATTAAACTTGAAGCCGTAGAGATAAATAGTGTCGGCGATAACATTAGCGAAAGCGGAATAGACGAGGGCTTTTTAACCAAAAACGTTCAAAACGGAATTTTATCGGGCAAAAAGGTTATCAATCTTCCCTATCAGATAAATACTATCACCAAAGAGACGATGAATCATCAAGGCGTAACCGGCTTTGAAGAAGCGGTGAAATACTTCCCGTCGGCTCAAGTGCAAATGCGCGGCGGCACAACAGTTGGGCGTCCTCAAACTCGCGGATTTGAAGGAAGCGTTGTGGGAAATGTATTTTGGGACGGCTTTTACTCGGTTTCAACTACGGCTATTCCTATGGCTATGTTTGAAAGCTTGCAAATTCAAAACGGCATAGCAGGCTCGCTTTACGGCTCTCAAAGACCGGTTGGAACCTTTAATTACACCAGAAAGCGTCCGGTAGATAACGAACACACGATTTGGAGTGATTATACGAGCCGCTCAAATTTTGGACTCGGACTTGATAGCTCGATGAAATTTGAAAAATTTGGCTATAGAACTGTATTTTACGGATCAGACGGAGCCAAACAGGTAAAAGGCAGTAATTATCAGCGCAGACTTGCCAGCGCGGTGCTTGAGTTTTATCCGACCGATGCGCTTACTTTTGAAACGGCAGCAAGTTACTATGAACACAACACTCGTGGTTTTGCAGGACTATTTGCTTTATATGTAAAAGACGGCAGGATAAGAAGTGATCTAACTTTGCCTAAAGCGGTGGATAACAAGACACAAGGGCTTGGGCAACCGTACGGCGGTATGAAGCTAAAAACGACTATGCTTAGTGCCAAATTTAAATACTATCCGCTTGAGGATTGGTATTTTGAAGGTGGATTTGCATGGCAAAGGGCTGATCGCGATATTCACAGTATAGTAAATAGGATAAAAGACAAAAACGGCAATTACGATACTTATCATAGCGGCGGAGCGACTGCTGCTTATAGGTTTGATCTTCCAAGTGCGTATTTAAAGGCGGTTACCGATTTTGATACTTGGGGGTTAAATCACGATTTTAGTGTCCAGTTAAATGGATACAGATACGATCAGGTAAGATATAAAAATACAAGCACGACCAAGCTTATCGGCTCTGCTAATATCAACGATCCAAAAATTTTCCCAAATACGACCGCAACGAGAGGTTCGGGACTATATAAGCTGAGCGAGTCTTATATGACTAATGTATCATTGCTTGATAATATAACCATAAATGAAAATTTTAGTTTGCTACTTAGCGCTTCAAATGCATGGATGAAAATTAAGTCAAGAGGCGTAGGAAAGACCGCAGATCCGCTTAAAAAGACTTACGATGAATCAGGACTTAGCTACGGTGCAAGTCTTATTTATAAACCTAGCGAAAATATTAGCTTTTATATAACTTATGCAGATAGCTTGCTTGAGGGTGAGCAAAAAAACAATTTAGACGGCTCTATAACTATACTAAAGCCATATAGAAGCAAACAATACGAAATTGGAGCCAAAACCAGAGTAGGCGAGCTTGATCTTAGTGCCGCAGTCTTTAAGATACAAAGACCGATTGCGTATCAAAGCACTAGTAGCGGCACTTGGGGAATGTATGGCGAGCAGGTTAATCACGGCTTTGAATTTATGGCGGGCGGAAAGCTTACAAATGATTTGAGCGTGTTTGGCGGAGTGGCTTTGATAGATCCTAAATTTAAAAATCCTTTGCTAAAAGATGCACATGATAAAGTCGTAAACGGTGTGCCTAAAGTAAATTCAAATTTGTTATTTGATTATGTAGTGCCAAATACCAATAAGCTTGCATTGAGCGCGAATTTCCACTATACGGGCAAGATGTATTTGGATGATTTAAACACTCAGTCCACTCCGAGCTTTTTTGTAACCGATCTGGGCGTAAGATATGCTAGTAAGGCGCTACTTGGCAAGCAAACTACGATAAGGTTTAACGTAAATAACGTGTTTAATAAAAAATACTGGGCGGGTATGTATCCTGCAAGCGCAGACGGCGCAGGTACTAGCTCAAGCGTTTTGGGTGTAGCTAACGGGCTATCTTTAGGTGATAGCAGGACATTCATGCTTTCTGCTGAAGTTAAATTTTAGGAAAC
Organism: Campylobacter sp. CCUG 57310; assembly: GCF_013201975.1. NCBI lineage: Bacteria > Pseudomonadati > Campylobacterota > Epsilonproteobacteria > Campylobacterales > Campylobacteraceae > Campylobacter > Campylobacter sp. CCUG 57310. The sequence goes on from NZ_CP053845.1 coordinate 333,356, forward strand.
TTTGGGGTTAAATTTACAGGATGAGCTTTCATCCTGTTTTTATTTTAAAGCTCTTTTTAAGTCTGAAATATACAAATTTTGCTGTCTTTTTAGATAAAGATATAAAATCGGTGTTAGAAGTATATTTTTAGGTTTTATGTTTTCTGTGAAATTTAAGATAGTTTGCGAGTTTTCTTCTTTGAAAATTCCGATCCAAGTTCCCTTTATACTCTCATTTTCTATCTTAAGCTCAAGCCTTTCGTGAGGCTTAGAAAGAGTGATTTTAAAATTTGTTTGGCGAGAGTTTTTTGAAATTTCTACAAAGTGAGTTTCATCTAAAATTTTAGTCTCTTTTAGATCGCTGCGCCACGCACACTCTTTAAAAGAAGTAACAACTTGCCAAACTCTTTTGATATCGCAGTTTATCTTTGAGGTGGTAGTGCAAGTTGCCATCTTCCATCCTGAGATTAGTCCATATCGTCAAGCAACTCTTCGTTTGACTTAACGACTACTCCTGAGCCATGCACTACGCTTGGAATGCAAGCGGCGCAAATTTCAACTTCTTGACCGTTTTTGTGGGCATGGATAAATACGGCGTTTGAGTTTTCTTCGCTGGTTATTCCGCAGACGTTACACACATACATTCCGTTTATTTTCATTATAAATCCTTTTTGAAATTTTGCTTATTTTAACTTGAAATTGAAAAAGCCAAGATGACTTAAGTCAATGCAAATTGTAGCAAATTTAAAGATGAATTTGCTCTTTTTGAAAGAAAAAGTGCGAAAAGTAAATCACAAAGAAAATTTGCAAAAACAGCCCGACAAGCGGTATCAAACAAAGCAGATAAAATATAAGAGCGGTAAATTTATACTCGTATCCGCCCATGTCAAGTAGAGCTATCTCAAATCGGTTTTTGCTAAGCGTATTTGAGCCGATATCGATAAATAAAAGCGAATAGTAAAGATAAAAAAACGGCACGTTTATGATGAATAAATTTAAGACCGGCACAAATAAAAGCGGGAGGCTTATGAGAAAAAGCAGGCTAAATTTGCCTATTACGATCGCCATAAGTTTTAGTGATCTGGCTAGCGATATGGTTTCAAATTTGGGCAGTTTGTAGTGTCTTTTGTTTATCTCGTCAGTTACAACCGGAGTTAAAAACCCGGCCACGATGAGTGCTATAAAAACCGAAAGTATAAGCACGAAAAATGTACCCGTTAGATAAAAGAGAGCAGAAACTATCCACTTCGTAACGCCGTATGATAAAATCGCGGTGATATAAGGATGAGCACTTTCGTCTAAAAAGCTAAAATCCCCGCTTGCGGCACCCATGCTTAAGGCTGTGTAAATTTCCTTACCGCCAAATATCATAAGCGCACCTAAAATAATAATGCTAAGCACAAGCGGCAGGGTCGAAAGGATAAGAAATTTAGCCGTTAAGAAGTCCTTAACGGCGAGGTTAAAATTCTTTATCATTTTACTTTTTTATACTCTGTCTTAAGGGCTTCATATATCTCGTCTATGCCGTTTAAATTTAGCTTTAAAATTTCGCTCATGACGACATTATCTTCCTTGCCGTTCCAGACTTTTTTATATGAGCCGTCTTTATAGCCGTTATTTTGGCGGAAGCGATTGAGCACGTTTTTGCCGATGTAGCATTCATATAGCGAGTGTAAATTTACGCCGCATTTTAGGCTCATCGCAAAATACACTTTAAGCAGGTCAAACAGCTGAAATTCAAATCCGCTTGATTTGTGTATGAGCATCTCTATGTCGTTCATCACCTCATAAATGCTCTCGTCTTCGATATTGTAAGCGTCTTTGCAAAATTCGTTAAATCCGCTTGAAGCGCAAATATCTTCGCTTAGCTTAGTTATATCTCCTAAATTTTTTATCTTGTATTGTTCAAGCATAAGGCTCATCAAAAAGTGCCAGATATCAACAACTTCAACGCGTAAATTTTCTTTGTTCGTAGGCGCGTTTATGTCTTTCCAGTGCTTCCATGCAAAGCTGTCTATGAGCTCGGCGCACTCCATATATATGCAGCGTCTCCAGTTTATAAGCTTGCCGTTTTTATTTATGCCTTCTTCCCAGCCTATGCCGTTGGTTTCGTCGTTTAAAATTTGCTGTAAATTTAGCATTTGAGTTATCATCTCTTGCGCATTCATAAGAATTTCCTTATTTTCAAATTGCGAGATTATAACGAAAATTTAATAACAGCTACATTGCAAACGCTAAATTTAGACTAAACGTATAGCTTGAAGCTGTCAAGCTGCTCGATTAAATTGTCAAATAGCTTTTTGGAAGTTTCAAGCAGGTTTAAGTCAGCCTTATTTTGCTTTAGCAGTTCGTCAAATAGCCTTAGAGTGCCTTCGCTGACGAAATTTTTGTGATTTATATCTTTGACGGCAGGAAGCTCTTTTTTAAGGCTGTTTGCAAGGTTTGTGAGTTTAGTAAATGCAGGACTTTCGCCCGCTTTTACGTTTTTCATAAACTCGTCTATTTTAGGAGCAATACTTTCAAGCGCTTTAGCTAGCTCTTTTTTATCGTTTTCATCAAGCCCGTTTCCGACATAAGAAAAGCTATATCCATACTCGTGCGTTAGCGTCAAAGAGTGGCTTTGAGCGTTTGAGGAGCGAGAGCTTTCGTATTCAACGCTTTTATTGTCGTACATCGAAAATTTGATCTGATCTCCGCTGCTAGTTTTAAAGCTAAAGTCGAAATTGTTGAAATTTGCGTAACTTGAATTAATCTGCATAAAAATCCTTTTTGTTTTTTAAATCGTCAAATCTCAACCAAACTTAATACCAAATTTTGTAAAATTAAACAAAAAGGCTTAAAATGTGCTGCTTTGGAGCGAGAGTTTTTGCGCTTATTGCGATAACTTGTCTGAGTTTTATCCTGCATAAATTCTATCCGCAAATTCCGGTTATCGCTTATTATCTGCTGCTTGCAAATTTGCTTGCGTTTGTTATGTTTGCGCTATTTTTTAAAGATCTTTTGCCTAAATTTGTAAAACCATCCGCGATTCACTATTTTTCGTTAATCGGCGGCGTTTTAGGCGGACTTGCTGCGACTTTAGCATTTAAAAAATTTGATGGAAATTTCTTAAAAATTGAGCTTGTTTTGCTTGCTTTTTGGATATTGATCGTATCTTACATAACGCTAAATTTCACTCAAGTTTCGGCATTTTTTGCGGGATTTTTAAGCTAATGGATGAGAGAATTTTAAAATTTATAAGCAAGATGCATCTGCTTAGCCTTGCGGTGATAAGTGAAGCTAAACCCTACGCGGCAAGCTGTTTTTATGCTTTTGATAGAGAGAATTTTAGTCTTATTGTAGCCGGAGATGATAAAACGACTCACATTAAAGCGCTTGAAATTTCAAGTGAGGTTGCAGGCACCATTGCACTTGATACAAAGATAGTGGGCAATATAAAAGGCGTGCAATTTAAGGGTGTGATGAGCAATGCAAGCGAAGATGAGCGCAAAATTTATTTTAAACGATTTCCCTACGCACTTGCTATGAATCCGCAAATTTACGCTATAAATTTAAACTGGATAAAATTTACTAACAACGCACTTAGCTTTGGCAAGAAGATAGAGTGGAGTAGGGTGTAGAAGCCATCATTTGATTTATTCTTGATATAAATATAAGCACAAGATAATATTCATAAATCTTAAAAAAATAATATAATAGCAACAGCCTAACTCTTTTTTTATTTATCTGCTATAATTAGGAATCACGTAAAATTTGATATTTGTTATAAAAGGGTATTTATGAAATTTAGTGTATTTAATAAATTAAGCGTAGCAATTGCTACTACTTTGATAGCAATTGCCATTAGTATCGTGCTTATCATACAGCTTGTTGCTGTTCCAAAGGTACAAAAAGAGAGTTTAAATCTTATAAACGAGATAGGTCGCTCGGCAATCGGTGATATCGCTTTATCTTTAGAAAGCATCCAAGGAGTAACGACAAATCTAGCAAAAGCCGTCGAAAAACTCCCTCATGATATAGATACATTTAAACTAGTCGGAGAAAATGTAATAAACAATGACGGAAATTTAGCTATAGCAGGAGGAGGAATTTGGCCTGAGCCATATAAATTTAGCCCTAGCGAGAAAAAACGAAGCTTTTTCTGGGTTAGAAACGCAAATAAGCTGGATTATGACGAGGGATATAATAGCGATCAGACTCCGGATTATCATAACGATGACTGGTATAAGGATGTGGTAAATGTTAGGCAAAACAAATGTACATGGTCAAGCGCTTATCAAGATCCCGTATCAAAAGTAAATATAGTAACTTGCAGTGTTGCATATTTTAACAACTCAAATTTTGAGGGTGTGGTTACTGTTGATTACTCATTGGTCGGTATAGAGGATTTTTTAAGCAAACAAGGGTATTTAACAAGCGAAGTAGAATCCAAGATAGCTTATGTTTTTATGCTTGATAGCGATAATAATGTCTTGTATTTTCCAAATTTAGCGGATAAAGAGCTAATAAATTTTGATACGCTGGCTAGTAAATTTAAGTTTTTAGAGCAGATAAAACCACATGTATTAAATTTGCAAGATATCGCGAATATCTCGGTTAATAATGACGAGATACTAAAAAATAAAAGCAGTATAACGCTTTTAAAAATGCAAGAAACAGGTTGGACGCTTGGTCTTGTAACTCCACAAGAAAATATCACTGCATTGGCGACTGATATAATGACATCTATACTATCTATAGTATTTCCGATCATTGTGGTATGTTTAGTTCTCATCTGGTTTTATACAAAAAATCAGCTAAAACCGCTTAGCATTATCGAAAAAGGTCTTGAGGAATTTTTTAAATTTATCAACCATAAAACAGACAAGGTTGAGACGATAGGCATAAAATCCAAAGATGAATTTGGTGCTATGTCCGATATGATTAATGATAATATCAAAACCATTGAGGCGGGAATTAGGCAAGATGCGGTCTTTACCGAGGATGTTTCTAAGATTGTTAAAGAAGTTAAGAGCGGACTTTTGGGAGGGCTTATCAAAGCCAATGCAAACGATCCAAAATTAGACGAGCTGAAATCGCTTCTTAACGCTATGCTGGAAGGACTTGCTAAAAATATAAACCGCATAGTAGATACCCTTAATACATATAGCACTAACGACTTTACAAAAAGGTTAGATAGCAGCGAGCTGGTCGGCGATACAAAAGAGATGATAGATAAAATAAACCATCTTGGAGACGAAATTTCAAAAATGCTTAGCTCTAGCCTTAACCAATCTGATCTATTGCAGCAAAAATCAAATACTCTTAAAGAGTATGTCGATACCCTGAATAAAAGCGCAAGATCTCAGGCAAATAGCTTGCAAGAGAGTGCGGCTGCCGTAGAGCAGATGAGCTCGTCAATGTCTGCAATATCTCAAAAAACACAAGATGTAATAAGACAAAGCGAAGATATAAAAAATATCATCGTTATCATCCGCGACATCGCCGATCAAACAAATTTGCTAGCATTAAATGCAGCCATAGAAGCGGCTCGTGCAGGGGAGCACGGAAGAGGCTTTGCCGTAGTTGCAGATGAGGTTAGAAAGCTAGCCGAGCGAACTCAAAAGAGTCTTGGTGAGATAGAGGCAAATACAAATGTGCTAGCTCAAGGCATAAACGAGATGAGTGAGAGCATCAAAGAGCAAACCGATGCTATAAATCAGATAAACGAAGCCGTTGTAAATGTGGATAACTTGACAAAACAAAATGTCGAGATAGTTAACAACACAAACTCTATTACTATCGAAGTTGAAAATATGTCTAAACACATCCTTGCCGATGTAAAGAAAAATAAATTTTAACTATCATCTTTAGCTTACCTTGCCTAAATTTAGGGGCAAGGTAAATTTAACTGCATAAATTATTTCAAACAAGGTAACCATAATTAGAAAAATTTGTTTAAATATACAAACCATATTTAAAAGATTATATGATTAAATTTTCAAGCTTTGAAGTAAAAAATAAAAGGATTAAAAAGAAAATGGTGGTTAGAGGCAGAATCGAACTACTAAGCATTTCTTAAGATTTATTTTGATTTACAAAGCCCTAAAATACGCTTTTCTAAGTTTTATATAAGTTTATTATAATTGCTAAAAATGTCTAAATAGATGGCACCCAATATGGTACCCATTTAAAAATTAAAGATCTGCGTGTTTTATTTCGACATGCAGATTTTAAATCTGTATGTTTATCTTTTTGGATTAATATATTTTAAGTTATATATTGTTTGTTTTTATAAATTTATGACAATTAAAATAAAGGTTGTATCTAGTAGCGTAGTAATAGTGTAAACTTTAAGGTGCCGACTTATGTCCTGCAACAACTTG